>DATLLC010000200.1:0-10723 GCA_035538015.1 Vicinamibacterales bacterium
AGTGATGGCCGCAATGGCCCAGCACTTCGATCCCTGGTGCCAGCGCCACACCCGCCTAAGCCGAGAGCTCCGCGACCAGCCGTACCTGCTCGACATCGGTAACAAGAATTAGGAGGCCGGCGGCAGCACCGATCCCTGATCCCTGATCCCTGACCCCTGATCCCTGATCCCTAGTCTCTGTGTTTGACGAGGATCACTTCATTGCCGCTCTCGTTGAAGTGCACTTCGTCGACGAGCTTGGTCGCCAGCAGCAACCCGAATCCTCCGACCCGCTTGCCGGCGGCTTCGCGCTCGCTCAGATGTGAGAGCGGGTCCGTGTCCGACGCCACCATCTTCGGCGCGTGCACGTTGAATCCGGGGCCCGGATCCTTGAAGTAGTACACGAGCGTTCGCTCGGTGCGGACCGCCGCGACCTCGACGACCTTGTCGGGATCGAAGCCGGCGCCGTGCTCCATTGCGTTCAGGAGCACCTCGCGAAACGCCGTGATCAGCTGATATCGATCGCTCTCGGAAAGGTCGCCGGCCAGCTCGTTCATGAACTGCGTGAGGCGCTCGGCATTCACCCGCCGGCACGACACACGCAGCGCAATCCAGTGCGGCACCGCAGACTCCACCTCGATCCCGCTCTCTCCGTGGTCGTCGTCGAGCGCCTGCCTGATCGAGCCGCGGAGCTCCTCGGCGGGAACCGGCAGGGCAAAGCACGCGTACACGTCACTCTTCAAAGCGCTGATGATGTCCTCGGGCGTGAGTTGCGCCGCGATGACGATGACCCGAACGCCGGGTTGCAGCCGGCGCGCCTCCTTCGCGATGCCCATGACGCGGGTGACCGACGTTGACGGGCTGGTGAGGACGACATCGACGGCCCGCCGGGTCAGGTGGGCCAGGGCATCTGCCTCACGGGCCATCTCCGTGACGTGGCAATCTGCCCAGTCCGACGGAGTCAGGCCCAGCTCGGTCCACGCGCTCGGGCCAATCACCAGCAACTCGCGCACGTGTCGCGTCGTCCGAGGCTGTTCGGGTGGGTGGGCCGGAGCGCCCATGATGGCTCAGGATACTCCACAGAAAGCGCGGCGACGGATTACTCCGGGCGTAAGGGCGCTTTCCTCCAGCGTAAGGCGTCCAATCCCGGTATTATCGCTCCGGGGGTTTGCCACGACATTCGACGACATCGGCTTGGCGCGAATTCTGCTCGATCCCCGGCCGCGCTGAAGGTGTCCGCGCACGAAGGAGACTCACGATGCGACGAGTGCTGTCTTTGGCTGGGGCCGCCGCCCTGGCGCTGCTGGTGGGATCGGCGTCGGCCGAAGCCCAGACCATGAGATTCACCGCTCTTCTGTCTGGCGCGAACGAAGTGCCGGGCATTGCGAGTGGCTCCGGCGGGACGGCGACCGTCACGCTGAACACCGCGACGCGCGCCGTCACCTACAAGGTCGACGTCTACAACATGCCTTCGGGCACCACCCAGGCACACTTCCACGTCGGCGGCCCAGGCGTGGCTGGTCCGGTCGTCGTGAACTTCGTCGTTCAGCCGAACATCTCGAACGACTTCTCGATCAGCGGCACGGCCACGTCGGCGGATCTGGTCCCGCGGCAGGCCCAAGGCATCGGCTCGTGGGACGACTTCATCGAGGCCCTGGTCCTGGGCCAGGTCTACGCCAACGTGCACAGTACGGTCAATCCCGGCGGCGAGATCCGCGGGCAGGTCCTTCCGGTGCCCGAGTAGCGCACCGGTCGCTCTCGGCGGACCATGGGGCAGGCACGGTCTGCCTCATGGCGTCCCGCCCTCTCGTCCGGTTTCACCCGGCCCCACGCATCTCGCGCTTCAACCAGGCTCGTGCCGTGGCCCAGTGGCGCTTTACCGTCGCCGGGGACACGCCAAGCACCTCCGCCGCTTCCTCGATCGACAGACCGCCAAAGAATCGAACTTCGACCAGGCGCGCCAACGGCGGGTCCAGTTCGGCGAGCCGCGAGAGTGCGGCGTCCAGCACCTCGACGTCCACGGTGGCGCCCGACGCCGGGACAGCGGCGATGGCATCGGAGAGCGTAATCCTCTGCTGTCCTCCCGCACGCTTCAGGCGCCCGCGCGCCCGCGCGCGCTCGACCAGGATCTGACGCATCGAGTTCGCCGCGATCGCGCAGAAGTGCGCGCGGCTCTGCCAGCGCGTGTTCGGCTCCTTCATCAGGCGCAGGTAGGCTTCGTGCACGAGTGCGGTCGCCTGGATGGTGTGACCGGGCCGCTCCCGGCGCATATAGGCGGCCGCCTGCCGGTGCAGCTCATCGTAGACGAGCGGCAGCAGCGCATCGAGCGCTTCGCGCTTGCCCTCGGACGCCTCCGCGAGCAGCCGTGGCAGGTCCGCGCCGGCCCCGCTCGACTCGGTCATCCTTCGTCTCCAAACGTAGCCTGGGTCGTCGACGATTCGATGAGCAGCGACGCCACGGTGGCGCTCGCGGCCACGGTGAAGAACAGCGCCGCGAACCACACGCGGTCGCGGAGCAGCGCCGCTCCCGCCGCGGCCAGGAGCGCGAGTGTCATCAACCCATCGGCCGCACGGATCCACGCGCGAGCGCGATGACGGGTTGGGGCCAGGTGCGCGGGATGGACACGCGCGGTGAACACCAGATGAAGGCGGAGGGTCGACGCTAGGGCGGCCGCCAGGATCACAGCCAGGACTACGCCGTTGTGCACCCAAGACGGCAGCGGGGCTCCGCGGTTGAGCCATGCCGGCAGGATCGTCGCGATGTACAAGACGCTGACGATGACGTGGTGCAGCTGCCACCATCCCGTGTGCCGGGAGGTGGGCGGCTCGGACGCCGCGAGCGCGAAGGGGACGGCGGTGCCGTCGGCGCGCACCAGATGTTCGAGGCTGGCGGCAAGGGCGGCCATCGAGAGGTACCGTTCGTCGGGGCGCCTGGCCAGGCAACGGCCGACGAGGGCGTCGATGCCGGGGCACTCGGCGACGACATCCGAAGGCAACGGGTTGGGCGCGCCCTCGAGCACGCGCGCCATCAGCGCGGTGGCGCTGTTGTTCGAACCGGCGAAGGCGTGCTGGCCGGCGAGCATCTCGTGCAGCAGCAGGCCGAGGGCATAGATGTCCGTGGCCGGGCCCGCCTCCTGGCCGTGCAGCTGCTCGGGTGAGATATATCCCGGAGTCCCCATCAACGTCCCGGTGCGGGTGAGCCGGGTCTCGTTGCCATCGCGATCGATGTGCGCGAGCCCGAAATCCAGGACCTTGACCGTCCCGTCCCTGGCGCGCATCACGTTCTCAGGCTTGACGTCGCGATGGAACACGCCGCGGGCATGCGCCGCCGCCAGAGCGCTCGCCACCTGGCGCGCCGTGTCGAGCGCGCGCGGAACCGGGAGGGGGCCCTGGCCAATCTCTTCACGCAAGGTCCGGCCATCGACGTACTCGGACACGACGAAGCTCGGGCCCCCAGGGTCGTCTTCGAGCGCGTAGACCTGAGCGATGCCGGCATGCGAGACCGCGGCCGCCGCACGCGCTTCGCGACGAAGCCGTGCGCGCCATTGTCCATCGTGGCCGGGGTTCTCCGGTAGCAGCTTCAGGGCGACCTGGCGTCCGAGCTTGGTGTCGGTGGCGAGGTAGACGACGCCCATCCCGCCGCGGCCGAGCTCCCGGACGATCTCATACGCGCCCAGCCTGCTGCCGGGCCCGAGGCTGCCACGTGGGGCGAACAGCGCGGCGGCCAGCGGCGCTGCGCCTTCTTCCAGGAAATCCGGGTCGCTGTCGTTAGTGGCGAGGAGCGATTCCACCTCGTGCCGATCCTGCGGATCTGGACAGGCGCGATCGAGGAATCGAACGCGCTCGCCGGGCTCGAGCCCGGCCGCTTCCTGCAGGACCGCGCGGACGCGCTGCCACCGTTCGGGGTCCATCTGCCCGATTCTAGCTGGTGTTCGCGGTGAGCCTGTCGGGGCGCGCCCAGCACATTCCCAAATAGAGGCGGCCGCAGTGAGGCCGCAGACAAGACCTTGCCATGCGTCGCGCTTCTGCGCGCGTCTTCCGATGGAGAGCATCATGAGCACGGCGATGAGCCCGGCAGGGCATGCCGCGGCAACGCACTCGAGACTGAACACCGGAGTGCTGGCGCACCTCGAGAAGCGGACGTTGATCTGGATGGCCGAACGCCTGCCGCGATGGGTCACCTCGGATCACCTTTCGGTGGTCGGGGTGTCCGGCATGGTCGCGGTCGGGGCGGCCTTCGCGGCCGGGGGTACCTACGCCTGGGCCCTTCCCCTGGTCGTCGTCGGGCTGGCGGTGAACTGGTTTGGCGACAGCCTCGACGGGACGCTGGCGCGAGTGCGTAGGCAGCAGCGGCCACGCTTCGGCTACTACGTCGACCACGTGCTCGATATCGTCGGCACGGCGTTCTTGTTTGCCGGGTTGGTGCTGGGCGGCCACGTCACCCCGGTACTGGCGATGCTGCTGCTCGCCGCCTACTTCGCGGTGATGGCCGAGGTCTTTCTGGCCACGGCCGCGCGGGGCAAGTTCAGGATGGCGTTCATGGGCATGGGGCCGACGGAACTTCGGTTCGTGCTCGGCGCCGGAGCGCTCGCGTTGATCCGGGACCCCCGAGTCGCCATCCCCGGGCTCGGATCCTTCGGACTGTTCGATGTCGGCGCGGCCGCGGCCACGGCGGGGTTGACGATTGCGTTCCTGGCATCGGGCTGGCGGAACGGCCGTGCGCTGTATGCGGAGGAACCGCTGCCGGTTCAAACAGAAAGCCCCCGACGGGAGTCACCCGCCGGGGGCTTCTGGTGAACGGAGTGGCTCAGGTCGAACGCGAGACCTTACGCCAGGACCTTGATGACGACGCGGCGGTTCTGGGCGCGGCCGTCGCGGGTCTTGTTGTCAGACGCCGGCTTCTCTTCGCCGTAGCTGATCACGTTCATCTTGTGGAGCGGCAGCTGGTGCTGCTCGTAGAGATAACGCTTCACCGCTTCAGCGCGCTCCAGGCCCAGCCGCTCGTTGTACTGCGCGTCGCCGACGTTGTCGGTGTGCCCCTCGATCTCGATGAACACGTTCTTCTTGTCGTTCTTCAGCTGGCCCACCATCGTGTCGATGGCGGCCTTGGCCTCGTCGGGCAGCTCGGCCGCGCCGAACTTGAACTTGCCAGAGTCTTCGCTGATGACCGTCTCGAAGATCAGCTTGCGGGTCTCGGCTTCCACCGAGGCCGCCCGCGCTTCGGCGCGCTTGCCGACTTCGCCCGCCTGCGTGGCGTTCGTGTTGGCGGAATCAGCCGACTTCTGGGCGGCGCCGGCCGCCGTGTTGGCCTGGGCCGCGCGCTGATCCACCTCGCCGATCTTCTGCTCGTTCTGCTTGACCCGCTCCTGAGTCTCCTCGAGCGACTGGCTGAGCGTGCCGACCTTCTCGTTCACCTCGCCGACCGATTCACGGACGAACCCCTTGGTGGCGCACGCCGGGGCAACGGCGAGCGTCGCAGCCGAGATTGCCAACACCATCATCTGTTTACGCATAAAGGCCTCCTGAAAAGCCACTCCGTCGGTTATCGACTGCCGTTCAACTCAATGACGCAGGCCACCCACGTTGTAGCCGCCGCGGGCGCGAACGGTGTTGGCCGCGTCCTTCGTTCGCACTTCGATCGAGTGCCACCCCGGGGCGGCGTCCGGCTCGAAGCCAATGAGATACAGCTGGCGAAGCTCGTCGACGACGTCCTTCGCCGCCTTGCTCGTCGACGCGGGGCCGCTCGCGTACTGAAACGTACCCCCGGTCCAGCGAGCGAGATCCTCCACGGTGCCGCTCTCCACCGGCGCCCGCATACCGCTCTGCGGGGTGGCGCGGTCCGAGCCGGGGTCATCGATCTGCAGCACGGTCGCGATGATGTAGACCGGCACGTCGATGGCCGATGCGAGTCCTGATACCTGCGCTGGTGTCTTGCTGCTCGCCGTATCAATCCCGTCGGTGAGCACCACGACGGCCCGTCGTGGGTGATTGCGGACGGCAACGCGATTCGCCGCCTCCGCGATCGCATCGTGCAGTGAGGTGGCCCCGAACGGATCGACCTCCCCCAGCGCGCCGTTCAAAGCACGCGTATCGACCGTAAACGGGGCCACCTCGTGCAGCCGGCTGTCAAACGCGAACAGCGCGGCCTCGTCGCGACCCGGCTCCAGCCAAGACAGGAGGTGATGGGCCGCAAACCTTGCAGCGGTCATGCGGTCGGCAACATCCATGCTGCCGCTCACATCGAACAGAATCGCCAGGCTCAGTGGGGCGCGATCCGTGCGGAACTGACTGATGGCGCGACGTTCGCCGCCGTCTACCACCTCGAAGTCCCGGGCCTCCAGGCCAGTCACGAGTCGCCCCTTTCTGTCGCGGACCGTCGCGCTCACCGTGACGAGATCGACACCCGCCCTGAACACCGCCTGGGCATCCCCCTCATCGTGTCCCTGCGCCAGCACCGGCCCCGACGTGAACACCGTCAAGACCAGCATGCTGCGGGCGAGGAGGCGCCGCTGCATGTCCCCCGGATAACCAAGATTCTTGCCAATCCAGTAACTTATTGAATTCATGACGTTTAACGTCGCTATCAACGATGGGGTGCCGGCGCCGGACCATGTAAGATGTAGCTTTTACATGACGCTGTGTCCGAGACACCCATTATGTCGGCAGGAGCTTCCCGAACCTGCACATCCGTGCGCGCGGGGACCCGTTTCACTGCCCCGCGAGCCTGATCCGGACTTACCATGTTTGCCGTGTCCACCGCGACCTCCAGCATCCGTACGGCGCAGCGTGTCGACCGCTTCACGTATGCCATTCGCAATATCGTTGCCGAAGCACGGAAGGTCGAGGCGGGAGGCCGGAAGGTCCGCTATCTGAACATCGGCGATCCCAACCAGTTCGGCTTCCTCACCCCGCCACACCTGATCGAGGCGGTGGTCAAGGCGATGCGTGACGGCCACAATGGTTACACCGCGTCACCGGGTATCGCGGAGGCGCGAGAGGCGGTCGCCGCCGATTTCACACGGCGGGGCGTGGACACAAACCCCGATCGTGTGCTCATCACCTCCGGAACCTCTGAGGGCATCGAGCTGGCCCTGACGGCCATCGTGGACGAGGGCGAGGAAGTGCTGGTGCCTTCGCCGACCTATCCCCTCTACACCGCGGTGCTGGCGAAAATCGGCGCGACGCCGGTGTACTACCGGACGGATCACGCCAACGAGTGGCTCCCAGACCTCGATCACATCCGCCGCGTCATCACGCCGAAGACACGCGCGCTGGTGGTCATCGATCCGAACAACCCGACCGGCGCGATTTATCCCGACGAGACGCGCCGCGCGCTCATCGCGGTGGCCGAGCAGCACGGGCTGGTGATTCTCGCCGACGAGGTGTACGGCGATCTGGCCTATGACGGTTCTGTGCCGCCGATGGCAATTCTGAACCCGGACGCGGCGATCATCTCGTATTCCAGCTTGTCGAAGGCGTACCTGGCACCGGGGTGGAGGGCTGGCTGGATGGCGGTGGGGCGCTCGGCGAGGCTCGATCCTGCATTAGCCGCGATCAAGAAGCTGGCGGACGGCCGCCTGTGCAGCCCAGGGCCGATGCAGTACGCGGTGACCGCCGCGCTGACTGGAGACCGTTCGCATCAGGACGATTTCCGGCGCGAGCTGCGGCGGCGCGCCGAGCTCACGACCGCGCGGCTGAACGCGATGCCCGGCATGACGTGCGTGGCCCCGAAAGGCGCGTTCTACGCGATGCCGAAGATGGCCCTGCCGCCGGGCCGGACCGATCGCGACTACGTGCTCGGCCTGCTGCGCGCCACCGGGATCCTCGTGGTGTACGGCTCGGGATTTGGCACCGATCCCTCGGATGGCTTCTTCCGCGTCGTGTTTCTCGCGCCGCCCGCCGAGTTGGGCGCGATCTACGACGACATGGCCGCCTACCGTTTCGCGTGATCGATCCCCGACCGCGCGACCGCCGGCTGGCGTGGGTGGCGCTCGGATTTACGGCCCTCACCCTCGTCTTCACGTGGCCGCTCGCGCTCGGCTTGAGCCGCGACGTCCCCGGCGATCTCGGCGACTCGCTGCTCAACATGTGGATCCTGGCCTGGGGCGCCGAGCATGCGCCACGCCTTCTCACCGGCACGATCACGTGGGCGGCGTTCTGGAATGGCAACATCTTCCACCCCGAGCCGTACAGCCTCGCGTTCTCGGAACACATGTTCGCGCAGGCACTGCAGATCGCGCCGATCTACGCGCTGACCGGCAACATCATCCTCGGTTACAACCTGCTGTTCCTCTCGACGTTCGTCATCTCGGCGATCGGCGCCTACCTGCTGGCGCGCGACCTCACGGGCGACTGGCGCGCCGGGATCATCGCGGGCCTGGTCTTCGGTTTTCTGCCATATCGCATCTCGCAGGTGCCGCACCTGCAGGTGCTGAGCTCGGAGTGGATGCCGCTGGCGCTCTGGGGCTTTCACCGCTACATCGCGTTCCGATCCACGCGCGGGCTGATCGGCGGTACGATCGCCCTCGTCCTCCAGAACTGGTCGTGCGGCTACTACCTGCTCTACTTCGCACCGTTCGTGCCGCTCTTCGTCCTGCAACAGCTATGGAGCGCCGGCCGGCTCGGGGATCGCCGCGCCTGGGTGAGCCTGGCCGCGGCGGCGCTCGCCACCATCGGCCTGACGCTCCCGTTCCTGCTGCCGTACCTGGAGGTACAGCGGCTCTACGCGTTCGAGCGGCCATTCGGCGAGGTACTGGCGTTCTCCGCCAACGTCTGGTCCTATGCGACCGCGGCCGAGCCCATTCACCTCTGGGGCCACCTGCTGCGCTACCACCCCCATGGCGAGGGTGAAACGTTTCTCGGCGTCACGGCGCCGATCCTCGCGCTCGTCGCCATGGCCGGAGCCGTCGCCGACGGTCGCGCGGCCGCGGCGACCGTCCCGCCACTCCCCACCTGGCGGCGGCGCCTGACGCAGCTGCTGATCGTGCTACTCGTGGTGCAGGCCGTCGCGTGGCTGAGCACGGTTCTCGTCGGTGGCTTCAGCGTGCGCGTCGCGGGACTCTCGATCCGCGCCTCCACGCCGGTGCGTCTGCTGATGCAGTCGCTGATCCCGTTCTTTGTCCTCGCGCTGGTGTCGCCTCGCTGGCGCACGGGCGTCTCCCGCACCGCCGCGCAGCCGATTACCGCGATCGTGGCCCTGCTCATCATTGCAGTCTGGTTGTCGCTCGGGCCGGCGCCCTCGGCGGGCCCTTACCGCGTGTCAGGTTTCGGGCTGTACGACGCGCTGTACCGCTACGTACCAGGATTCACCGGCGTCCGAGTGCCGGCGCGCTACGCGATGATTGCCGGGCTGTTCCTGGCACTCGCAGCCGCCTTTGGCGCGTCGAGAATCCTGCGTCGATCCTGGGGACCCCTCATCGTGGCCGCGGTTGCCGTGTTCATCGTCGCCGACGGGGCGGCGATGCCGCTGATGATGAACCACACCTGGGCAACCAACGAGGCCACGCCCCCGGCCCGCGTGTACCCGCGCGCCGCGGCACCTCGCATCTACGCCGATGTGCGCGCCCTGCCGGCGGACGCCGTGGTGGCGGAGTTTCCTTTCGGCGATCCGGCCTGGGAGATCCGCGCGGTCTACTACGCCGCCGTCCACGGAAAGCGTGTCCTGAACGGTTATAGCGGGGCGTTTCCTCCAGGGTATCGGCGCCGGCTGGCCGCGATTCGACGCTTCGAGGTGGACAGTCAGATGGCCTGGGACGCACTCGTCGGCGCGGGCACCACGCACGTGGTAGTGCACACGCCCGCCTTCGGCAATCCGGACGAAAGCCGGGCCCTGCTGGCCTGGCTCAACGCCCACGGCGTGAGACGGGTTACGAGCTACGCGGAGGGCGACGCGCTGTACGAATTGCCCAGGGAAGGCCAAAGGCAGAAGTAAGCAGGCCGTTCTGAACTTCGTCCGGCTCCCAGGCGTAGTATTTGTCTATGCCGCCTGCCTCCAAGGCGCGGGAATTCTTCAACACCTACACACAGGACCTGAACGCCGAGGATCTCGGCAAACTGTTCACGCGCGAGACGCCCGAGGCCTACCGGTTCTTCGCCCGCGGCGTCAACACGGCCGAACTCGAGGGCCTCCCCTGGCATCGCCGTGCCGTCAAGTACCTGCAGGCGTTCTTTCTTGCCTTCACCATGCGGCTGTCGCCCGCCAGGCGCGCCATTTACGGGCTGGCCCTTGTCGCCTCGGTGATCGGGCTGTTCCAGCTGTTCAATGGTTTCGGGATCCTCACCTTTCGCCTGCCGATCGCGCTCTTCCTCATGCGCGTCGGCGTGCCGGCCCCGTTGTTCGCCGATGGGACGATGTGGCTGCTATCCGGGTTCCTGCTCCTGAACCTCCTCGTACTGCTCGAGGTGGCCGACCGCCTCTCGCTGAAGCGCGATTTGGAAGTGGCGCGCGAGATCCAGAGGGCGATGCTCCCCGAAGGCACGTGGTCGGTACCTGGTGTGGAAGCGTTCGGGCTCACCCAACCCGCCAATACCGTGGGCGGCGACTTCTACGACATCCTGCCGCGACCGGACGGCACGGTGCTGCTGGCGCTCGGCGACGTCGCGGGCAAGGCTAGCCCGGCCGCGTTGCTGATGGCGCTGCTGCTCGCAATCCTGCGCACACTGGTCGACGAGGACATGCCGCTGCCGGCACTGGCGCGGCGCCTCAACCTGCAGGTGGGCCGCCACGCCCCGGCCTCCCGCTTCAT
>DATLLC010000201.1:0-40386 GCA_035538015.1 Vicinamibacterales bacterium
CCATCTTGGCGATGTCGATTCGCAGTTTCCCGTCGAATCCCACTTCCGTCACCGGCGTGCCGATCTTCTTGGCCGTGTCGCGAGGGCTCTCGAACGACGGCCACGCGGTGACCAACGGCCTGGACTCGGAGGTGAACGCGCGCACCGAGTGGGTCAGAATCTCGCCCGAGCCGGGGCCGAGCAGGACGTTCTCAGGCTGGGCCTGGAACTTGTCCGCAACCGCCTTGATGAGCACCCCTTCGTGCTGAATGGCGTTGAACGGGTAGCGGTGAGCCTCAGGGAACTTCCCGACAATCGCGTCGAGCACGTGCTGGCCGGGCCCGAGTGGGTTTTCGTTGCTGGCGATGCGGATGGGCGCGGCCCCTGTGGCCGTGCCCTGCTCGCTGTACTCGATCATGCCGGCTTCGCGGCCCCTCGCGGATATCCACTCCGCCTGCGCGGAGTAATCCGGGGTCGCCAGACGCTGAAAGAGTCGCCGACGGGTCAGCGACATACGGAGCCTCCTTGAATCACGATGGCGGTTTCACGCCAGATGGGTAGAACGCGATACGACGCCGATTTTACACACTTTCGATGCGTTTGGGTGATGAAACGTCCTCCGGGAAGGCCACGGGCTGTCCTCACAAGTGGTCATTCTTGGCGTCTGCTCTCGCTCAGAGGTGCCAATGGCACCGGTTTGATAAGCTACCGCGGTGGCCTCTTCCGATATCCCCCCGAATCTGGGGGGGCGGCGCGCCCGGCGCCGCCGCGGCGGTGACGTCGAGCCGGCCATTCAACCGGGTCTTCCGGCCATCGACTTCAGCCACCTCGATCGCGCGGATCTCAGCGCCCCGGCGCTGTACATCAATCGCGAGTTGAGCTGGCTCGAGTTCAACCGGCGGGTCCTCGCGCAGGCCCAGGACCCGTCGCACCCGCTCCTCGAGCGCGTCAAGTTCCTGGCGATTGCCGGCACGAACCTCGACGAGTTCTTCATGGTGCGGGTCGCCACCATCCTGAAGAAATTCCGCGCCGGCATCGAGGAGACGTCGTTCGACGGGCTGTCCACCGAAGAAGAGCTGTCGATCATCAGGACGCGGGCACTGGCGCAGATGGACGAGCAGGCGGCTTGCTGGTCGCGGGACCTGAGGCCGCTGCTGGCCGCCGATGGCATTCACTTCCTCGAGCCTGCCGACTACACCCCGGCCATCGATGCGTGGCTCGCGCAATACTTCAAGGCGCAGATCTTCCCGGTCCTCACGCCGCTCGCCTTCGATCCGGGCCATCCTTTCCCGTACGTCTCGAACCTGAGCATGAACCTCGCCGTGCGCGTCCGGCACGGTGGCCGGACGAAGTTCGCCCGCGTCAAGGTGCCGGGGATGCTGCCGCGGTTCGTGGCCCTGCCCGATGGCCTCTCGCCGGCCACCGGTACCGCGTTCGTATTCCTCGAAGACGTGATTCGCCGCAACATCCAGGAGCTCTTTCCCGGCACTCATCTCGAGGGGGCGCATCTCTTCCGCGTCATTCGCGACACCGACATGGTGATCCAGGAAGACGAGGCCGACGACTTGCTCGAGACGGTGGATCGCGGGCTCAAGCAGCTGCGCTATGGCGCGCTCTCGCTCCTGCAGGTCGAGTCGGACATGCCTCGGCGTGTCCTCCACATCCTGATGGAGAACTTCGAGGTCGAAGACGATGTCGTCATGCGGACCTCGGATCGGATGGGGTTCGGCGACTGGCGCGAGATTACGAAGCTGCACCGCCCGGCGCTCAAGGACCCGATGTTCATTCCGCAGACGCTGTGGGCGCCCGACGATGCGGACAAGGTCTTCGAGCAGATAGCGGATCAGGATTTCCTCCTCCATCACCCGTTCGAGTCGTTCACTTCGGTCGAGACGTTCCTCCGCGCCGCCGTGACCGATCCGAACGTGGTGGCGATCAAGATGACGCTCTATCGCATCGGCGCCAACTCCCCGCTGGTCGACCTGCTGATCGAGGCCGCCGAGCAGGGCAAGCAGGTCGCGGTGCTGGTGGAGCTCAAAGCCCGCTTCGACGAGCGGAACAACATCGCCTGGGCGACCCGCATGGAGGCGGCCGGCATTCACGTGGTCTACGGACTCGTCAACATCAAGGTGCACTGCAAGCTGTGCCTGGTGGTGCGCAAGGAAACCGACGGCATCCGCCGCTACGCCCACATCGGCACGGGCAACTACAACCGCGAGACGTCACAGATCTACACGGACCTCGCGCTGTTCACCGCCGACGAACGCATCCTCGACGACGTCAGCGAGGTGTTCAACGCCCTGACCGGCTATTCGAGTCGACGCTCGCACCATGCACTGCTGGTGGCGCCCGGCGGTCTGCGGCAGGGATTCCGCGCGCTGGTCGAGCGCGAGATGGCGCATGCGGCCGAGGGCCGTCCCGCCGGCATCATCATCAAGAACAACGCGGTGGCCGATCCGGCCATGATCCGGACGCTCTACAAGGCGTCCCAGTCGGGCGTGTCCATCGACATGATCGTGCGCGGGGTCTGTTGCCTGCGACCCGGCATCCCCGGCATCAGCGACCGCATCCGCGTCCGCTCCATCGTCGGGCGATTCCTCGAGCACTCGCGGCTCTACTACTTCGAGAATGGCGGCGAGCCCGAGGTCTTCATCGGGAGCGCCGACCTGATGGAGCGCAACCTGGACCGTCGGGTGGAAGTGCTCTGCCCGATCGCGGATCCGGAGCTGCGGCAGCACTTGCACGACGTCGTGCTGTCGGCCGTCCGCGACGACAGCTCGCGGGCGTGGACGCTCCAGACCGATGGGTCGTACGTGCGCGCCGCGAAGACGGGAGACGCCGAGCCGTTGGACTCGCAGATGGTGTTGCTCGGACACTATACGGCGACCGATCGGGCGTAGGCGCGGCCACTCTCACTGCCACCGGAACAGCTTGAGCGCCAGCGCGAAGGGGAACATGCCCCAGGCGAGGAGGATCGCGACCTCACCGCGCAGCCCGGCCAGCGACGCGCCTTCATTCATGACGCCGCGGAGCGCATCGTTCAGGGCGGTCAGCGGCAAGGCCTGGATGAAGGGCTGCATGACATCGGGAAAGTTGCTCGACGCGAAGAAGACGCCGGAGAGCACCCACATCGGCATCATGACGAGGTTCATCAGCCCCGACACGCCTTCGATGGTCCGGGCGCGGCTCGCCACGAGGAGACCCAGCCCGCCGAAACTGAGCGCACCCAGCAGCGCGAGCACGGCCAGCGCGGCGAGATGGCCGCGCACGGCGACACCAAAGGCACCCCAGGCAAAGCCGACGATGACGACCGTTTCGAGCGCCAGGAACAGCAACCGGCTCAAGACGTGCGACGCCAGGTACTCGGCCCGCGACATCGGCGTGGCCACGAGGCGCTTGAGCAGCTTGCGCGTGCGCGCCTGGACGATGGCGAAGCCCACACCCCAGAGGCCGGTGCCCATGATGTTCATGCCGAGGAGGCCTGGCACCAGCCAGTCGATGTAGCGGGAGCCAATGAGCTCGATCGGTTGCTCTCGCGGCGCGAATGCGTCGGTCCGGCCCGCAGCCCGTTGTAACGCCGCATCGACCGCCAGCCGCGCCACCTGGCTTTCGGCACGAGCCTCGTCGTAGCGATACGCCGGCGGCGTGCTCGGCACCACCACGACCGGCGCCCGCCCGTCACGGATCGCCCTCTCCACATCGTCTGGAACGATCGGTCGAATCGTGAAGCCGCCCGCCGTCTCGAGGCCGCGGCGGATGGCGGCCTCGCCGTCGCCGGCGACGACTCCGACGATGACCGGCTCGGTGCCGCGCGAGCGGAACGCCACCCCGAGCGCACACGTCATGATCACCGGGAACGCGAAGACCCAGAACACTGCCTCCGGTTCGCGCAGGAACTCGCGGAAGCGGGCCAGCGTGAGCTCGATCAGGGGATGCGAGGCGCCGCCTCGATCAGCCATCGCGCAGGTGCCTCCCCGTCAGCGACACGAAGACGTCCTCGAGCGTCGCGCTGTGCGTGCTCAACAGACTCAGCGGCGCCCCGAGATCGCGCAGACAGTCGAGAAGGGCCGGCACCGTCGCGTGCAGCTCCGCCGTCGCCAGGGTGATGTGACCATCGCGGCGCGCCATGCCGTGCACGCCCGGCAGGGCCGTCAACGTGGCCTCCGGCGGCATCGTGCCCTCGACCCCGAACTCCACGACGTGCTCGGCCCCCAGCGAGGCGACCAGCTCGCGAGGCGTACCGAGCGCGATCAGGCGGCCGCGGTCCATGATGCCCACGCGATCGCACAACACGTGCGCCTCGTCCATGTAGTGCGTCGTCAGCAGAATCGTGCGGCCTTCGGACCGGAAGCGCTGGAGGACCTCCCAGAGCTGGCGCCTCGACTGAGGATCGAGGCCCGTCGTGGGCTCGTCGAGAAACAGCAGGTCCGGTCGGCCGGCGAAGGCGCAGGCGACCGACAGCCGCTGTTTCTGCCCCCCGGACAGCTTGCCGACGAACGACTGGCGCTTGCTGCCGAGCTCGACGATGTCCAGCAGTTCGGTGACCGGCGGCCCCTCGTCGAAAAAGGATCGGAACAGGCGGAGCGTCTCCTCGACCGTCAGCTTGTCGGTGAGTTGGGTCTCCTGCAGCTGCACCCCGAGCCGCTGCCGCAATTCAGCACGGTGCTCGCGCCAGCGGCGACCGAGCACCTCGACGTCGCCTTCGTCCTGCTCGATCAGCCCCTCGAGGATTTCAATGGTCGTCGTCTTCCCGGCGCCGTTGGGCCCGAGCAGGCCAAAGCACTCACCGCGTTCGACCTCCAGGTCCAGCCCAGCCACGGCGACAACATCGGGATAGCGCTTGACGAGCCCGCGGCAGCGGACCGCCGACGACGCGGGAGCCACGCCTGTCATTGTACGCAGGTTGCCCAGGGATGGCGTCCGGACCCTCGTGACGCGGGCGGCTGGTGTACACTTCCATCGTCGTGCCGGGGATTGTTGTGATTGGTCCTGCCGAAGCCCTCGGGGCGTTGCGAGCGCAGGTGGCCAACGGTCGCCAGGTCCAGAGCTTCACCGATCATCAGGTGCGGGAAGCGGTCGAGTACGTCGCCACTTACAAGCCCGCCATCGTCGCCGTCGACGAAACGTTCGCCGTGAGTCCTCGCGGCGAGGCACTGGTGGGCCGCATCATGGACGACCCCGGTCTCGCCCAATGCGAGATCCGCATCCTGGCGCGTGGAGCGGGAGCGAAGCCCGAACGCGAGAAGACGCGCAAGAAGAGCGGGTCGGGCATCACACCAGCCGGCTCAGGCGTGGGGGCCGCGGCGTCGGCTGAGGCGGTGGCGGTGAGCCCGGCGCTCGATTACCGGGGAACGCGCCGCGCCGAACGGATCCGAATGCTCCAGGACGTCTCGATCACGGTGGACGGCAACCCCGCGGAGCTGGTCGATTTGTCCTCGGCTGGCGCGCAGGTCCTGTCGAAGATGATCCTGCGACCCAACCAGCGGGTGCGCCTGCAGCTGCTCGAGGGCCAACCCGACGCCCGCCGGGCGCTGCGCTGCTCGGGCTCCGTTGTCTGGGCGTCCTTCGAGATGCCGGCCGGGCAGCCGCCGCGGTATCGCGCCGGCCTCAAGCTGACCGGCAGCGAAGCGGACGCCGTCCAGAGCTTCGCGGACCGGCACCGCCCGCCGGCCTCAGACGAGTCGCATTGACGCTTCGGGGAACCAGCGAGCGGCGATGCTGTCGTCGCGGACGATGGTCTCGCCGCGATCGGACCCCGTGGACACGATCGCAACGGGCACGCCGCTCACCTCTTCGAGCCGGGCGATGTAGCGCCGCGCTTCGATCGGAAGGTCCTCGAACCGGGTGGCGCCTTTGGTTGGCGTGCGCCATCCCGGCCACGATTCGTAGACCGGGGCGCACGCCCCGACGACATTCAGATCCGCGGGAAACTCGGTCAGGGAACGGCCGGCCGCGTCGTAGGCGGTGCAGATGTCGATGCGATCGAGCCCGTCCAGCACGTCCAATTTCGTGAGCGCCAGCGCGTCGATGCCGTTCACGCGCACGGCGTAGCGGACCGCGACCGCGTCGTACCACCCGCAGCGGCGGGGTCGGCCCGTCGAGGCGCCGTACTCCTGGCCGCCTTCGCGGAGGCGCTCGCCCATCTCGCCGTGCAGTTCGGTCGGCAGCGGCCCCTCGCCTACGCGGGTGGTGTAGGCCTTGGCGACACCGAGCACGCCGTGGACGGCCTTGGGTGGAATGCCCAGTCCCGTGCAGGCGCCGCCAATCGACGCGTTCGACGAGGTGACGTAGGGGTAGGTGCCGTGATCGATGTCGAGCATCGTGCCCTGCGCACCTTCGATGAGCAGCCGCTGGCCCGCGCGCATCGCCCGGTCGAGCGCCAGCGAGACATCGCCGGTCCATTTGCGCATCCGCTCGCCGTGGACGAGCAGCTGGTCGTAGACCGCGCGCCACTCCATCCGCGAGTCCTTGATGATCTGGTTGCGCGCGTGCACATTCTCGCGCACTTCGTCGGCAAGGGCCTGCGTGTCGACGAGGTCGCACACGCGGATGCCGCGCCGTCCGATCTTGTCCTCGTATGCCGGCCCGATGCCTCGCGACGTCGTCCCGATCTTTCGCTCACCGCGACGGGCCTCGCTGAGCACGTCCAGTTCGCGGTGGTAGGGCAGGATGAGGTGCGCCTTCTCGCTGATGAGGAGGCGATCGCCGACCTCGATCCCGAGGCCGGCGAGCTCATCGATCTCGGCGAACAACGCCTGCGGATCGACGACGACGCCATTGCCGATGACGCAGAGGACGCCTTCGTGCAGGATGCCAGACGGGATGAGGTGTAACACGAACTTCTTGCCCGCGACATAGACCGTGTGGCCCGCGTTGTGGCCGCCCTGGTAACGGGCGACGACGCCGAAGTGCGGGGTCAGCAGGTCGACGATTTTCCCCTTGCCTTCGTCCCCCCACTGCGCGCCCAGAACCGCGATGTTCATGTTCACTACTGTATCCTACGACCGATGATTCTCCTCGACGGGACCACACTCACACTCGACGCGCTGCTCGCCATCGCGGAGGGCCGCGCCGAGACGGACGTGGCTCCCGACGCACGTGCGCAGGTGGCCCGTGCGCGCGCCGTGGTGGACGACCTGGCCGAGGGCGACGCGCCGGTGTACGGCGTCAACACGGGCTTTGGCAACTTCGCGGAAACGCGCATCGCGAAACGCGATCTGGCCGCGCTGCAAGTGAATCTCGTGCGCAGCCACGCGGCCGGCGTGGATCATCCCCTGCCACCGCGAACCGTGCGGGCGATGATGACGCTCCGCGCCAACGTGCTGGCCAAGGGCTATTCGGGCATCCGCCCCGACACGCTCGATGCGCTCGTGGCGCTGATCAATAGAGGTGTGCACCCTCTCGTCCCCAGCCGCGGCTCGGTCGGCGCCAGCGGTGACCTGGCTCCCCTGGCGCATCTGGCGCTCGTGCTGATCGGCGAGGGCCAGACATGGGACGGCGCTCGCGCCGCGGACGGGGCGCAGGCGCTGGAGGCCGCGGGATTGGCCCCGATCGTGCTCGCGCCCAAGGAAGGCCTGGCACTCATCAATGGCACGCAGGCGTCAGCGGCCGTGCTGGCGCTGGCGCTGGCGGGGGCGGAGCGGCTGGCGCGTGCGGCCGACATCATTGCGGCCCTGACCATCGACGCGCTGCTCGGCTCGCGCCGCCCGTTCGATCCGCGCATCCACGAGCCGCGGCCGTTCGCCGGCCAGATCACGTCCGCCGACAATCTCTGGCGGCTGATCGAGGGGAGCCCGCTCAACGAGTCACACGCCGGGTGCGGCCGCGTGCAGGATGCGTACTCGGAACGGTGCGTGCCGCAAGTGCACGGCGCGGCGCGAGAAGCCCTGACCTGGGTGCGACACGTCGTGACGGTGGAGATGAACGCCGCTACCGACAACCCGATGGTCTTCGCCGACGCGGCCGAGATCGTGTCGGGCGGCAACTTCCACGGCGCACCGGTGGCACTGGCGGCCGATCTGCTCGCGATGGCGGTCACGCAGCTGGCCACGATCAGCGAACGTCGATCGGAACGGCTCGTCAACCCCGCGCTCAGCGGGTTGCCGGCATTCCTCACGCGGCACGGCGGGCTTCAGTCGGGCTTGATGCTGGCCCAGGTGACGGCCGCGGCGCTCACCTCGGAATTGAAGACGCTGTGCTACCCGGCGTCGGCCGATACGATCCCGACGTCGGCGAACAAGGAAGATCATGTGAGCATGAGCATGGGCGCCGCGCTCAAGGCCGAGCGCGCGTTGCAACTCGCGCGCCATGTGCTGGCCGTTGAAATGCTGTGCGCATGCCAGGCCATCGATCTGCGCGCGCCGCTCACGAGCACGCCCTCGCTGATGGGCGCGCACGGAGCCGTGCGCGCCGTGGTCCCAACCTTGCACGACGACCGCGCGCCCTCATCGGATATCGACGCGATTACCCAACTGCTGGCGAGCGGCGCGCTCGAGTACGCGACGGGCGTGCCTGTCAACTGAATTCCCTCCGCATTTTCAGTTTGACAAGCCGGCCACCGGTGCTTAGTTTCTTATCTTCAGTTCTGCCCTCCCAACCTGTCCGCCGCAGATGACTACGGTTGCTCGCACCATCCGCGCTCCCCGCGGCACGTCGCTGACGTGTCAGGGCTGGCCTCAGGAAGCCGCCCTTCGGATGTTGATGAACAACCTGGATCCCGACGTCGCCGAGCGACCCGACGATCTCATCGTCTACGGCGGCACCGGCAAGGCGGCACGATCGTGGGCAGCGTTTGATGCTATCGTCGCGGCACTGCGCGCGCTCGGTTCAGACGAAACGCTCCTCGTGCAGTCAGGCAAGCCGGTCGCCGTGTTCCGCACCTCGCCCCACGCGCCGCGCGTCTTGATCGCCAACGCCAACCTGGTGCCACACTGGGCTACCTGGGACACGTTCCGCGATCTCGAGGACAAGGGTCTGACGATGTACGGTCAGATGACGGCGGGCAGCTGGATCTACATCGGCACGCAAGGCATCCTTCAGGGCACCTACGAAACCCTCGCCGCGGTCGCCCGCCGCCATTTCGGCGGGAGCCTCGCCGGCCGGGTCACGGTCACCGCCGGCCTCGGCGGCATGGGCGGCGCCCAACCCCTCGCGGTGACGATGAACGAAGGGGTCGCTCTGGTCGTCGAAGTGGATCCGTCACGGGTCGAACGGCGCCTGCAGGGCCGGTACCTCGACGAAGCCACGTTCGACCTCGAGGACGCGCTCACCCGCGTGCGGCAATACGCCGCCGATGGCGTCGCCCGCTCCGTCGGGCTGGTAGCCAACGCCGCCGACGTGCTGCCCGAACTGGTGCGGCGCGGCTACACGCCGGACGTCGTCACCGATCAGACCTCGGCTCACGATCCGCTCGTCGGCTACATCCCGAACGGGTTGAGCCTCACCGAGGCGGCCTCGCTGCGCGCGCTGAACCCGACCGAATACGAACGGCGCAGCATCGCGGCCATGGGCGAGCACGTCGCCGCGATGCGCGCCATGCAGGATCGCGGCGCGGTCGCGTTCGACTACGGCAACAACATCCGGGCCCGGGCAGTCACGGCCGGCGTCGCCGACGCGTTTCGCATCCCGGGCTTCGTGCCCGCGTACATCCGGCCGCTGTTCTGCGAGGGCAAGGGGCCCTTCCGCTGGGCCGCGCTGTCCGGCGATCCCGAAGACATCTTCGTCACCGATCGCGCCGCCCTCGAGATGTTCGCCGGCGACGAGGCGCTGTGCCGGTGGATCCGGCTCGCCGGCGAGCGGGTTGCGTTTCAAGGCCTGCCCGCGCGCATCTTCTGGCTCGGCTACGGCGATCGGGCACGGTTTGGCCTCCGTCTCAACGAATTGGTGCGGAGCGGCGCGGTAAAAGCGCCTATCGTTATCGGACGCGATCACCTGGACACTGGATCGGTGGCCTCGCCAAACCGGGAGACGGAAGGCATGCGTGACGGCAGCGATGCGATCGCCGACTGGCCGATCCTGAACGCCTTGCTCAACGCCTCGGCAGGCGCGACCTGGGTGTCGGTGCATCATGGCGGCGGCGTCGGCATCGGCTACTCCATGCACGCCGGCATGGTGATCGTCGCCGACGGGTCGACCGAGGCCGACGAGAAGTTGCAGCGCGTGCTCACGTGCGATCCCGGCACCGGGGTCGCACGGCACGCCGATGCGGGGTATCCCGAAGCCATTCGAACAGCGCGCGAGCGCGGAGTGAGCATTCCGATGCTGGAGCACACGGACCGATGATGGCCCCACACGACGGACTCGAGCGGCGCGTCCTGGCGGCCCTGGAGGCCTCACCGACACGCATTCCCGTGGTGCTCGGCGGCTGCGGCACCGGCCGCAGCACGCTGTTGCACGGCCTCGCCGATCGCTTCGGGCGATCGGCGTGCCAGTATGTGGACGTGGAGCGCTCGGCGAGTACGCCCGAGCGCTTCCACCGCGCGGTGGCGTCGGCGTCTCCGTTCGTGGCGGCGATTCCGGTGACGGAGGCGACGTCCGCGCGCGAGGCCTTCGATCGGACGCTGCGCCTGCTCGCGCGGATGCCGGGTGAACGCCCGGCCACGTATCTGCTGGACGAGATTCTCGAGCTGCGCACCTTCGAAAGTTTCCCCGGCCTGCGGCACGTGCTGCGCGAGACGCTCGACGCGCTGGTTTCGAGCGGCAACCGCTTCGTGCTGACCAGCCGCTACGTGGCGCGGATGCATCGGCTGCTGCGCGACACCGGGCCCCGATTCGAAGTCATCCATCTGCCGTCGCTCTCGCCGACCGAGGTCACGGCGATGCTGCCGCCGATGGGCGAGATGGCGGCCGAAGATCGCGAATTCCTGGGCCGCACCGTACAGGCGCTGACCGATGGCCGCGCCGCCTACGTCCGCGCCCTCGGGGAGGCGGCCGCCGCGATGAGCACGCGGGGCGGCGATCCGATCAGCGCGCTGACCGCCCTGCTCACGGCCGACGGCGCCCTGACCGCGTGGTGCGGCTATCGCTACGAGCTGCGCCTGCACCGCGCGCGCGGCTACGGTGCGCTCAAGGCGATTCTCGAGATCCTCGCCGAGGACGAGCCGCTCACGCTCACCGAGATCGCACAGCGCCTCCAGCGCACGCCGGGCTCCACCAAGGACTATCTGTCGTGGCTGGAGGACGTGGATCTGATCGTCGCGCGGCAGAAGCGCTACAGCTTTGCCGACCCGCTCCTGCGGCTGTGGGTACGGCTCCACTGCCGCCCGGTGCCGCCCTCGGTCGACGAGGTCGCGCACGAGGTGCAGGCGTATGCCGCGGTCAGGCTGCCCGAAACCGAGCCGGCGACCGTGGCACGCCTGGCCGGCGACCGCCGCGCCGTGGGAATCATCGAGATCGATTGACGGCCACCTGTGCACGCGTGCGCACGGGCGCGACCGCGACTAGTGGCTCGTAACCGGTCCACTAGATCTGCGGGGGCGGCTCGGCGTCGAGCGCGCCGATGGCGAGCCGCGCCGCTTCCTGTTCGGCGTCTTTCTTGGTCCGCCCCTCGCCATCCGCGAGCAACTGTTCGCCGGTCGAGACCTGGACCGAGAAGATCTTGCGGTGCTCGGGGCCGGTCTCGACCAGCACCCGGTAGACCGGCAACGGGCGTCCCAGGCTCTGCAGCCGTTCCTGCAGGCGCGACTTGTAGTCGCGGCCGAAGTAGTTGGGCTGCCGTGCCTCGTCGATGCGCGACCCGAGCTCGCGGACGATGAAGCCGCGCGCCGCCTCGAGCCCGCCATCGAGGTAGAGCGCGGCGATGATCGCTTCGCACGTGTCGGCGAGCAGGGCCGGCTTGCGCCGGCCGCCGGTCTTCTCCTCGCCGCGCCCGAGGATCATGTGGTCTCCGAGCCCCAGCGCTTCCGCAATCTCCGCCAGCGCCGCCGTCGATACCAGGTTCGCCTTGATCTTGGATTTCTGTCCTTCGGAGTAAGTTGGAAAGGCGCGGAACAACGCGTCGGCCGCAACCAGGCCGAGGACCGCATCGCCGAGGAACTCGAGCGACTCGTTGTCGACCACACCGCCGCTCGGATCCTCGTGCGCCTTCGACTTGTGCGTGAGCGCGTGCTCGAGCAGCCCGCGATCCCTGAAGCGGTATCCGAGCCGCGCCTCCAGCGCGTCGAACTGCTGCGGCAACGGCACCACCAGCCCGCCCGGGACCTGCTCGCGATGAGCCTCGATGATGCGCACCGCCTCCTCGGCTTCCTCGTCGCGCACCGACAGGCGCGTTTCGCCGAGGGTGCTGACGGTGAACGCAAACATGCCGGGCGGGGCGCCGGCGGTGCGGACCGACTGGACGCCGTGGCTCTCGAGCAGCGCCTGAACGACGTTGGCCTCGATCTCGGACCGGGTGCGGAAGATGGTGGTGAGCGTGGTCATCCGACCCTCATCAGGACCATGGTCATGTCGTCGTGCTGGTCGGCGGATCCGGCAAAGGCGCGCAGCTCGGCCAGGATGTAGGAGCGCAGCTGGTCGAACGGCAGGTGCGCGTACTGCTCGATCACCTTCGAGAGCCGCGCCTCGCCGTAGCAATCGAACGCCTCGTTCATCGTTTCGCTGATGCCGTCGGTGAAGAGCACGACCAGATCGCCGTCAGCAAGCGAGATCGTCCGCTCCTCGAGCATCGACTCGAATATCTCGCCCGAGTCGATGTTGAGCCCCACCACCAGTCCGTCCGGCGCCAGCACCCGGGCGTGGCGCAGTCCGGCCGGCCCGTCGCCGGGGACGTGGATCAGCGGGCAGTGGCCGGCGCGCGCGAAGGTGAGCTCCCGTCGCTCGAGGTCGATGACGCAATAGGTCATCGTGATGAAGCTCTTGGCGTCGAGATTCTGCGCGACGACGCCGTTCACCGCTATCAGGAACTCGCGCGGCTCGTGATGGAGCCGCGCGAGCGACTGGACGATCACCTTCAGCTGCGCCATGTAGAGGCCGGCGGCCAGGCCCTTGCCGGCGACGTCGGCGATGAGCACGCCGATCATCGTGTCGGTGATGGGCAGGAAATCGTAGTAGTCGCCCGCCACCTCGCGCGCCGGTTCACAGAAGGCCGCGAGCGACAGGCCGTGGATGTTGCGCGGCGCCGGCGGCAGCAGCTTCTGCTGGATGTCGCGGGCCGCGTGCATCTCCTGCTCCATGCGGCCCTTCTCCGCCACCTCGCCGAGAAGCGTCCGCACCTCGCCGGTCATCGCATTGAACGACTCGGCCAGCTCCCCCAGCTGATCGCGCGCCCGGACCGGAATCGTGTGCACGAAGTCGCGATTGCGGAGGTGCTGTGTGCCAGTGAAGAGTTCGTGGACTGCGCCGGTGATCTGGCGGGCGAGGAGCAGGCCGATCACCAGCGCCACGAACTGGATGATGAGGAAAAGGCCCCCGACCAGCGCCAGCACCGCCAACAGGAGCTGACCGAAGTTCATCTCTCCGACGCTCGCCGAGGCGGCCGAGAGCCGGTCGTAGATGGCCCACGCGTTGATGCGCATGGCCAGCGTGGCGCCCGACGGCGTGCCCGTGGCCCAGTCGGTGTAATCGAGGAAGGCGACCCAGCGCTGGGTCGTGAGCGACAGCGTCTGCTCGCGCCCGAGCGGATCGGCGGCGATTGGCTCGAGCGGACGACCGTCCACCGGCATGACGTTCTCGCGCGATCCGAACGGCAGCGCCGTCACCTCGCCGATGCGGATGCCGGTCTCGTCGGTGATCCGCTGTTCCACCTCCTGCGAGAGCGGAAGGTCGAGCACGACGGCCCAGGTCGGATTGGGCAGGTCGGGAAACGCCACGGCCCGCATCACGAGGCGCGTGTGGTTCTGCGAGTCCGCGCCGGTGGACGGAACGTTGTAAGCGAGCAGGCCGGCAAAGCCCTGGCACGTGATCCACTTGGGCAGCACCACTGGCGCGTCGAGGTGGGTCCAGGGGCCGGCGGTTCGCGGCAGGGTCACGGGCAAGGTTCGCGGCGCACGAGCCGCCCGGGCAGGTTCAACCGGGCACGTCAAACCGCCCACCGGGACGATGGCCAGCGACACGAACGGGTATCGCGTCTCGATGCCGGTGAGACGGCGCTCCAGCGTCTCGAGGAAGGCCGCGGTCGTCGGGCTGGGCTGCAGTTCCGCGACCGTCGTCTGGGCCAGGAACTGGGTCTGGTCGGTCAGCGATCGCAGGCGCGACTTCACAAGGTAGGAGCTGACGTTGAAGAACAAAAGCAGGCCTGCCAGCAGAAAGAACGTGATCACCAGCAGGACGGGGACGACACCGACGAAGACATAAGACAGGATGAGCTTCCTCCGCACGCGCCACAGCAAGCGGCGTCTCGCCCAGAACGCGAAGCGGGTGAGGCCGTAGGCGCACGCGAAGATGAGCGCGAGGCTGCCCACCATGTCGATCGCATCGACCACCGGTGGCAACGCGCCCAGCGCGGCCCCCAGGGGCCACGTGATCGCCTTGACGACGACACCGATGAGGAGCGAGCGGCCGGGGAAGGTGCTGAGCAGCCAGCGACGCCACACCAGCGCCCGCGAAGGCGCGGGGCCGGTCAGGAGCGGCGTACGGGCTGGAGCGGCCATAAGCGCGCGGTGTCGGTGCGCGAGTCGGAACCACGCGCGGTGTTTGCGCGCGTACGGTGTTTGCGCGCGAAAATGATATCAGAGTATCGTTAGCGACTTGGATTCCCGCTCATGAAACTGAACGACGACGCGCGTTTCAGCACCATCTGCATTCATGCCGGCCAGGAGCCGGACCCGAGCACGGGCGCCATCATCACACCCATCTACCAGACCTCCACCTACGTCCAGGAGGGCCTGGGCCAGCACAAAGGGTACGAGTACGGCCGCACGCACAACCCGACCCGGATGGCGCTCGAGCGGAACGTCGCGGCGATCGAAGCGGGCGTGGCGGGCTTCGCGTTCGCCTCGGGGATGGCCGCCATCGATGCGATCCTGACGCGGCTCGAGGCGGGCGATCACGTCCTGGTGAGCGACAACACCTATGGCGGGACCTTCCGGCTGTTCGAGCGGGTCCGCCGCAAGTTCGGCCTCTGCTTCTCGTACGTCGACTCGTCCAACCTCGATCTGATCGAGCCGGCGATCACGCCGCGAACGAAGTACCTGTTCCTCGAGTCACCGACCAATCCGCTCCTGCGGATCACCGACCTCGCCGCGGCCAGCGACATCGCCCACCGACATGGCGTTCGCGTCGTCGTGGACAACACCTTCGCCAGTCCCTACCTCCAGCAACCTCTCGCGCTCGGCGCCGACATCGTCGTGCACAGCACCACGAAGTTCCTCAACGGCCACAGCGACAGCGTCGGCGGCATCGTCGTCGTGAAGCACGAGGACGACGTGGAGTGGATGCGCTTCGTGCAGAACGCGGCCGGCGCCATCCTCGGCCCGATGGACTCGTGGCTGGTGCTCCGCGGTACCAAGACGCTCGACGTGCGCATGGAGCGGACCAACGCCAACGCCCAGGCGCTGGCGGAGTTCCTGGCGGCCCACCCGAGGGTGACGCAGACGATCTACCCCGGGCTGCCCTCGCACCCGCAGCACGCCCTGGCCACGCGCCAGATGCGCGGGTTCGGCGGGCTGATCTCCTTCGATACCGGGTCGATCGAGGCGGCCCGCGCGCTGCTCGGCCGCGTCCGCCTGATGGCCCTGGCCGAAAGCCTGGGCGGCGTTGAAACCCTGATCTCGCACCCGGCAGTCATGACTCACGCCTCGGTGCCGCCAGAGCGGCGGGCGGCCCTCGGCATCACCGATGGCCTGGTGCGCGTATCGGTCGGCATCGAGGACCTCGCCGACCTCCAGAACGACCTGGCGCAAGCGCTCGACTAGACCGGAGGCAGGAGGCGGGAGGCAGTAGATAGTAGGCAGTCGAGAAGTTCGGTCCCTACCTCCTACCTCCTGGCTCCTACCTCCTACTGTCTGTATTCCTTGAAGGGCAACTGGCAGTCGTGCGTCCGCAGGAAGTTGAGGAAGCGCTTGTATTCCCGCGGTTCGAGATTGAACAGCTTCGCGACGATCTTGTAGTTGCCGCGTGCTTCCTCGAGTCCCTTGTGGACGAGGTCTCGGACGTTGGCGCGCGTGATTTCGCGGTTCATGTACAGCGGATAGACCGCGGCCCAGAACGACTGCCGCTCCTCAACCAGTTTCTGGAACAGGTCGTCGGCCACGGTGCGGCGTCGCTCGCGCAGCGGCTTGCGGCTGACGGCGGGTGTCCGCACCTCGAACGGCAGGTCCTCGACCTCGATCCGCTCGCGCCGCGCGGTCACGATGAGCCGTTCGATCACGTTCTCCAGCTGCCGGACGTTGCCCGGCCAGGGCGCCTGCTTCAACGCGTCCATCGCCTGAGGACTGATGTCGGAGACCGTCGGTCCGAGCACCTGGCGCGCGCCGCCCGACGTCGTCTGATCGGTGAAGTTGCGCAGGAAGTGGTCGACCAGCAGGGGAATATCCTCGCGGCGCTCGCGCAGCGGCGGCACGATGATGTGGATGACGTTGAGTCGGAAGAACAGATCCTCGCGGAAGAGCCCCTGGGCGATCAGCTCCCGCAGGTTGCGGTTGGTGGCGGCCATCACGCGAACGTTGGCGGCGTGAGCCACCTGCTCGGCGCCCACCTTCTGAAGCTCCCCGGTCTCGAGGAATCGCAGCAGCAGACCCTGCATGCGCGGCGTCATTTCCCCGATTTCATCGAGGAAGATGGTGCCGTTGCGGGCCATCTCGAGCTTGCCGGGCTTGTCGCGGTACGCGCCGGTGAAGCTGCCCTTCACATGCCCGAACAGCTCCGACTCGAGCAGGTTCTCGGGGAGCCCGGCGCAGTTGACCGGCACGAACGCGGCCGATGCGCGCAGCGACTGCTGACCGATGGCCCGAGCCACCACTTCCTTACCCGATCCGCTCTCGCCGGTGATGAGCACCTTGGCGTCCGAGCGGGCCACCCGCACGAGCTCGGCGCGAAGGTCGCGCATGACGGCGCTGGTCCCGATCAGCTGGGTCTGGGCTTGAACCCTCATTGGTCTAAGGTCATCCGCTTCGCGTCAATTCGGTAGCAACAACCCGACCCGGCCCAGCTGAAACTGCCAGACATCCACGTAACACATTGATATCACATGGTTTGTCTGAATCCTCCGCGCTCTGCAACACGGCCGACTCCGGATGGCAAGTCGTCCGAAGCACGACCATCCTTGGAAGAATATCCAGAAATACGCCGACTTTCTGGACGCTTTAAACGGACAGCGGATGCCAATTTGCGCCGCCGGTGAGAAACTGATATCAAGTCATCTCCTGCACCACTGGGGGTGGTGCCGCCGCTTCGAGGGCGGCCAGATTTGCGCGTATTAGCTCAGAATTACAAGGAACTTTTTATGTCCTTATAGGACAAATGAGTACTGTAACGATATTTTGGTTGACATTAGTCAGCTGCACTGCGGTAGGATACGCATCGGCGTCGCACCACGGCTGGGTCGCGTGGCAAAGCCAGACGTCGAATCAAGGGGGGTACGGTGTCTGGGGTGCCAAATTCCGAAGTGCGTCTGCTCGGTCGAAGCGAAGCGGTCCGAACCATTCTGACCGACATCGACTGCGCGGCGCGATCCGGCGCCAAGGTGCTCATCACAGGCGAGACGGGTGTGGGCAAGGAAGTCGTCGCGCGCCTCATTCACGATCGCAGTGCCCGCGCGGCGAGCCGGCTGGTCACCGTCAATTGCGCTGGCCTGCCCGATTCGCTGCTGGAGTCGGAATTGTTCGGTCACGTGCGGGGCAGCTTCACGGGTGCGTACCGCGATAAGCCCGGGCTGCTGGAGATGGCGCCCAACGGCACCGTGTTCCTCGATGAAGTCGGCGAGATGAGCACCCGCATGCAGGTCGTGCTCCTGCGCTTCCTGGAGACCGGCGAGATTCAGCGCATCGGCGCCGATCGCTCGCACACGCGCGTCAACGTTCGTTTGATCACGGCCACTAACCGCGATCTTCCGAAAGAAATCGCGGCCGGCAACTTCCGCGAGGACCTCTTCTTCCGGCTGAACGTGATCCGCATGCACATCCCGCCGCTGCGGGATCGCATCGAAGACGTCCCTCTCCTCTTCGAGCACTACCTCGCGACCTACTGCGATCAGCATCGAGTCGAGCGGCCGCAGGTCGCGCAGGGGACGTGGGACATGCTGATGGCCTACCGCTGGCCGGGCAACATCCGGGAGTTGCGCAACGTCGCCGAGCGCCTCGCACTGAAATCGACCGGTCCGGTGCTGCGCACCACCGACCTGCCCGCGGAGATCCAACGTGGCAGCAGCCTCGAGGCGCCGGCGGGCGAGTCAGCCGTTCAAGCCGCGGCTCAGTCGTCACAAGTGGAGGAGCTGACCGCGCGGATGCTGCGCCACGGCGAGTCGTTCTGGGCGACTGTCTACCCGCTGTTCATGTCGCGCGACCTGACCCGCAACGACCTGCGGCGCATCGTCGAGGTCGGGCTCGAGCAGACCAACGGTAACTATCGCCTCGTGGTCGCGCTGTTCAACATGCCCAGCGAGGACTACAAGCGCTTCCTGGGCTTCCTGCGCAAACACAACTGTCATTTGCCATTCCAGCAATTCCGGACCGTGTCCGGTCGATCGCAGGGGGGTTCGCGTCCGGTCGCAGTTGCGGGATAATGCGGCATAATCAGGCGGGTAAGTCCCCGATGGCCTCCACCTCCGAGCCAGGCGCCCTCACTGTCACCGGCCGTCCCATCGTGATCGTGGATGACGATGTGAGCTGCCTCGTCGCGGTCGAGCAGATTCTGCGTCACTGGGGACACGAGACCCGAACGTTCCGCGCATTCGCCGATGCCCGGGCGTATCTCGCACAGGCTCAACCCGCGGCCGTGATCGTCGACGTCCGACTGGGAAACTACAACGGCCTGCAGCTCATTCATTTTTCGCAGTCGAGCAGTCCCGGCACGCAGTGGCTCGTGGTGTCCGGCTTCGACGACCCGGTGCTGCGCCAGGAGGCCACCAAGCTCGGTGCACACTTCCTCACCAAGCCGCTCGATCTCGCGCGTCTCCGAGAGCTCCTGCCGCCGACGGCCGCCTAGGCCTTGCTCAGGTGGTTTCGGCGCGCAGCCACTCCAGATACGCCTCCCCGCCGCCCGCCACCGCCAGAACCAGGCACTCGGGCACCTCGTAAGGGTGCCGGCCGAGCAGCGCCGCCTGGACGGCCGCCAACCTCGCGCGGGTCGTCTTGACGATAACCTGCCGCTCGTCGGTCACCTCGACAGCGCCCTGCCAGCGGTACAGCGACCGCATGGGTGGGAGGACGCTCACACACGCCGCCAGACGCGCCTCGAGCAGGGGCCGCACGGCGGCCTCGACGTCCAGCTCGACAGGTACCGTCGTTAGAAACAGGACGACGTCAGTGTCGTGATTGGCCATGGTGTGCAGATCGTGCCGATGGGGTGGAGTATACCCGTAAAGCCGTTAAAGTATAAAAAGGTTTGCATGTATGTCCGCAGTTATGTATAAATTCGTGCGCGGGTACCCATCTTCAAGCCTTGCCGCATGACTGTCTTCAAGCCTAGACTGCTAACCGCAGTGGCGGGAAAGCGGACCGACAGCGATACGGTGAAGACGACCGTCGAGCTGCCCGGCGATCTCTGGCGTGCCGCCAAGATCCGGGCGATGGACGAGCGATCCGATTTGCGGACGGTCCTCATTCGCGCCCTCGAACAGTATCTGAGCCAGGGCGGCACCGCGCAGGTGCCTCGCACGGGATCGGAGGATCGATGATCCCGCGCGAGCCTGCCGCTCCCGCCGCCTCGTCGCCCGCCTCGCCCTTGTCGCGCTCGAGCGGACGCGGCCGTCGTCTGGTGCGCTTCGCGCTGATGATCGCCACGGCCGTGCTGCTGGTCGACGCGATCGTGGGCGAGAACGGCGTGCTCGCGTTGCTCCAGGCGCGGCGGCAGTTCGCGGCGGTGGAACGCGCCCTTCAGCAGTCGCGCGACGACAACGCGGCGCTGCGTGAAATCGCGCGACGCCTGCGCGAGGATCCGAGCACCGTCGAAGCCGTCGCCCGGCGCGACCTGAACCTCATCAAGCCCGGCGAAAAGATGTTCATCGTCAAGGACGCGCCTCCACGCCGCTGATGCGCGCGCCACCCTGGCGCCAAAGGCCTGCTAGGATGAGGGACTGCTACGGCACTCATCGAGGAGGACTGAATGGCACGTCAGGCGACTGCGGAGTGGAAGGGCGATCTCAAGGGCGGCAAGGGTCACGTCAAGCTCGGCAGCGGCGCGTACGAAGGTGACTACTCCTTCACCTCGCGCTTCGAGGACAAACCAGGGGCCAATCCCGAGGAGCTGGTTGGCGCCGCACATGCGGGCTGCTTCTCGATGGCGCTGGCAAATGCGCTGGCCCAGGCGGGCTTCGTGGCGACGAGCATCCACACGACAGCGGACGTTCACCTCGGCAAGGATGACAAGGGCTTCCTGATCACGCGTATCGATCTCACGCTCGTCGGTGATGTGCCCAACATCGATGACGCCACGTTCCAGGATCATGCCGAACAGGCCAAGACCGGCTGCATCCTCTCTCGGGCGCTCGCGGCCACGCCGATCACGCTCAAGGCGACGCTGAAGAAGTAGGGCCGTGGCCAGACCGAGCCCGGACGTGCCGTCGGTGCGTCCTCTTGCGGCGAAGCTGGGGATCAAGCCCGGCTTCGCCGTGTGTCTTTTGGGAGCGCCCCCGGGATTTGCGGCGCTGCTGGCTCCCCTGCCCGACGGGGTGAGCCTGTCTGCTCGCTTCGCCGCCTCCGCACATCTCTTCGTCGCGTTCGTGCGTCACGCCCGCGAGCTGGACGTTCGTCTGGCAGAGCTCAGCCCGGCGATCGATCGGCAAACGCTCTGGCTGGCGTGGCCCAAGCAGGCGGCGAAGGTGCCGACCGATCTCAACGGCAACATCGTGCGCGAGACCGGACTGGCTGCCGGCTGGGTGGATTACAAGGTGTGCGCGATCAATCAGACCTGGTCGGGTCTGGCGTTCAAGAAACGGCGGTAGACCGCCGTCCCAAGCGGCGTCGCCTCCTCATCTGGGCTTGATGAACGTGCCCTGACGGATCTCGGCGAACGCCTGGCGGAGCTCGGCCTCGGTATTCATGACGACCGGCCCATACCAGGCCACGGGCTCTTCGATCGGGCGCCCGGACACCAGCAGGAACCGAATCCCTTCGTCGCCGGCCTGGACTGTGATTTCGTCGCCGCGATCGAACACCACCAGCGAGCGATTACCGACATCCGTGAACACTGGCGTGTCCCCTTGCCCGACCAGCTCGGTTGCCACGAGGCGCGGATCGGAGGCGTCGCGGAACGTGCCCGATCCCGCGAAGACGTAGGCAAAGGCGTTGGCCGTGAGCGGCACCTCGATCCGGCGGCGATGGCTCGGCGGCACGGAGATGTCGAGATAGCGAGGATCCGTGGCAATGCCGTCGACCGGCCCGCGTTGCCCCCAGAAGGACCCGCAGATGACCCGCACCTGCGTGCCGTCATCATCGGTGATTGTCGGAATGTCGCTCCCTTTCACGTCCTGATAGCGCGGAGACGTCATCTTCAGCGCGCGAGGCAGGTTGGCCCACAGCTGAAAGCCGTGCATCCGCCCCGACGGATCGCCCTGCGGCATCTCCTGGTGGATGATACCGCTCCCCGCCGTCATCCACTGGACATCGCCGGCGCCGAGTGTGCCGTGATTGCCGAGGCTGTCACCGTGATCGACCGTGCCCGCCAACACGTACGTGATGGTCTCGATTCCGCGGTGCGGGTGCCAGGGGAATCCGGCCTGGAACTGCTCCGGGCGATCGTTCCTGAAGTCGTCGAACAGCAGGAAGGGGTCGAACTCGGTCGTGTTGCCGAAGCCGAAGGCGCGACGGAGATGGACGCCGGCGCCTTCGATGGCAGGCTGCGACTCGCTGAGGGCTCTGACCGGTCTGATGGACATCGCTCTACCCAATTAGACGCCATGACCCGCGGTCGGGGGTCGCATCGGCTGAGGCGCGCCCGGGCGGTCCGGCATCAGGAAGACCCGCCGAGCGCGATCCGAAGCCAGTGTTTCGGCCGTGTACAGGCGATCGAGCACCGACGGCCTCCAAGCCAGCAGATCCTGGTTGACGGCGGCAAACGCGTCCCACTCCAGATCGTCGTGATCGATCAACCGCTCGTTGATGAGCAGCAGATACGCGACGGTGATGGTCTCGTGATACAGGCCAGGGGCTCCCTGCGACTCGGCGAAGCGACGGAGGCCGCCGCAGAATCGGCCGAGCGCCTCTGGCAGCGGATGGGTGCGCAGGTAATTCCACGCGACGCGGACGTGCTCTCGGTGATGGAATCCCCCGACGGGTGAGCGTCCAGCTTCGAAGTCCTGCATCAACTGTTCATCGGTCATGCCGCCCTTCCCTGGTGTGCCGTACAAAGAAAACAGGGGTGGCGGCGCGTGGCGCCATCACCCCTGCGTGGGTCTACCTTCCCAGTATAGCGCGTCATCGCGCCGATCGTGGCGATGGAGGGCCGCAGGGCCTTGCCTGCGCACGGCCGAACCTCGTAAGCTTCCGTCATGAAGACTCGTGATCTTGCGTCGCTTGCGGTGGCCGTTGCCTGCGCCGGTTCCACGATTCTGCTGGCTGACGTGAAGTCCCAGGAACGCACCAAGGTGCAGTTCGAAGGGGCGCTCGGCAAGATCGTGAACCTCTTCGGCGGGCGGGCCGCCAGGGAAGGGATCGTCAACACGGTCGCGGTCAAGGGCGACCGGATGATCTCGACGAACGACATGACCGGCGAGATCGTGGACCTTCGTGAGGAGAAGGTCTATCAGCTCGACATGAAGAAGAAGACGTACGCGGTCGTCACCTTCGCGGAGCTGCGCAAGCAGATGGAAGACGCGATGGCGCGTGCGAAGCAGCAGGCCGAGCAGACGCGCCGCGAGGAATCCAAACCAGGCGAGGCGAAGGCCGACCAGCCCCAGAAGGAATACGAGGTGGACTTCTCCGTCAAGGAGACCGGCCGGACCCGCCCGATTGCCGGCTACGACACCAAGGAGTCGATCGCCACCGTGACGGTGCGCGAGAAGGGCAGGACGCTCGAGGAGGCCGGCGGAATGATCCTCGAGGCCGCCATGTGGATGGCACCGGAGATCAAGGCACTGGAGGAGCTCCAGGCGTTTCGCGTTCGCTATGCGCAGCAGGTCTACGGTCCGGTGATGCGCGAAGCCGCGCCGAGCATGGCTCAAGCCGTGGCGATGTATCCGATGATGACGGACGCGATGGCCAGGTTCCAGGCCGAAGGCCAGAAGCTGACCGGTACTTCGCTCTCGACGGAGATGACCTTCCAGGTGCAGGCCCCGCCACAGCCAGCGGACGATCAGAAACAGGCCGAACAACCGAAGAAGGACGAACCGCCCCCGACCAGCGTGGGAGGGTTGCTGGGCGGCGTTGGACGCCGGATGGCGCGGAAGAAGCCGGACGAGAAGAAGGACGATCCGAACGCCGTCCCGGGCCGAGCGACCGTGATGACCACGACCGCCGAGACCCTCCAGGTGGCGACCAGCGTCGCCGATGGCGATGTCGCGCTGCCTGCCGGATTCAAGCAGAAGTAAGGGGGCGGTCCGCCTCCTCTACCCTTGCCTCGTGGCGCTGGCGCTGGTCGCCGGCGCCCCGCGCGGGCGGCTGTCCGCGCAGGATCTCCCACCTGAGATTCAGTACCTCCTCACCTACGACCGCGCCGGCGCCGACGAGGTGACCGTGGAGCTGTCGTGGTCGCCGCCGCTCGACGGACCGCGCGCCCTTGTGATGCCACGGGCGATTCCGATGGGATACGGCGAGCAGCGCTACGACACCTTCGTCGGTCAGGTCACCGCGACCTCGCCATCGGGTGGGAGCGAACCCAAGCGCGACGAAGGACCTCGCTGGATCCTGCCTGCGCGCACCACGCGCGTGTCGTACCGCGTGAACCTCGGCGCCATGGAACGAGAGGTCTACTCCGCCTCCGATGCCTCGCGGCTCAGGGAGGGCTACCTCAGCGCGCTGGGCTATTCTGTTTTCGCGTTCGTGGAGGGGTTCGAGTCGCGTCCGGCGCGGCTGCGCGTGGCCGGTCCGGAGGCGTGGCCGGTGTTCAGCACCCTCGCCCCGCGCTGGCCGTATGCCGCGGGAGCCGTCGAAGCCACCGCCGCCGATTTCTACGAGCTGGCGGACAGTCAGATCGTCATGGGCCCGCGCGCCGAGGTCCGTCGGCTCCTGGACGTGCCGGTGCCGCTCTATCTCGCCTCGTATGTCGAAGGGCCCGTCGACCTCGATCGCCTCGGACGCCTCGCCTCGACGGCCTTCGAGCGGGTCGCGACGTACTTCGGCAGCGTGCCGTTCCGGCACTACACCGTTCAACAGGAGCTGCTCCAGCCGCTGAGCCCGCGGCACGAGTACGGGATGAGCATGGAGCACCTGGGCTCGAGCACCTATTACCTGCTCGCGTCGGCTGGCATCACCCCCCAATCGACGGCGCAAGACGATGCCCGCGTGCTGTACAACTTCGCCCATCACGTGGCGCACGCGTGGGTGCCGAAGCGGGCCGCCGGCGTCGGGTACTTCCCGTTTCAGTGGGAGCTGGCGCCGGTGCTCGACTCCATCTGGTTCGCGGAAGGATTCGGCCAGTACGCGGCCATCATGGCGGTCGCCGAGGGCACGGCCGATCCCGCCGGCTATCGGGCCGACATGATGGCCCGGCGCTTCCAGTCCAATCTCGTCAGTGCCCCGCCATTTCTGCGACGGCTGTCGCTCGTGGAGTTGAGCCGGGTTGCGTCGACCCGCTACTCCGAGGACTTCCGCACCGGACGGCTCGTGTTCTCGCGTGGCGGCCTGATGGCGGCAGCCCTGGACGAGCGCATCCAAGAACGCAGCGGCCGGCGCACAAGCCTGCGCGATGCCTTCCGTTTTCTCCTGGTCTGGGCCGCACGAGAGCGCCGCGGTTTCGCCATCGACGAATTGGCGAGCCTCATCGAGCAGGCAACCGGCGTCGACACCCGCGACGTGATCGACACGTGGCTGCGGCCCCTGCCGCCGACACCGTAGGGACAGGCCCGATCACGCGCCTGGCCGACCGATCGCGGGTCGCGCGGCACGGGCGGGCGCCTCAGGCGGGACGGACGGAACGCAGCCGGCCCTGCATTGCACACACGCTGAATATCGTGTGCAGCCAAGCGACTCGAGCTCGATCTCTCGCGCGCGTCAACATCGCAGGAGCACACTGGCCGCAGCGTCCGTATGCATTCGAGGACCTGCTATCATCGCTCCGGTCTGGAGGAGACATGTACATCATCCGCGAAACGTTCACCGCCCGCCCCGGGAAAGCGTCGTCGTTGGCGCGGCTGTTCAAGGAGATCATGGCCGACGTCGTCGGTCTCAAGTTCCGCGTGCTCTCCGACTACGTCGGAGAATTCAACACGGTGGTCATGGAGACGGAAGTTGAGGACTTCGCCGCATTCGAGCGAATGATGGCGGAGTATGGCGCTCGCCGGGACGTCCGCGACAAGATGAAAGGCTACACCGACATGTACGTAACGGGCCGTCGGGAGGTGTACAAGGTCGTCTGATCGTGCCAGGCTCCAGCTCCCCGGCGTGCAGGATCGCGCAGAACTGCCGGTCTCTTGCGCTCGGGTTCCTCGCCGCAGGAAAAAGTATGTAGGCTACGGCCGGCGCCCCCCGAGACCGATAGATGGCGGGGGTCTTTCTGGAAGGACTGCTGTTCCTCGTCCTGAGCCTGGTCGGCCTTGCTGTCTTCGCCGCGCCAATCTTTTCCATCGTCAGCTTTCTGCGGGGCCGCGCGATGCGGGCCCGGCTCGACGAACTGTCGAGCGAGCTCGAGGCCCTGCGCGGCCAGGTGATCGCGCTCCAGAAGCGGGTGGCGGGCGCCGAACGAGTGGCCCCAACACCGACATCGCCACCTCCGCCCGTTCCCCCGATGGCTTCGACGGCCCGCCCGATACCGCCGCTGCCTGTCGCGCCCGTACCGACGTTCGAGACCAAGCGACCACCATCGCGACCGGCACCGTCCGTGGGCAGTGGCCCTGCTGGGCCGGAATCGATCGGCGCGCCGGAGCCGCCCCCCGATTTGGCGTCCGCGCGAGGCTTCGACTGGGAGAGCATGCTCGGCGTCCGCGGCGCGGCCTGGCTGGGCGGTGTCACGCTGGTCATCGCCGCGCTCTTCTTCGCCAAGTGGAGCATCGACCAGGGCTTCTTCTCGCCCGTGATCCGGTTCGGCACGATGCTGCTGGTCGGCACCACCGCCCTCGTCTGGGCCGAGCTGAAGCTGCGTGAGGAGTACCAGGCCACCGCGAACGCCGTCTCCGGTGCGGGAGTCGTGATCCTGTACGCCGCCTTCTTCGCGGGCCACAGCCTCTACCAGCTCTTTTCGCTGACGGTGGCATTTGTCGGGATGTCGATCGTGACGCTCCTGGCAGCGGTGATCGCGATCCGGTTCGCGGCGCTCTTCACCGCGGTGATCGGCCTGGCCGGCGGATTCGCTACGCCGGTCCTGCTGTCCTCCGGTGTAGATCGACCCCTGGCCTTCTTCTCGTACCTCTCCGTGCTCACCGCCGGCTTCCTATATGTGGCCGAGCGCCGGACCTGGGCCACGATCACGGCGTTGGCGCTGGCGGGTACGTCGACCCTGCAGCTCGGCTGGTACGCCAGCTGGATGGCGCCGGAGAAGTTCCTCGTCGGCACCGCCGCGTTCGCGGTGCTCGGGGGCATCTACCTGTGGCACGCCGTCCGTCTCGACGATGCCGAGCGGCAGTTGATGCACCAGGCAGCGCTGACAGGGGCTCTGGTACCCCTCGGCTTTGCGGTGCTGCTGGCGACCGAACCACGCTTCGCGCCGCAGTGGGTCGGACTGATCGCATTCCTGACGGTCCTCGACGCCGCGCTCGTTGTGGTCGCCCTCGTATGGAGAGTGCCGCTGCTGGTCGGCGCGTCGGCGCTCGCGACCGGCCTCGTCGTCACGCTGCTGGGCGACACCGCGGGCGCGGTGCCATCGGCCTCGTGGGGTCTGCCCATCGCGGCTATCGCCTTGACGGTCTGCTACAACCTGTTGCCGCGACTCGCATCGCGCTGGGATGCTGCCGGGCTGTCGGCGTTCGAGCGGTTGCCGCTTCTGGTGTATGCCGCAACGGGGGGCGGGCTGCTCGGGTTCGCGTGGTTGGCCATCGACGGTGGCAATCTCGAGCTGTGGGCGTTTGTCGTCGTCATCTCCACCGCCCTGGCCGTGTCAGTCGAGCGCACGCGCGGGGATTCGTGGCCGGGCGTCTTCGCCGTTGCGGCCCTGGCCATCGCGTGGACCTGCCGCCACTGGGTGATCGCGATATCGGAAGCCGCGACATACGCGGACCACCTGACACTGCCGCATCTCGTCGCCACGGCGATCGCGATCGTGGCGAGCTGGCGATCGCTCGGGACCGGGCACACCAGGAGTGAGCCTCTGAAGTGGTGGCAAACGGACCATGCCGCGACCGTGGCCGCAGCTGGCGTCGCGTACCTGACCGCGCTCACCGGCCTCACCTCCGGCGCCGGCGTTGGCCCCGCACCGCTGTTCGCGCTGGTGGGTCTCGACCTGGTGCTGATGTTGGCCGTCGCCGTGCAGGCCGGCTGGCCGGCGCTCGTTCCGCTCGCGGCGGTGATGTCGCTGGCATTCAACGCGGCCTGGCACATCGGCTACTTCGGGCGCGGATACGCCGTTCCCGCCGCGGCGGCCTATACGGCAACCTACCTGGTCTTCCTCGTCTGGCCGTTCGCGGCGGCGCGGTGGCTCTCCTCGTCGTGGAAGACACGTCCGGCTCCGTGGCTCGTCTCGGCGCTCGTCGGCCCCGCGACCTTCCCGCTCTACCATGCCCTGTGGCGCGAGGTCTGGGGCACAGCCCTGATCGGCGTCGTCCCCGTGGTGATGGCGGCTGTGAGCGTCGCCGCTCTGTACGGCATCGCTCGATACTTCCTGATGTCCGGGGATGCCGCCGAGTCCGGCCGCCGGCTGAATTACCTGGCTCTCTTCGCCACGGTCACCCTGGGATTCATCGCCACCGCCGTCCCTTTGCAGCTCGATCGGCAGTGGATCACGATTGGCTGGGCGCTCGAAGCAGCGGCCGTCTGGTGGCTGTTCGGCCTGCTGCCGCATCCCGGGTTGAAGTATTTCGGGTTGGGATTGTTCCTGGCCGTCGGTGTGCGGCTGCTCCTCAACGACGAAGTGCTGCGATACGAGCCGCGCGGCGGACCGATCCTCAACTGGCTCCTCTACACCTACGGCGTGCCCGCGATCTGCTGCTTCGCCGGGGCGTATTTCCTGCGGCAGGCCGAGCGACGGCGGGGTCCGGCGCCGGAGTTCGACGTGTTGGCCCGGGATCGCGACACACCCGGTTCGCTCGTTGGCTTCATCGGCCTTCTCCTGGTGTTCTGGCTCATCAACCTCGAGATCGCGGATTACTACTCGGTCGGTCGCTACGTAGAGGTGGACTTGTCCAGGCATCTGGCCCGCGACCTGACGCGTTCGTGCGCATGGGGGCTGTTTGCGTTGATCCTGCTCGGTCTCGGCCTCTGGCGCGTCCACCGCAGCCTGCGGCTGGTGTCGCTCGGCTTCCTCCTGCTGACCGTGGCCAAGGTCTTCCTGTACGACCTCGGACAGCTGACGGGGCTCTATCGCATCATCTCGTTCCTCGCACTCGGTGTCTCTTTGATTCTGGTCTCGCTCCTCTACCAGCGGTTCGTTCGCAAGTCCGAGGCCGTCGCATGACCCGCATTTGGCCGCTATCCGTTGTGGTTCTCGGTGCCGCGGTTATCACCTTCGCGCAGGGACAGCCCCCGCTCGACCAGCAGCGTTCCGCGTGGCGCTACCGAAGGGCCGTCACGCTCCCCGCGGCGACCGAGGGGTCGCTCGTCGCCGTGGTCGTGCCCCCCGAGGTTCAGGCCCGCAGCCAACTCGGTCTGCGGGACCTGCGGCTCCTCGATCTGGTGGGACGCGAGTGGCCGTTCCTCGTGCACGAAGACGAGGCCCGGCGCGTCGAGCGGCGGTGGACCGGCTCATTGGCCGAGGCCCAACGCGAGCGTCGGGGCTACACCACGTGGACGGTTGACTTCGGCGAGCCCGTCACGTTCGATCGGCTCGTGCTCGATCTTCCCGACAACGACTTCGCGAAACGTCTCTCGGTGGATGTCTCCTCGGACGGCGCTGCCTGGCGAGAGGTCGGAGGCGACTACTGGATCTTCGATCGGCCCTGGCAGTCGGTACGGGTGCACGACACCACGATCGATCTGCAAACGGGCGAGGCACGATTCGTTCGGCTGCAAGCCGATGACACGAGCTCGCCGCCGGTCGATCTTCGGGGCGCGGTCGCGCTGTCGACCGACCATCTGCCCGGGGCAGTCTGGAGCGAGGACGGTGCGCTCGAGCCGCTCGGCACTGAAGGCGGCCGCACGCGATATCGCGTGCCGGTGCCGGACGGTCATCCGGTGCGCCGTCTGGCGCTCGATGCTGACGATGCCGCGTTCGCGCGACGGGTGGCGGTGTACGAACGAGGGCGTGACGGCGAGCGTTCGGCCGGCGCGGGCCTCGTCTATCGGCTCCGCCTGCCGGAGCAGGCGATGCACCTGGAGGACCGAGAGCTCGAGGTCACCCGCAGCATCGGCGGCCCGCTCGTGGTGGAGATTGTCAACGGCGACAACCCGCCGCTCATCAACCCTCGGGTTCGTGTCTCGGGCCCACGCACCATGCTGCTGACCGCGGCAACCGGGCCCGATCTGACGCTCTACTACGGCAACTCCGTCACGCGGGCACCCGTGTACGAGCTCGAACAGTTTCGGATCGCCCTGGCGAGCGTGCCCTCATATCCGAGCGCAACGGTGGGCCCCGAGGTCGAGAATCCGTCGTTCCGGCAGCCGCCGCCGCTCGCCTTCGTTGCCGCGCGAGGGAGCGCGGTGCCCTCTGAGGACTGGCGATTCAGCCGGGCATTTGCCGTCGACGGCCGCGAAGACTTGTATACGTTCACGGTGTCGCCAACCGACGTCGCGAGGCTCCGGCAGGACCTGGGGGATCTCCGCGTCGTCGACGGAGGAAACCGCCAGGTGCCCTACGTGCTCGAGCGCGACGCCGCCACGACGGCCGTGGCGCTCAGCGCGGCGCCGGCCAGCCCCCGTGCCGGCCTCCAGCGCACCTCGTCGTTCCGCCTCCGGGCGCCCGGGGCCGGGCCCGTGCGAGTTACCGCGCTTCGGCTGCAGGTGGCAGAGGCGTTCTTCGAGCGCCGTGCCGTCGTGCTCCAGCCCAAGGCCGATGCCCCGCAGGGACTGGTCCCGGTCGCGACGCTCGCCCTGGCGTCGCAGCACGGTCATGAGTCGAGCGGGCCCGTCACGGTGCAACTCCCGCTCAACGGTGTCCGTACCGCCGAGCTCGTGCTCGAGATCAGCGACGGGGACAACGCGCCGTTGACGCTGTTGAGCGCCCAAGCCGTGATTCCGGTGCCGCGCGTCACCTTCCAGGCTGCGCCTGGCGACTACCGGCTGCTGCTGGGCAACCCTGCAGCGACGTCGCCATCGTACGAGCTGGAAGCGCTCGGGCGAGAGGTGCTCGCCTACGCCGCGGTTCCGCTGGAGATTCCCGAGGGCGACGTCGAACCGGCCAACCCCGGCTATAAACGTGGTATGGCCGAGCTCGTCCGGGACGCGCCTCCAGCAGCGGTCCTCTGGACGACGCTGGCGGTGGCACTCATCGTGTTGCTCGTCCTTACCCGCCGCATCCTGACCCGCACCGCGAGTGGAGGGCACCGCGGTCACTGAGCGCGCATGGCAACGCTACGTCAGCTCCTTGACCAGCACCTTCGAGTGGCGGCCGCTGCGATCGTACTTCTCGCGACGCCCTGCCGGAAGGTCAGCCGGCGTGCCCTCGGAAAAGCCGGCCTTCGACTGAAAGTACGTGAACGCCTGCGTGGACAGCGCGTATAAGCGCGCCACGCCGAGCTCTCGCGCCCGGCTCTCCACGAACTGAATCAGCTTCCGCCCGATGCCCAGGTTCTCGTGCGACGCGCTGACGTAGAGGTGGGCCAGCTCGCCCTTCTGGCCGTCTGGATCCACATGAAGGGCCACACAGGCAACGGGGTTGTTGTCGATTTCGAAGATGTAGTAATCCCCGAGCGCTTTCTCGATGCTCGCGCGGCTGCGCTGCACGAGCTCACCGGCCTCGACGGCCTTGCGGGTCAGCGCCCGGATGGCGTGCACGTCCTTCTTCTTGGCGGCGCGAATCTGCTGGTACTCGTTGGCATGGATGAGCGTCCCGATGCCCTCGTTGGAGAAGACCTCGGCCAGCAGGCCTTCATCCTCCCGGCCGTTGATGATGTGGACTCGCTGAACGCCGGCACGGCAGGCCGCTGCCGCCTGCTGGGCCTTGGACACGCTCTCGGGCAGGAACTCGGCCCGGTTCCTCTGCAGCAGCGCCTCGAGATCGCCCACCCTCATCTGCCGGACCAGCTCGCCCTTGACGATCAGCCCGTCACGGGTGGTGATGTACAGCAGCTTGATGGCTTTGAGCGCCTCCGCGACAGCCACGGCGACCGCGTCGGAGTTCACCCGGTACGTCTTGCCATCACCATCGAAGCCCAGCGGCGGGACCACCGGGACGATGCCCTGCGAGAGCAGCACCTCGAGCAGGCCGACGTCCACGCGCTCAACCTTGCCTGTGAGCGCGAGATCGACCCCCTGGATGATGCCCGCAGGGTGCGCGATGACGGCGTTGGTGGTCGCCGCACGCAGATCGTTGGCCGACAGGCCCTCGAGAATCTCGTGCGTGAGCCTGTTAGCGGCCATCAAGGCCAGCTTGAGCGTGGCAGCGTCGGTCACGCCCGTGCCGTCGAGGTCGCTCGGCACGATTCCCTGCTCGCCGCCGAGCCGTTCGATTTGGGCGGCCGCGCCGTGGACGAGGACGACCCGGATGCTCAGCGAGCGCAGCACCGCCACATCCAGCAGAATGTTGGCGAAGTTCTCGTCTGTGACGATCGCGCCGTCGACCGCGAGCACGAAGGTGCGCTCCCGGTAGTGGGGGATGTAATGCAGGATGCCGCGAAGATCGGTCGGTTTCACGCGTGAGTCGCGCCAGCAGCGCGCAAACCCGATTGTACTCTTCACCTGCAGTCCACGCCGTGTCGCCAGCCGACCGGACGCGCCCTGCCATTCGCGCTCGAGCGCCCGGTATCTGGGTGTCAGCCCCTCGCCTTCTTGTCGCGGAACGCATGCCACTGCTTCTGCATCCGCTTGGCCTGATCGGAGGTGAAGTGGTCCATGCAGACGTCGTCGGCGTAGTCCATGAAGTTCGTGATCGGGTCGTCGCCCGGGAACGGCGAGCCGACACAGCTGTCGCGCACGCTGCAGAAGAACTGCGGTTCGGCCTCGATAGGCGTGTCCTTGATCTTGTCACCGGGGTGCGTGCAGCCGCCGCCGGCGAAGGTGTGGTCGAGCCCAAGCCAGTGACCCACTTCGTGCGTGCCGGTGTCGCCCTGGTCGTAGGTCAGCACGCCGTCGGGCTCAGGTTCTGGCGATGGTCAACACATCCATGAGGTCCTCGCTGGCCGACGCGCATTCTACCGCAGTGACCGGATCGTTCGCGTCCTGTGCCGAGATCGATCGACGGAGACAGAATGCCATGTTTGAGCATGACAGCGGTGCGATCTCCACCGCGATGCCCACGATGGTGCCGCTGACAGCCCGCCTCGTGAGCGACCACCGCCACCGTGCCTGACGGATCGCTTCGCCCGTTGGCGCGGCATTCGCAATACCGATCTGATCCGATCGCGGCCTGCCTGAGCGGGCGCTCACCCACGAGCGAGCATGCAAGCCGCCGCCGGCTCTACCATCGCGATGAATTCTGCCAGCGCGTTTCTCGTTCGCCCTGTTGAGAAGGGACGGTAGGTGTCGTCATGAACATTGCGCTCTGGACCTTGCAGGTGCTGCTCGCGGCGGCGTTCCTCGCCCACGGCTGGCTCTTTCTCGCGCCGCCGCCCGAGATTGCCGAACAGATGAACGCGTCGCTGCCGCGGTGGTTCCAGCTCTTTGTCGGCGTCGCGGAAGTGCTGGCCGGGTTAGGACTGACACTCCCCGGACTGACGCGGATCCTGCCGTGGCTGGTCACCTGGCGGGCCGGCGGGATCATGATCGTGACCGTCTCGGCGACGGTTTTCCATCTGATGCGCGGCGAGATGAGCTCGGCAGCGATCACGCTGCTGCTCCTCGCCATGGCGACCTTCGTCGCCTACATGCGGCATCGGGTGCTGCCGATTGGCGGGCGCGCCGCCTCGACGGCGACGCGTGCGCTTCGGCCGTCGTGAGCATCGAAGAGGCGCCGTTGGGGCGCGTTTCGCCGCCGAATGGCATGGGGCCAGCGCTTCTACCGTGACGCGGTCGTCCTGCTCGCTGTTTCGGGGGGATAGTGCATGCGACGCAGAACCTCCTGCCAGCGCGGGTCGGCATGGAGGCGGTCGAAAGCTGGATCGGTCTTCACGTAGACGTCGAAGGAGGGCTCGTCGATGATCCCGAACAGCAGTCGGAAGGCTTCGTCGTAGTCGCCGAGCGCGGTGTACGCCATCGCCACCTCGTGCGGGTTGGCGCCGCGCAGTCCGTTGAGCATTTCAATCGCTTCCTCCCGGTTGCCCATCAGCGCTTGCACGCGCGCCGCGCGTGTGGTGTGGCTTGCACCGCGGGAACGCCCTTCGATCCGCGCCTCCTTCTCCAGAAGCATCAGCGCCTCGTCATACTTGCCAACAGCCTCGTACACATCGGCGAGCCGACGATAGGCACGCGCCGGGGCCTGGGGGTCCAACTCGATCGCTCGATTGAGATGAACGATGGCGTCGTCGTACCTGCGCCCGCGATACAACACCCTTCCAAAGAACGACTGAACCGTCGCCGACAGCGGGTCGCGCTCTTCGATTCGCTTCATGTGGTCGATGGCCTCGGCGAAACACCCGAGCGCCATGCACAACATCGCCGAAAAGAGATGGGCGTCCACGTTATTGGGATCGATGGCGAGGGCACGTGTGAACGCCTGCCTGGCGCCGCTCCAGTCCCACTCGTGTCCGAACTTGAGCCGACCTATCGAGACGTGGGCCTCCGGGAGACCAGGGTCGAGCTGCAGCGCCTTCACGGCGGCTGCACGGGAGGGCGATTCGACCTGCTTGAACGTCGTCGCACCCCAGATACCCCGCCACCACCACGCGTGGGACAGTCCGGCATACGCGGCGGCGTAGTTGGGATCCACGCGCACCGACTCCTCGAAGTGGGCGATGGCCCGCGCGAGGTCTTCCTCCGTCAATCTCCAGAGATAGTGCTGCCCCAGCAGGAACTCCTGGTAGGCGGCGGGCTGGACCGAGCCCACCGAGGCGAGTCGAGCGCGTTCCTCCGCGGTCAGTCTCGCCTGGACCTCGTCGGCGACGGCACGGGCCACCTCGCTTTGCAGCTTCAGCACATCGGTCAGCTCGCGCTCGTACTCACGCGCCCAGAGATGCGCGTCAGTCGCCGAGTGGATCAACTGGACGCTGACTCGAACACGGTCGCCGGTGCGCTGCACCGATCCCTCGAGGACAGCGTCCACGTTCAGTGTTCGCGCGAGTTCGCTGAGGGGCGTGGGCTTGTCCTTGAAGCGCATGACCGAGGTGCGTGAGACCACGCGCAGCGCGCGGATGCGAGCGAGATTGCCGATGAGCGCTTCGGTCATGCCATCGGCGAAGTACTCCTGTGACGGATCGGCTGACAGGTTGTCGAGTGGCAGCACGGCGATCGCAGTAATCGAGGGCCGTTCAGCGTGTGCCGCATGCGTGGGGCGCAGGGCGTAGAAGAGGCCGCCAGCTATAAGCGCCGCCAGCCCGAAGAGCAGCCACGGCCGTATCGACGAGGGGTCATCTGCGGCGGCTAGTGGCGCCACCGGAGCCGGACTCTCGTCCCGAACCTCGTCTTGACCGTCAGCGCCCGCGAGCTCTGCGCCTCGGGCTCCTTCGCGCACGTCCGCGACGAATCGATACCCCCGCCCTGGCACGGTCAGGATGTACTGATGGTCCTCGGGCTTCTCGCCGAGAGCCTTCCGCAGGATCGAAATGTTCCGTGTGAGCCCGCCTTCCTCGACGACGGTGTCAGCCCAGATCCGCTGGAGCAGCTCATCCTTGGTGAGGACGCGATCCCGATGCTCGATCAGGACGAGCAGCGTTTCGAGCGCCTTGGGAGCCAGCGCCACCGGTTCTGCGCCGAGTAGCAGGAGCCTCTTGCCGCCATCCAGGCGGAAAGGCCCGAACTCGTAGGTGGGCTGCGACCCCTTCATAGCGCCACGAACATTTCCGAAGAAAAGCGAAGCCCGATTGTAAGGACTTCTGACCGTCGTCCGGCTAGTTTTCCCTACGCCCGGTATCGCGCGGCCGCGATCTTACCGCGGAACGCTTCGTCGTCCCCGGGCGACTGACCCATCCGCGTTTGTCCTGGCTCTGGACCGCGAAACGTTAGCTGCGTCGAATGAAAGGGGATACCGTGAAACCCACAGCAATCCGCACCATTGCAGCCGGCCTCCTCGTCGGGCTGGTCATCTTGTTCCATGGTCCGGTCGACGCGACCGGCAAGGCTTCTGAAGAGCCGGCCTTCGGCAACCCGGTGCTCGAGTGGAACCAGATCTTCATTGACACGCTGATCGCTACCAGCACGCCGAACTCCTCCAGTCAGCGGCTCGGTGCCATCGTACACACGGCGGTCTTCGATGCGCTGAACGGCATCGACCGTCGCTATGCACCGCTCTTCGTTCACGGTCGAGCTCATCCCGGCATCTCACGGCGCGGGGCCGTCATCGCTGCCGCGTACACGGCGCTCGCAGGTCTCTTCCCGACTCAACAGCCGTCGCTGGATGCGAGCTACGCCTCGTCCCTCGCGGAGCTCACCGAACGTTGCAGGGACCGCGACCGCTCGCGTGGAGGACAGAGGCGATGCGAGAGAGGCATCGAGCGCGGTCGCGAATGGGGGGCCGAAGTCGCTCTGGCCGTGCTCGCCTGGCGGGCGACCGACGGGTTCAGCGCGCCCTACCCCGCATTCGCGGGAGGCACGGCGATCGGCCAGTGGCGGCCGACACCGCCAGCGTTTGGATCCATGAGTGGGCAAGGCCTGGCGTTCACCGACATGTTCGTGCTGGTCAGCAACACACAGTTCCAGCCTGAACCTCCGCGCACCTTGACGAGCATCGTGTACACGGACGACTTCAACGCCGTCAAGGCACTCGGCCGACGAACCGGCTCGACACGCACCGACGACCAGACGGCACTGGCTCCCTTCTGGGAAGGCAACGCCAGCGTCCACTGGAATCAGGCCGCGAATCAGATCGCCCGCAGCCACGACCTCTCGATCTCCGAGAGCAGCCGCCTGCTCGCGGTTCTCAACATCGCGATGGCGGACACGGCTTTCACGATCTGGAGCGCGAAGCGATTCTATGGTTCGCGTCCGACCGAAGTGACGTGGCGGCCGGTGACGGCCATTCCGCTGGCTGAGACTGATGGCAATCCGGAAACGGCTCCCGATGCCGACTGGCTACCGCTGGTCAATACGCCATCGCACCCCGAGTATCCGGCTGGGCATCCCGGCCAGAACGGCGCGGCCGCAACGGTGCTTCTCATCCAATTTGGCGACCGACAGTCGTTCACGCTCACGACGGCGGGACAACCGAACCGCACCTACACCAGCATCAGCCAGGCGCGCGCCGATGGGAACAACGCCCGCGTGTGGGGTGGCATGCACTACCCGAGCACGGTCGCCATCAGCGACGCGGTCGGCAGGGCGATCGCGCGTTATGTGAATCGGAACGCCATGCAACCTTTTCGCAAATGAACTGCGGACGACACTAGTTGGGCGCCTTCAGCTCCAACCCGTTCGAGGCCGTCAGAGCCGTCACCCACAGAGAGGCCGCGCCGCTCTTCGCGCGATAGCCGGTGATCGTCACCACGTCGCCGGGCTCGAGCGAAGTTGCGGTCCATCCCTTCAGCCGGGCGGGGGTGGTCAGCTCCGCCTGCCATCCCTGCACATGCCCCTCGTCGTCCTTCACGTCGAACTCCACCACGACGTGCGGATTGACGAACCGAAACGCCGTGACCGTTCCCTTGACGGTGACTTTGGTCGTCTGGTCGAACGCGGCCAGACCGTGGTGCGCGACGACAACGGCCCCCGCGGCCAGAACAAGCACGAGCCCACTGATGAATGTCCTCATCGTGCGCCGCTCTCCGTCTCGACCCACCGGCCCAGCTCGCGAACGTACGTGCGACCCTCGAATGTATACGTGGGAACGGTCACCACCAGGTAGCCCTTCCCCACCAGCGGTTTGCCGTCCTGGCCCTTCTCGGTCGTCGCGGTGGCCACGATCCATACATCGACGTTCGTGCCGGGATTCTCGGCGGCAGGCAGGAAGAAGCCGGTGGGGCTGACCGTTCCCACCCGCTCCTGTTTGTTGGGGTCGGTTTCGTAGAAGACCTCCATCGACCACGCCACCTGCACGGGACCCAGTTCGAGATCGTCGGCCGTGTGCAGCTTGCCGTCGGCGCCGCGCTGCCAGCCGAGGGCCTCGAACTGCTGGACGCCTCGGGAATAGGCCTGGCTGCCGAACGTCGCGAGCGACGACTCAGGCGTCACCTTCACGTAGTCGACCCGATCGTAAATCGCGACCGCGCGTTCGAGCGTCGAGGTTCGAAAGGACACGTTGCGTGGACCAGACACGGCGCTGGGCGCGACATCCACTTCGGCGACGATCTCGCCTGACGTGGAGGAGATGATGCGGCGCACCGTCACCCCCGAGCCCGTGGTGATGTCGGCGGGCGTCACTTGTGCGGGGAAACGATCACCGATGAGCCGGATTCGGTTGGCCTTCGAACCTGCCTTGATCGAAGGTGGGTCGACGAGGAGCAGCGCCGCGTCGGAAGCCGCCCGCCTCATCGTCACGTCGAAGCCCAACTCATCGTACTGTCCCCAGAACCAGCGGCCTTCGACCCGTGACCCGTCTGCCGCCACCCACATGGCTTCCCGTGCTTCGGTCGAGAGATCGTCAGGAGCTGCACGTGCGGCACTGCTGCCTTGAGATCGTCCGCGCCAGGCAGTCCCCGCGTACACCACACTCCGCCCGGTACGAACGACGACGCCTCCATCATTGACGGAGTGGAGACGCACCCGCGTCAGAAATTCGTCGCCGCTGCCAGCCGATTCGACGTCCATCTCTCCGTAGAAGTTGCCGCGACCCTGGACATGAGCCGTCATCAGCCAGCGTCCGGTCAGCTCTGGCGCGTGAGCACGCGCACTCCACGAGGCCCATTCACGAGTGGAGAACGGAGCGACCTTTGCCAGCTGAGCGATCGCTTCCGGGTCTGGCGTGAATTGATATCGCGCGGCGTGCGTGTCGGTAAACTGCTTCCAGCCGTCCGCCGTGCGGCGCCATGAGAGCGCGCGGGCGACCTCATGGCACCTCGCACAGGCCTCGACCAGCGCGGCATTCAGCGTCGCGGCTTCGTCGTGAACTCGGCGCTCGGCGTAGTGCATCACCGGCTTCGATTCCTCGGGCGCCAGTCCATGCCGCGTGCTGAGATACCTGACGATGGCCCGAGCCTCCGGTGGCGTAACGGAGATGTCGTTCTCGCGGATCATGCGTTGGATGGCCGCTTGCCAGCCTTCAGGCGTGGCGCGCGCCCAGGAAATGCGTTGCAGATTTCCCCGCTCGTCGGCGGCGTGGCACGTCCCGCATCTGGCCTGCACCAGGCGGTCGGTGACGGGGATGCCCCCCTCGGTCTGGCCCTGCGCGAGCACGGGCGCTGCCGACATCAGCAGGATGGTCGCGGCCTGAGCCACACCGGACGGTTTGAGGGTTCTCCAGCTCAGAGGCATGCGCATCCGAGTCTAACCCTTCGCTTCATTTCCTCGCCGGGTTGCTCCAGCTGCACAATCCGTCACCCGGCTAAGTGCCGTTTCGGATGCGGTCTCTTATTGCTGAGGTGGGAATGGTCGTGGTAACGTTTGCGCACTTCCGACGATGCGCCGATCTGACCCGGCCGATCGTATGCGCCCTTGCGGTGGAGGTCTGACTGTCACAGGCCGAGTCGTGAGGCTGCGCCTGCGTCAGGACGGTGGATGGCGCGTGCGCCTCACTGAAACCGGCGGCGGGTTGATGGCGGCTGAGATTCCGCCAACAAGGCCGCTTCGGCTTCCGCGTCGAGGCGCGCGCATTCTGCTCCGCGGCCGGATCTGTTACGACCCTGTGCACCGCTGGTATACGGTCGATCCGGTCGAGGCGTGGTCCGAAACGCACGAGCGCTGATAGTGCCGCACCCGACGCCTCGTCCCACACCTCGATCGAGGTCGGACATGCCCGCCGGCTCAGGCTGGTTTGCGAACTGCGGCGGGTGGATTCTCAGCTTCACGGCTGGCGCGTGATCGCCGCCGGGCCGTGATCATGACGTTGTTCTGGACGTCATTCAACGCGGGAATCGCCCAGGCCAGTTCACCGAGGTCGCGCTTGAGCCGTTTGTGCGGGACCGAGCCGGACAGTACCGCGCGCCCTCCTTCGACGCGCACTTCGACATCGTTCGTGCCAGGGAGCAGATCGAACGCGTCGTAGATGAAATCCTCGACTTCCTGATCGTTGGTCGGGCCGAGTGGCTGGCCGCGCCGCATGGCGACGGCCGTCAGGAGCGCCGGGGCCGTGACGCCAATGGCGGTCTCCGCCATGAAGGCGGGCACGCCGCTGGCGAGTGGGCTCGAGACGACTGCAGACAATCCGGTGAGAAAGTTCGGGCCCCCGAACACCCCGCCGAACGCCTGCGGGTCCACAGCGGGTCCGTTGAGGGTCGGCCCGGCGCTGTACGAGCCAATCGATGCCGGTCCCTGAGCCGAACCACCTGGTGCAATCGTGCCGAAGCGCTGGCTGGATGCCAATGGCGAGGGAGCGTAACCGTAGACCGGGGCTGGAATCGCGGGCCAGAGCGGCGGCGATACCGATCCAAAGAGCGGGTCTGTCATGTGAGTTGTTCTCCTGTCACGTTCGTCACATCACCTGGCCCGGCTGGGCGAAGCCCTGAGACGGGATGCCCCACGGCGGTGTCGCGGCGAAACTGCTCAGTCCGGATGACGGCGTGTACGGCGGTTGTGGTTGTTGCTGCTGCAACAGCTGGATCTGCTGAGGCACGGTCTGAATCAGCTGCTGCAGTTGGGCCAGCTGCGCGGGGACAGCCTGCAGGAGCTGCTGCACGTGCTGGAGCTGCTGTTGCTGTGCGTACTGCAGCTGCTGTAGATGGTGCAACTGATGGGGCACCGTCTGCAGAATCTGGAAGATCTGTTGGAACGGCTGGCCGTACTGCTGCGGCGGTGTGGATGGATT
>DATLLC010000202.1:0-18046 GCA_035538015.1 Vicinamibacterales bacterium
GACCATGGCAGGCGTAACACCGGTCGCGGAGGATCGGCTGCACATCACGACGGAAGTCGACGCGCGGCGCCGGTTGCTGCGCTGCGGCGGCAGCCGGCAACGACAGGAGAGCGAACGCCGTCAGGACGACAACCCGCGACCAAGGCATGCCCGGACCCTCCACTGACCTGCATCGACACGTGGTTCCACCGGGCGTTCATCGAGCCGCTGGTGGGGACGGCGTGGAGTATACCGCCAAGCTCGTCAATTGCCAGCCACCCGGATGGGCCGGTGCTACCATGAGCCGGGTGAGCACTGCCGTGCTGTCCCGGCGCCACGCGGGCTTCGTGCGCGTCACGCATTGGCTCACCACCCTCGCGTTCGTCGCGCTCCTCGTGAGCGGCGTCGAGGTCCTGCTGTCGCACCCGCGCTTCTACTGGGGCGAGACCGGGAACGTCAATGACACGCCGCTCTTGACCATCCCGGTGCCGGCCTCGCGATCGACCGTGCCGACAGGTTACGGCTACGTGCTTCCCGATCAGAACGGCTGGAGCCGTTACCTGCACTTCCAGTCGGCGTGGCTGTTGGGCCTCACCGGCCTGGCCTATCTCATCGCAGGCCTTGGCAGCGGGCACCTGCGCCGGAACCTCGTGCCCACGTCGGCCGACTTGCGGTGGCCCGCGGTGCGACGGGCGATCGCCGAGCACCTCCGCTTCTCCCGCGCGTCGGCTGGCGATCCCTGGTCCTACAATCCGCTGCAGCGGATCACCTACCTGCTCGTGATCTTCGTGCTCGTCCCGTTTGTCATCTGGACCGGGCTCGCGATGTCGCCGGGCTTCACGGCGATGTGGCCGGGGACGGTGACGCTCCTCGGTGGACGGCAATCGGCGCGCACGCTGCATTTCGTCGTGTCGGTGGCACTCACCCTGTTCCTGCTCGTGCACCTCGGGATGCTCGTCCTCGCCGGCTTCACCGCACGTGTGCGTGCGATGATCACCGGCCACGCGGAGGTCCGCCCATGAGTCCCTTGTCGCGCCGCATGCTGCTCACCGCCGGCCTTGCTGGCGCCGGCACGTCCCTCGTCGCGGCGGCCGCGACGCTGGGGCGCCGTCTCGGGCTGGTGCCGCCGGACGCGGGGGGCATCTACGGGGCGGGCGAGACCCTCACGTATGCGGCGCACCGGTTGGTCGGCCGTCACGCGATGGCGCGCGAGTTTCCCCGCCACATGATCTCGGCCGCGCCCTTCGCCAACTCGGTCATTCGCCGCGACGAGGCGTTCCTCCACCATCAGGCGGCGGGCTTCGCCACCTGGCGGCTGGCGGTGGACGGGCTCGTCGCGCGCCCCACGTCGCTGTCGCTCGCCGAGCTGCGCGGCATGCCGGTGGGCCGCCAGATTACCGAGATTGCGTGTGAAGAGGGGTGGTCGTACATCGCCGAGTGGATCGGGACGCCACTCGCGGCCGTGCTCGAGAGGACCGGCGTTGGTCCCGAGGCGCGATACGTGGTGTACCAGTCGCACGATGACAACGCGTGGGACAGCATCGATCTGGACGAAGCGCGACACCCGCAGACGCTTCTCGCATGGGGGATGAACGGCGGCGAGCTGCCGGTGCCCTTCGGCGGTCCGCTGCGGATGCGCGTGCCGCGGCAACTCGGCTACAAGAGCACCAAGTACGTCAATCGCCTCGTTGTGACCGACTCGCTCGCCGGCTTCGGCTCGGGTAAGGGCTCGGCCGATGCCGAGGCCGGCTACTCCTGGTACGCGGGGATCTGAGCGCCGGCGGCCGGCACCGCGTGAACGACGCCATCGGCGCGTGCGATCCGCGCGCCTCAGGGAACGACCACCGCCACCGGCGCGGTCGCCGCACTCGCGCCGCAATCGTTGATTGCCGTCACGCTGACGTTGTAGGTGCCGGGCCCGACCGTGCCGCTCAGCGCGCGCTCCGACGTGGTGAACGTGCTGTTGAGCGCGCCGGTCACCGACACCGCGTACTCGGTGGGCGCGGCCCCGAGCGGGCCTGGCGCCCAATCGAGGTGAACAGTCTGGCCGAGCCGGGTCGCCGACAGGCGGATCGGCGTCGCCGGCACCCCCGAACACGGCCACGGGACCCGAAGCATCAGGATGCTGGAGCGCTCGCTGATGCCTGCCTCGTTGCCGGCGCGGATCGCGACGGGGTAGGTGCCGCGCGGCACCGCCCCGAAGTCGACATGGTCGGTCATGGCGAGCGGGATCATCGTGGCCATCGAGCCAATGACCTCGAGCCAGAGCGACGTCGGCTGGCCGCCTTCGTAGGTGTTCGTCCACGCGAGCGCGACGGAGGAGCCGTTCACCATGCCCAGCAGGTGCGCGGGCGGCGATGGCGGGACCGGAGCATCGACGTGGAGAAAGATCTCGTTCGAGGCAGCGCTGCGCACCGCCCCGTTGAGCGCATGCACGCGCACGTAGAACGATCCGGCAGGCGCGTAGAAGGTAAAGGTCGGCGACGGGCTGCTGGTGGGAATGGAGGCCTGGATGTCGGTGGGGAAGAGACCGCCCTCCACCACGAAGCCGGTGGGCGCGGGCCCGCCGGGCGGAATCGTCCAGCGCAGCGTCACGAGGCGGTCAGCCACCGCGCGGGCCCGCAGTTCGACCGGCGGTTCGGGCGTCACCGGATCGCGCTGCTCCACCGCGAACAACTGGCCGTCGATCGAGAGTGAGCCGGAGCGATAGACGCCGGTATTGGCAGCAACGGCGTACTCGACGATGCCGAAGCCGGTCCCAGTCGAGCCCGCGGTCACCGTCAGCCACTCCGGGTCGTTCGACTCAGCCGTCCACCCGCATGACGCCGTCGTCACTACCACGACCTGGCCCGCCGTCGCCGCGGCCGGGGCCCCCGTGAACGGGGGTGCGACCGCGACCGTGCAGCCCGCGTCGCCGCGGTCGCGCACGAACACGTCCCATTGGTTGTTGGTATCGCCGCCGACGAAGCTGCTCGAGTCCGATTCGAACACCACGAAGCGGCCACCGGCGCTGATTGAGGTCCCGACGCTCCCACCGTTCCCTTCCGCACCGCCCGGGCCGACGCTCACCCGCGTGGTGTGCCCGGTGTACCGGTCGTGCACGAACACGTCTGCACGACCGTTGGTGTCTCCGGGCACCACGTTGCTGGCGGCCGAGTAGAACGCCACGAAGCGGCCCTCCGGGCTGATCGTCGCACCGCTGCTGTTCGCGTTTGCCTGCACGCCGCCCGGACCGAGGCTCACGCGCGAGGTCGTTCCCGTCAGCGAATCATGGACGAAGATGTCCTCCTGCCCGTTGGTGTCCCCCTCGACCAGGTTGGTGGCCCGCGACGCGAACGCCACCCAGCGGCCGTCGGCGCTCAGGGCCGGGTTGAAGCTGCCGGCGTTCCCCTGGCTGGCATCCGGTCCAACGCTCACGCGCCTCGTCTGCCCGGTGTTGCGGTCGTGCACGAACACGTCCTCGTGCCCGTTGGTGTCGAATGGTACGAGGTTGCTGGCGGAGGACGTGAACGCGATCCAGCGGCCGTCGGCACTGATGGACACCGCGCCCGAGCTGTAGCTGTTCCCCTGGTCACCGTCCGGACCAACGCTCACGCGCGTGATGCCGCCGTTCTGCCGGTCGTACAGGAACACGTCGTCGGCGCTGTTGGTGTCGCCCGCGAGCAGGTCGCTGGCCCGGGAGGTAAACGCCACCCAGCGGCCGTCGGCACTGACGGCGGGGTGCGCGCTGGCCGCGTTCCCGCTCGTGCCGCCCGGCCCCACGCTGATCGGCGTCACCTCGCCCGACAGCCGGTCGTACACGAACACCTGCGTAGTGCCCAGGGGGGACCCGGTCTGGAATGCGACGATGCGGCCGTCCGCACTGATGGCGGGCTGGTCGCTGGGCACACTCAGCTCGGTGCCTCCAGGCCCGAGGCTCACTCGGGTCGTCGCGCCGGACTCGCGGTCGTGCAGGAAGACGTCCCACTGTGCGTTGGTGTCCCCCGCCACCAGGTCGCTGGAAGCGGACACGAAGGCGACCCATCGCCCGTCGGCGCTGACCACACCGCGGCCGCTGAAGTTGTTCCCCTGCGCGCCGCCGGTCGCCACGCTTACCCGAGTCGTCGCGGATTGCGCCCCCGCGAGCGGCGGCGCGAGAGACGCCAGCCCGCCAAGAAGTACGCCGCAGATGATCGTCCGACGCGTGCAGCCGTTCCACATACAGCCCCCTGCGCCCAAGGATGCAAAAAGCAGCCCAGCCGCAGTGGTGAGATCCCCACCGAATCAACGAGCGGACGCGGGGCGACGCGGAGGATTGTGACGGCAAGCCGTCAGCGGAGCAGTCTCAGGGCCTTGGGCGCGCGGTCGACCTCAGGCGAGCCGGACCAACTGCTTGCCGAAGTTACGTCCCCTCAGCAGGCCCAGGAACGCCTCGGGAGCCGACTCCAAGCCATTGGCGATCGTCTCCCGATACTTGAGCGCCCCTGTGGCGACCATCGTGCCGAGCTCGGCGAGGGCGTCGGGCCAGACGTCCATGTGCTCGCTGACGATGAAGCCCTCCACGCGGAGTCGGGACGTCAGGATGATCGAGGGCTGATTGAGCGGCACCGGCTGGCCGTCATAGCCTGCGATCATGCCGCACACCGCGATGCGGCCGAAGTCGTTCATCCTCACGAGCGCCGCGTCGAGCACCGCGCCGCCGACGTTCTCGAAGTGGCCGTCGATCCCGTCGGGTGTCGCGGCTTTCAGCGCGCCGTACAACGACCTTGGGTCCCGGTGCTGTTTGTAGTCGATGCAGGCGTCGAAGCCCAGCTCCTTGACGACGTAATCGCACTTCTCGGTTCCGCCGGCAATGCCAACCGCCCGGCAGGCCCTAGCCTTGGCCAGCTGCCCGACGACGCTGCCGACGGCCCCGCTCGCGGCGCTGACCGAGATGGTCTGCCCAGGCTTTGCTTCGCAGATCCTCGTGAGGCCGTACCAGGCCGTCACGCCCGGCATCCCCACCGCGCCCAGGTAGGCTGAGTGCGGTACGCGCGACGTGTCGACCTTGCGCAGCGCCCCTCGCGCACTCCCGCCGACGACGCTGTACAGCTGCCAGCCGCCCATGCCGACCACGTGGTCACCCGCGGCAAACCCCGGGTGCCGGCTCTCGACGACCACGCCGGCCGTGCCGCCGATCATCACCTTGTTCAGTGGCTGCGGCGGCGCGTAGCTCTTTGTGTCGTTCATGCGCCCGCGCATGTAGGGATCGAGGGACAGGTACAGGTGCTGAACCAGGACCTGTCCGTCAGCGAGCTCCGGCACGGGCGCCTCGACGAGCGTGAAGTTGGCCGCGGTGGCTTCTCCAGTCGGTCGCGAGGTGAAGAGGATCTGCCGGTTCGTCATCGTGGCGCCGACCTCCATCAACAGATAAATCAACAGGTAGATCGTCCGATAGATCAAGCGATCTCAACATCTGCAGATCGATCACTCGATCACCAGCTCAGGAGATCACCAGATTCGAACTGCTGATCTATCTATCTCAGTACTTGAGAACCAACCCCACACTTCCTCTCCAGAACCTCACCCTTGGCCCCGTCCCCGCGATGATGTCCTCGCCCTCGCCCAGGCTGCGGATGTAGCGCAAATCGAAGCGCACGCCCACGGTGTTCGAGAGAAAGCCCACCGCGCCTCCGCCGAGCGTGATCGCCGGCATCGTGCTCTTGATGGGGAACGTCGAAGTGATGTCCCGGGCCTCGGCCCAGATGAGCCCGGCACCGCCGACAAAGTACGGCCGTAGCGATTCGCGCGTCACCGACAGCGGCAAGGTCAGGATGACAGCGCCGGTCAGGCTGGTCACGAAGCTGCCGGGCACGACCAGCTGCCGCTCCCCCCGCTCGAAGAAGCCTGGCACGTAGCCGAGATCGCCTTCGATACCCACGATCCCCTGCCCGACCATCGAGATCGACCCGCCGAGCGCGCTGGCCGACTCGCCCGACCCCTCCTCGAGATCGGCGAACAGCGAACTGTCGCCTCCGAACGTGAACCCGAGGTAGGGAATGAACAGCAGGTCCTGCGCGCGCGCCGGCCGCGGGCAGGTGGTCAGCAGGAAGAGGGGCAGCAGCGCCAGCGGAACCCGGCGGGCGATCGAGCGGATGGCCATCTCGGCTGCCCCGAGTGTCGGTCGGCCGAGGCGCCGCGTCAACAATGCCTAAACAAATAGCCGCAGGAAGATCTTCACGAACGGGGAAGCGGTCACATCCCCCTGATCGAGATTCGCGCCCGTTGTCAGGCCGTCGCTGTTGGCCAGCATGATCAGCGTGAGACGCCGGCCCGGCACCTTCAGGATCACGGCGGAGTAGGCGTCGGGCACGTAGCTGAATTGCCAGATGAGGCGCTCACCCTGGTAGTTCTGCACGAACCATCCGAGGCCCGTCGGCAGCGGGGAGCCGGTGAAGTTCGCCTGGCTCCAGGCCACGTTCAGCGTCTCGCGGCGGAGCAGCACCGCATCGTCCAGGGCCGAGTCGAACCGCGCCAGGTCGCGCGCCGTGGACACGAGGCCCTCGGCCGTGTTGATGCCGCGCGCGCGGAAGTTGCTCCGACTGGCGCGAAGGCTCCGATCGACGCGATAGGGCAGGGCGACCCGATCGAGCACCGCCTCGTAACGGCTCAGCCGCTGTGCATCGAACAACTCGCGCGCGTCCGTCCCGGGCGTGCCGAGGTCCTGTCCCGGCACCGAACCGCCCATGCCGAGGCGCTCCAGGATCGAATCGGCGACATTGGCGCGAAACGGCTTGGGATTGCAGCTCTGCGCCACCGTCGTGAGAGCCGCGAAGCGGCCCGGATCGTAACGGAAGCGCCCGCCTTCGGCGTGGGCCAGCACCTGCCGGACCGTTTCGCCCGGCGTCGGAAAGTCGGCCACCCAGCGGCTCATGGGGTCGTCGATGTTGAGCCTGCCTTGCTCGGCGCACGCGCCCAGCAACACGATCGCCAGGGTCTGCGTGAGGTCGCCAATCGGATAGGGCGTGTCCGGCGCTGCCGCGACGCTGTTCTCTATGTCCTGATGGCCGAAGCCGCCCTCCCAATCCACCCGCCCGTTCTTGACGATGAGGAGCGACATGCCCGGGATGCCAGTCTGCTGGCGGAGCGAGTCGATGTAGCGCTCGAAGAGCGAATAGAGCAGCACCTGTCCCGAGCCCGGGCTGACCGAGGCGAAGGTTGCACAAAGGACGAGGGCGACCACGCGCGTGCGTGTGATCATGGTACCGGTCCTGAATGATAGCACTGCTGTGGGGGGTGACGTCTGGCCCCGGAACGCCCGATATACCGGTCAACCCCCACTGTGCAGATGTGATACCCTTTCCGGCCGTAGTGCGTCGTTTCCTGCAGACCCCCCTCGTGATGGCGCTTGCCATCTCGGCCTTGGTGTGGTCCGTGCCGGCGGCCGCCGAGACGCTTCGCGTCCGGCCCCTGGTCCGCGACGGCCAGGTCATGGTTTCCTTCTCGCTCGAGGAGGGGTTCACCGATCAGGTCCGTGAGGTGGTCAAGAGCGGCCTCCGGACGACCTTCACTTACACCGTGGAACTGCGCCTGAAGGTCCCGGCGTGGGTCGATCGGACCATCGGCATCGCCGTGGTCTCGACCACTGTCGAGTACGACAACCTGACGCGCCGCCACACCGTCTCGCGCACGCTCGACGGCCGGATGGAAGAGTCCCGCGTCATCGAGGACGAGGCCATCGTCCGACAGCTGATGACGAGCTTCGAACGTCTGGCGCTGTTCGAGACCAGGCTGCTCGAGGAGAACCGGGAATACTACGTCCTGGTCCGCGCCGAAGCGCGGCCGCGAAGCGGTGCGGCCTACTGGCCCTGGGGCGGGGCGACGTCGGGCTCGGGCAAGTTCACCTTCATCCCGTAATACTCGCCATGACTGCTGCACGGGTGCGCGCGCGGGCCATGCTTCGCGCGGGCGGGGCCGTGTTCTGTGCGGCCGGTGTCATCGCCACGCTCGCCGCCACGTCCGGACCGCCATCGCCGCAGGCTGCGGTTTCTATCGAGTCGCCAGCCAGTGCGGGCAGTCTGGCGTATGGGCTCAGCACCGGGGCCGACGGCCGCACGTATCTCATCTGGATCGAACCCGCCGCCGAAGGTGCGCACGTGCTCAAGTTCTCCCGGCTCGAGGGACAGGCCTGGTCCGCCCCTCATGAAATCAGCCGCGGCAGCCAGTGGTTCGTGAACTGGGCCGACCATCCATCCATCACGGCGACGCCCGACGGCTCGCTGCTGGCGCACTGGCTCGTGAACACCGGCCGCAAACAGGGCGCATACGGATACGGCATCCGGGTTGCGCGGTCCACCGATCGAGGTGCGAGCTGGTCCACGATCTTCGAGGATGGGATGCGGAACGTCTCGGACTACGCCGGCTTCCTCACCTTCGCGCCCGGAGCGCACGCCGTGGACGGCATCTACCTCACGCCGCTTGCTCCCGACGAGGGCGCCAGCGAGGGCCACGCCGGGCACGAGGCGATCAAGACGCTCGCGGCGATCACCTTCAACCTGGATGGGTCCGTGAAGACCCAAAAGGTGGTCGATGCGGACGTGTGCTCCTGCTGCATGACCGACATCGCGCTCACCAGCTCGGGGCCGGTTGCCGTGTATCGCGATCACCTGCCGGGCGACATCCGCGATATCGCGATCGTCCGACGCGTGAACGGCGGCTGGACCGAGCCTGCAGCGGTGGCCAGTGACGGCTGGCACATCGCCGGCTGCCCGACCAATGGGCCTGCCGTCGCCGCTCGCGGCTCCCGCGTGGCGGTCGCGTGGTTCACCGCGGCCCAGGACGCGCCACGGCTGAAGCTGGCGTTCTCGGCGGATGGCGGCGCGACCTTCCGCGAGCCCATCGTGATCGACGATGGGCGGCCCGTCGGCTGGCCGGACCTCGTCATGCTCGAGGACGGCTCCGTGCTCGTAAGCTGGCTGGAACGCCGCGGCGAAGGGATGGGCGAGGTGCTGGTGCGCCGGGTCTCCAGCGGGCGCAAGCCCGGCCCGCCGCTGGCGGTGGCGGAGAGCGTCAGCGGCCGAGCCACCGGCGTCCCGCACATGGTGCGCGCCGGCGATCGCCTGCTCCTCGCCTGGCGCCGGGACCGCGTCCTCACCGCATCGGTGCCAATCTCCGCCGTCCAACCCTGACGCATGGCCGACCGCCGCGCGGTTCCACCGAACTGGTACGAACTGCCCGACGCGGCGCTCCTCGACCTCCGCCTGGCCGATCTGCCGCTGTCGCTGCAGGGCACGATGATGGAAGGACGCGTGGCGCAACTGTGCGCGGAACTCCGGGCGCGCGGCCTGGACTTCCCGGTCCACTTCTATCTCGCCGAGGAGTGGTTCACGCCGGACGGCCACGCCTCCATGGCCATCCCGTTCTACCTGGCGCATCCGCGACTCGAGAAGCTCGAGCAGTCCCAGATGCTCGCCGTGGAAGGCGGCGAGCATGAGTGGTGCATGCGCATCCTCCGGCACGAGGCTGGCCACGTGGTGGACAACGCCTACCGGCTCCGCCGCCGGCGGCAGCGGCGCGCCCTCTTCGGGCTCTCGTCGGTGGAGTATCCCGAGTTCTACACGCCGAAACCGTACAGTAAGAGCTTCGTGATGCACCTCGATCCCTGGTACGCGCAGAGCCATCCCGACGAGGACTTCGCCGAGACGTTCGCGGTCTGGCTGACGCCGCAGTCCAACTGGGAACAGCGGTATGCGGGCTGGCCGGCCCTGAAGAAACTCGAATACATGGACAGCCTGATGCGGTCGCTGGCGGGGCGTCCGCCGCTCGTGGCCTCGGCGGAGGAAGTCGATCCGCTGCGCCGGGTACGGCGGACCTTGCGCCAGCATTACAGACGGCGGCGGCGCCATCACGGCGTCGACCACCCCGCGTTCTACGACCGCGACCTGCGGCGGCTCTTCTCCGATGCCCCGGAACATGGTGACCGGCTGACCGCGGTCCAGTTCATCGCCCGCCATCGGAGGGGCGTACGCCGGCTGGTGGCGGACTGGACCGGCATCTACCAGTACACGATCGACAAGGTCCTCGAGGACATGATGGCGCGCTGCCGCGAGCTCCGGCTGCGGCTCGCCCTTCCCGAGGATCAGGCCCGGCAGGAGTTCACGGTGCTGCTCACCGTCCAGGTGATGAACTACCTCCACAGCGGCCGGCACCGGGTGGCGCTATGAATTCGCGTCGCGTGCTCGTGCTCGTCCACAAGGACCTGGTGCCGCCCGAGGCCCCGAACCTCGCCGACGTCCCGACGGCAGCGTGGCGCATGGAGTGGGACGTGGTTTCGACGCTGCGCGCAGGCGGGTGCGAGCTGCGGGTCATCGGCGTGCACGACGACCTCACGCCCATCCGCCACAACGTGGAGGAGTTCAAGCCCGACATCGTCTTCAACTTGATGGAGGCGTTCGCCGACATCGGTGTGTTCGACCAGAACGTCGTCAGTTACCTCGAACTGCTGCGGCTGCCCTACACCGGATGCAACCCGCGCGGGCTGACGCTGGCGCGCGACAAGTCACTGGCCAAGAAGCTGTTCGCCTATCACCGCGTGCCGGTGCCGGACTTCATGGTGGTCCCGCTCAATCGCAAGCCGTCGCTCAGCAAGAAGCTGAGGTTCCCGCTCATCGTCAAGTCGCCCACCTACGAGTCGTCGATCGGCATCTCTCAGGCGTCGGTCGTGGCCAACGAGGATCAACTCCTCCGGCGGGTGCAGTTCATCCACCAGTCCATCGGTACGGCGGCCATCGTCGAGCAATACGTGGACGGCCGCGAGCTCTACGTCGGGGTCATGGGGAACCTGCGGCTGCAGGTCTTCCCGGTGTGGGAGATGTCGTTCGCGAAGATGAGCGAGAACAGCTGGCACATCGCCACCGAACGGGTGAAGTGGAGCGTGGCCTATCAGAAGAAGCACGGGATCGACACTGCGGCGGCGGTGCTGCCTCCGGAGCTGGCGCTCCAGGTACAACACCTGGCCAAGCGCACCTACCGTGCACTGGACCTGACGGGGTACGCGCGTATCGACCTCCGGATGCGCGAAGACGGCAAGCTGTTCGTGATCGAGGCCAACCCCAACCCCCAGCTCGCCCAGGGCGAGGACTTCGCCGAGTCGGCCCGGTACGCCGGGGTGGACTATGGCCCGCTGCTGGATCGCATCATGAGCTTGGGGCTGCAGTGGCGCCCCTCGCGCATGGCGGCGGATATCGAATAGGGGTCAGGGATCAGGGGTCAGGGATCAGGGATCAGGGGTCAGGGATCAGGGGTCAGGGATCAGGGGTCAGGGATCAGGGGGTCAGGATCGGCTCGATCGCTCAAAGATAGATCGCCAGATAGATCACCAGATCACCAGCTCGCCACTTCGATCATCAGATCACGAGATCAGGAGATCAACAGATTCGCTATGGCAGGCTACCTTCACTACGATGTTTTCACCAGCCAGCCGTTCGAGGGCAATCAGCTGGCCGTGTTTCCCGATGCGCGCGGGATGTCGGCCGGGCTGATGCAGGCCATCACGCGGGAGATGAACTTCTCCGAGAGCACGTTCCTGCTGCCGGCGGAGACGCCAGGCACCGACATCCGGATGCGGATCTTCACGCCGGGCGGCGAGCTGCCGATGGCCGGACATCCCACCATCGGGTCGACCTTCGCACTGGCCGATACCGGTGTGATTCGCCCGGGTCAGGAGCGATTCGTCTTCGGGCTCGGCGTCGGCCCGACCCCAGTCGAGCTCACCTGGCGCGGGCAGCGGCTGGACTTCGCGTGGATGGATCAGCGGACGCCGGTGTTTCGCGACCCTGCGTCACCGACCTCGGGCATCCTGACGGCGATCGGGCTCAACCGCGACGCACTCGCCGACGGGCTGCCGATCGCAGAGATCTCCTGTGGCGTGCCGTTCATCTACGTGCCGCTCGCCTCTCGTCAGGCCGTGGATGCTGCCGAACCCGACGTTTCCGCCCTGCGGGCGCTACGCAGCGCCTTCGAGGATGGCCACAACGCGGTGTTCATGTTCGCGGTCGAGCCTCCAGGTGGCGACGTGACGGTGTACTCGCGCATGTTCGCGCCCGGCCTCGGCGTGCCCGAGGACGCCGCCACCGGCGGCGCCAGCGGGCCACTCGGCTGCTACCTCGTGGCGCACGAACTGGTCCCGGCCGCGGACTGGACCGGCATGGTGAGCCTGCAGGGCGTGAAGATGCTGCGGCCGAGCCGCATTCACATGCGGATCACCGCCCTGGCGCCGCAAGCGGTGAAGAGAGTGCAGGTCGGCGGACAGGCTGTGAAGGTGGGGAGGGGGACGATAGATATCTCGTGATTTCTCGATCTCGTGATCTGGTGATCGATCGGCAGATTTGTTGATCTGGTGATCTATCTTGCGATCTACCTGCTGATCTATGCGATCTGCCGGCTGATTTATGCATTGGTCTATTGGCGGACGATTGGCGATCTGACTAGCCATCCGTTTCAAGTCTTGACCGCGCCCTTCGCGCTACGGTGCCAGGCGGACCCGCTGCCAGCCGGACCCGGTTCGGGTGTAGAGCAGGCGATCGTGCAGGCGGCTCTCGCGGCCTTGCCAGAACTCGATCGTATCGGGTGCCAGGCGGTAGCCGCCCCAGAACGGCGGAACCGGGACGGTGTCGCCTTCGTACTGCGCCGCCAGCGACTCGAAGTTCTCCTCCAGCACCCGCCGGTGTGGAATCACGCGGCTCTGCGGGGAGACCCACGCGCCAATCTGGCTGTCACGCGGTCGCGACTGAAAGTATTCCGCCGTCTCCCCGGGCGAGACGCGGCTCACTGTGCCAGTGATCCGCACCTGCCGCTCCAGCTCCCCCCAGAAGAACAGCAGGCACGCGCGCGGATTGGCCTCGAGGTCCCGCGCCTTGGCGCTCTCGTAGTTCGTGTAGAACACGAAGCCCTGATCCGTGAAATTCTTCAGTAGCACGGTGCGCGCCGAGGGCGTGCCGTCGGGCGACACCGTGGCCAGCGTCATCGCGTTCGCCTCCAGCGACTGGGCGCTCAGTGCCTCGTCGAACCACTGCCCGAATTGGACGATGGCGTCGGCCGAGGCCTTGTCCTCGGTCAACTGGTGGCTGCGGTACTCATGACGCAGATCGGCGAGGGACATAGGGGGCTCGGGTTCTGGGCTCTGGGGTTCTGAGGCTCTGGGGTCCTGAGGTCCTGAGGTCCCATTAACAGATAGATCTTCAGATAGATCAAGTGATCAAGCGATCGTTCGGTCGATCGCCAGATCACCACATCGAGACATCGCCAGATTCACCAACTGGTGATCTATCTCACCTGAACCCAGGCGCCAAGCAGCCGACGATCCTTCGATGTCGAGTCTAATTCTGCCGGCACGAAGCCGCCGGCGGCCTCGATGAGGACCGAGACGACGCCTCGCGCAGGGGGCGGAAGCTCGATGAGCTGAGGCTCGCGGGGCTCGAGGTCGAGCTCTCTCACCCACCCTGGCGCCTGGAGCGTCACGCGGACGGACGCGTGGTCGGCCCGCAACTCGAGTGAGGAGGCACGCGCATCAGCACTCGAGTCTCTTGCGATGGTGACCCGGGTCGGACGGCGGCCGACCACCCAGAAACCATCGGGCTCGGGCACGGTCCAGTCGTCATGGAAGAGGACGAGGGCATCGCCGTAGCGGGCCGCGCCCAGTACCTGCTGCACGCGAGCCCTCGTGCTCACGTTTTCGATCGAGAGCGGCGTGATGGTGATGTCCCTGATGGCCCGTTCCAGTTCCCGCGCGCTGCGGAAGCCGACGAAGCCCACGTCCACCGGCAGCGAGAACTCCGTCGCCCAGGGGCCGGTGGCCGGGTCGATCGTCCACGTCGAAACCGGTGGGCCCGTTCGCCCCAACTGCAGCGAGAACGGCAACGCGCCAGGGCGCTCGCCGTCAACGAACCGCACGTTGGCGCGGTAGCGGCCCGCCGGCAGCGAGAAGCGGCCGTTGTGCACGACGCGCAACGGCTGCGGCTCGGGCCGAAGTCCCGGCGCGACCATCAGAGTGAAGCTGGAGACCTGGTCGACGGCCGGTGCCTTGCGGAACGGGTCGTAGAGCACCGCCGCCGGACGCGCCGAGGCGTCGAACGTATCGAGCGCGAGCATCCGCGCGCGGGCTTTGAGGTCGACGATGGGCTGCGGCGGGTCCGCCGGGAACAACGGGACGATCAGTGACGCGACGGCCAACCCACCCGCCAGCACCGTGGAGGCGGCCAGCGCGGCGGCCCCTGGCTTCAGAGGCGGGAGCCGTCGCAGGAGGACCGCACAGGTCGCGGCGACCATCAGCCAGGCGATGGTGTGCCCCAGGGCCGTCCAGGCTTCGTGATGGATGAAGCTCGGCACCAGCGACCAGACTTCCCAGCGCGGCGACCACCACTCGAGCAGGCCCGAGCTGCCGTCGCGACCGTTCGCAAGGAGGAAGCCCTCCTGGGCCAGCCCCAACTGGAGGGCCATACCGAGACCGAGCCAAAGCAGCAGGTGCTGCGCCGCCCGCCGCGCGCTGCCCGCCGCCGCATCGCCAAACGCTGCCGCGATCGGCAGCATCAGCAGAAGCAGGCCCGACGCCAGCGGCCGCGAGGGTGAGGCGGAGCCGCCCCACCAGATACGGAAGGCGCCGACGGTGCCGAGTAGAGCCGCGAAGACGAGGACCACACGAATGCCCAGCGCGCGTCGATCGCCACCCGCGCGCCACAGCGACCAGAGGCCCGTCGCCGCCAGGACATACGCGGGGGCGTATGGCAGCAGCCCGTACTCCTGATCGAACAGTAAGCCGGGCGCGCCGAACACCAGGTTCCACGGCGTCGTCTGGACCATGGCGCCGTAGGGCGCCTGCGGCCTCGGCGATCCCCAGATGATCCAGAAGAAGGCAAACCAGGCGGCGAGCAGCGCCCCGTACGACAGCACCGCCTGGGCCAGCCCGCGCGCCGGCTTCAGCCGCCACGTGGAAGGGCCCCATCCCGTGAAGAGACCGGTCGCGAGCAGCGCCACGCTCATGGGTGCGTACTTGGTACTGAGCCAGGGGAGGGCGCCGCAGGCCAGGCCCAGGACCACGGGATGACGCGTCGTAATCCCGATCATCACCGCCAGGCCGGCCGCGATCTCCGGATAGACCGTGAAGGTGTTGAACAGATACGGGGTCGACAAGGCGACCACGGCCCATGCGAACGTCGCGGCCACCGCCGATCCTGTCGTCGTCACTACCCACCACCAGGCGAGTGCGGCGGCCGACGCCGCCATGGTGATCAGGATGGCCACCACGCCGCGGTAGCCGGCGGCGGCGTAGACCGGCGCGAGGAGCACCGGCAGGCCGATCGGGTGGATGGAGTAGATCTCCCCGTCCTTTCCGCGCGTGAGGTAATGCGGCTCCAACGGTTGCGGAAAGTACTCCGTGTAGTCGCCTCGCCGATGGTTGTTCTCGATCTTGAGATCGCCGTCACGCCACAGGCTCTGCGCGATGACCAGGTAATGCGGTTCGTCTCCCGCGGGATAGAGCACGGTTTCGGTGAGCTGCGCCGCGGCCGCTCCCGACACCAGCGCGGTGGCGACGCCGATGCCCACGGCCTGGCCCATTCGGGTGGCAGGGGTCCACGTCCACGTGGGAGGGCGATGGCGCCACCAGGTTCGGACGGCGAGCGCCGCGACCACCAGCCAGATCAGCCATCGCAGCGGTCCCGCGAGCATCTCCACGACCGGAAACGCGTCGGCGAGAAAGGGAAGGAAGGGGAGCAGCAGGACCGCGGCGACCACGAGCGGCCGCAGCACGTCGGGCAGGAGCGGCTCTTCGCCGGGCACACGTGGCCGCGCACGATTCACCACGAGCGCGAGGCCAACGGCGGCTCCGAGGATCAGGCCCGCCGCGGACTCCCAAGGCGGCAGGAACGCCACCCGCACGCGCTCGCCGCCGAGTACGGTCTCGTCGAGCACACCCGCGGTGACGAAGAGCGATGCGGCGACCACCAGGCAAACCACTACCGGCCAGGCCGTGCGTCGCATGCGGCTCGATTGTACAATCACGGCCCGTCGAGGAGAGAACCTTGCCCACACCTTACGTCGCCGTCGGCGCCCTGCTCGTATTCCTGGCCGCGTGCTCGCCCTCGCCCGCGCCCTCCTCGCAAACCGCGGCCCCTCGCAGCGCCGACTTCGACGTGCTGATCGCCGGTGGGCGCATCCTCGACGGCACAGGCGCGCCCTGGTACGCAGGCGATGTTGGCATCGTCGGCGATCGGATCACCGCGGTCGGGCCGCTCGGCTCGCGCACGGCGACGACCCGGATCGACGCGGCCGGCAGCTACGTCGCCCCCGGCTTCATCGACATGCTCGGGCAGTCGGAACTGAACGTCCTGGCGGACGGCCGGGCCGCGTCCAAGATCACGCAAGGTGTCACGACCGAGATCACCGGCGAAGGTAGCGCCATCGCGCCGCTCGACGATCGGCTGGCCGCCGAGGCCAAACCGAGCTTCGACGCGCTGAAGGTGACGCTCGACTTCCGGACGCTCGGCGAGTATTTCGCCCGGCTCGAAACGCGCTCGCGACCGGCCATCAACCTCGGCAGCTTCGTCGGTGCCGGCGGGCTTCGCGGCTACGTCATCGGCGACCAGCAGCGCGTGGCCACCTCCCAGGAACTGGACCGGATGAAGACGCTCGTGCGCGAGGCCATGCAGCAGGGCGCGCTGGGGATCAGCACGTCGTTGCAGTACGTGCCGGACCGTTTCGCCAGCACCGAGGAAATCGTCGAGCTCGCGAAGGTGGCGGCCGAATACGGCGGTCGCTATCTGTCGCACCAGCGGTCGGAGTCGAACAAGATTCTCGATTCGCTGAACGAGGCGTTCACGGTGGCGGAGCAGGCGCGGATCCCCACGGAGATCTGGCACTTGAAGACGGCCTACCGGGCGAACTGGGGCCGCATGCCCGAAGTGCTGCGGCACATCGAGTCGGCACGGGCGCGGGGGCTGGACGTCACCGCGAACATGTACCCGTACGACCGTGCCTCCAACGGTCTGGACGCATGCCTGCCGCTGTGGGTCCGCGACGGCGGCACCGAGGCGATGATCGCGCGGCTCAAGGATCCGGCGCAGCGGGAGCGCGTCAAGCGCGACATGGAGGATCCGAACCCCGGCGACTGGGAGAATCAGTGGTACGGCTCGGGCGGGGCCGGCGGCGTGCTGCTGTCGTCGGTGCTCGATCCGTCGCTGCGCAAGTGGGAGGGCAAGACCCTGCTCGAGATCGGCAAGGAGATGGGGACGGATCCGCGCGACGCGGTCATGGACCTGGTGATTGCGGATCGCGCCGAGTCCTCGGTCATCATCTCGATCATGCGCGAAGACGACGTCCGGGCGGCGCTGGCGCATCCGATGATCGCGATCGGCACGGACTCGGGCGCTCGCGCCGAAGACGGCCCACTCTCGATCTCGAAGTCGCATCCACGCGCCTGGGGATCGTTCACGAAGATCCTCGGCACCTACGTCCGCGACGAGAAGCTGGTGTCGCTCGAGGACGCCGTGCGCCGGTTCACGTCACGCCCGGCCGCGCGGATCGGCATCACCGACCGCGGGCTGCTCCGTCCGGGGATGAAGGCCGACATCACGATCTTCGACCTGGCCCAGGTTCGCGATCGCTCGACCTACACCGATCCGACTCACTACTCCGAGGGCATCCGCCACGTGCTTGTGAACGGCCAGGCAGTAGTCCGCGACGGTCGGATCACGGAGGCGCGGCCCGGTCAGGTGATTCGGGGGGCTGGATATGGAAGATAGATAGATAGATAGATAGAACCGTGAATCTGGTGATCTGGCGAGCTGGTGATCTGATGATCGATCTGAGGATCTGGTGATCGGTCGATCGATCTGCCGATCTATCTGCTGACCCTACCTGTGGCGCCGACCAAGCGCTTGGGCCAACTCGCCTGCATCTCCGGCTCAGACAGGGCCGCGTCTCCGCCTCCGCTCGCGTGTCGGCTTCCCAAATGGCTTTCATCGACGGTCAGCGGCACGCCGACCCGTCTCCGGCAGCCTCGCCAGGTCGTCCTCAATCGCCCGATGTCTCAATTTCCCACTGCGCCAATCCGAAT
>DATLLC010000203.1:0-18937 GCA_035538015.1 Vicinamibacterales bacterium
GGGCGCCAATCGCGGCGGCGTTCAGGTTGTGTTTCAGGAACAGCACGCGATCGCGAAGCGGCTGCAGCACCGGATCGACGCGTTTCTCCGCATTCTCCATCGCCGTAATCACCGTCTGGGCGCGGCGCTTCGTCTCGCGCAACTCACGCTCACTTTCGGCTCTCAGGCGGCGATCATCGTACTGGCCGAGCTCCTTCTCCCACTCCTTGAACAGGTCCTCGGCTACGTCCTTCACGGCCTTCACGCGATCGTGAATCTCGTTCGCGCGATCCTCGCTGCGCTCCAGCTCCCGGTTGAGCGCCTTGTACTTCTCGTCCAGCGTCCCGCCGTCGGTGGCCACGACCGACTTGAAGCGGTCGAGCGCCGACTTGAATTCCTCCTTGCCCTTCTGCTGCGACTCGCGCGCGGCCCGCACCCGCTTCACCAGGATGTCCCGCTTCTCCACCCCGAACTTCTTCATGGTCTTGTAGTACAGGGAGTCGCAGGCCGTCATCGACAGGCCGCATCCCAACAGGACGAGAATCGCGAAGAACCGGTGCATCGCTCGTGGCATGGGTAATGTCGGAGCTCGCCCGGGATCCCCTCCTTCACTTCGAGCGCGAGTCGGGCGCAGAGCTAGGTTAGTGGGATGTATGGTCGATTTCCACTGCCGTTCCGCAGGAACGGCCCGGAATTGCTCCCCGAGCCCGCCGCAGGACGCTATAGAAATCGCTGATACGCTCCACTAGTCAGAGCGCGCTGCGGCGGATCTCCCTGACACCCTGACCCAGCCGGCGCCGGAGCAGGGTTCGCAGCGTCACACCGTCGGCATAGCCGACACGGCCCGCAATCTCCTCCACGCTCTCCTCCGTGGTCTTCAGCAGGTGCACCGCGCGCTCGACCCGCAGATCCTGGAAGTAGGCAAGCGGCGACTTGCCGAGCACGTTCTGCATTCGGCGCGCCAGCGTGCGCTTGCTCGATCGCGCGGCTGCCGCGGCCGCATCGAGCGAGAAGCCCTGCGCGAGGCGTCCTCGCGCCCACCGCTCGAATCGCTCGACGAGCGCGTCGGAGTGCGACAGATGATCGGTGAGCACGTAAGCCGACTGCGCCGGTCGCGCGTCCACGACCAGGTACCTTGCGGTGAGGGCTGCAAGACGCGGGCTCTTCTGCCGAATCAGCCACATCGCGAGATCCATGTGGCTCAGCGCTGCGCCGGCGGTGACCAACCGCCCGGATCGCACGATCATGCGCGACTCGTCCAGCCGCACCAGCGGGTAGCGTTGGCGAAACATCGGCGCCAGCCACCAGGTCGTCGTCGAGTCCTGATGGTCGAGGAGTCGCGATTCGGCCAGGACGAAGGTCCCGATACAGGCCGCGGACATCGTCGCGCCGCGGCGCGCCCAGCCGCGAAGCGCGTCAGCGGCATCGCGAATGTCGGGCCGCGCCAGGGCCGCCTCGAGTGGTCCTGGCATCTTGAACCCGATCGCCGGCACGACCACGCAATCGACCGTGGCCGCCGCCGGCGCCGAGACGACGGGCACGGTCAACCCCTGTGACGTCCTGACCGACCGGCGCAGCCCGACCAGCTTCACGTCGAACCTGGGTGCAACCAGGCCCGAGAGCGCCGCCAGCTCGTTCGCGGTCTGAAAGGCGTCGAGCACGGTCGAGAGCCCTGTATCGAACACGCCGTCGAGCACCAGCACCATGATGTGCATGGCAAGGATGATAGCAACGTTGGCGATGTTGCCAATCGCCGCCGGCTTCGACTCGGGCTACTTTCCCGGGATGCGGATCCCGCCGATGGTGATCGAGTCGGAACCTACCAGCTGTCGCCCTGGCGCTTTTCGCAGGTAATCTCCTCCGCGACGTCGATATCCAGACTCGGCGGACAGCGGACGATCATCACGCTGTCGTCTTCCTCCGCGGATCGCACGAGCCCGCCGTCCGGCGTACGGATGTAGGTCGGGCCACGCCAGCGCTCCCATCCGAAGCGTGCGTAGAAGCTCCACTCCCCTGTAGAAAGTGCGCCGAGGTCGAATCGCGCGCGGACGAGGTCCGTCACCGTCGCCATCACCGCGGCGCCCAGTCCGGTGCGCTGAAGAGATGGGGCCACGGCGACGGCCTCGACGTAGCCGCTTCGAAACGGGCGCGCACCGACCAGCAGTTCGCGTTCCACGACGGCGGCGTGGGCGGCGACGAGTCCCGGCCCTTCGATGAGCGCGTGCCATCCGCCAAGTGCATGGCGCCAGTCGTCGTCGCTGAAATCGCCTTCGAATGCCTCGTCGAGCAGCCGGCGAATCGCATGACGGTCCGCCTCGGAGAGACTTCGTGTTTCGATGAGCCGGACAGTCGCCATCCGTCGATCCCAGCGCCTCCTAACCCCTCAGCTCACTTGAGTGGTCGTACCGACTGTTCGCTGATCAGGTGGAAACCGGCGCCAACGACCGGGAGTCTGGGCGGATGGCATCGTCAACTCAAGCGAATTGTGGGGTTAATCCGCGAGCAAGCGGTGCACGAGGCTCACCGAGACCCAACCCTCGCCCACCGCCGACGCGACGCGCTCGACGTTCCCCGCCCGCACGTCGCCGACGGGAGCACGCCCGGGAGGCTGGTCTCGAGCAGCAGAGGCGCCCGTGCGAGCGACAGTGGCGCCGTCATGTATGCTGTCGAGACTACTCCATCACAAGACGGGACCATCCATGGTGAAGGCAAGCGGTGCCTGCGCGCACATCGATCAGGTGGCAACCGTGAAGCAGCCGACGGAGCGGGCATGCGCGGACTGCGTGCGGCTCGGCGCCCGGTGGGTGCACCTGCGGACCTGCCAATCGTGCGGCGTCACACTCTGTTGCGACTCGTCGCCCAACCACCACGCGTCGAAGCATGCCGCCTCGTCCGGCCATCCGGTGATCGCGTCGGCCGAAGGCGGCGAGCGCTGGCTCTACTGCTATCCGGACGACGCGTTCGCAGAGTACTGATCAGGCGAACTTCAGAATCCGTTCGAGGGGAAGGCGGTGGTGGGGCAACCCCTCCTCGACGCCCCGGCCGAGCGCCACCAGCGCCGGCACCCGGACGTGCGCCGGCAGGTCGAGCACCGACCGCACCTCGGCCGGCGCGAAGCCCAGCATCGCGGACGTCTGATAGCCCAGCGACGAGGCGGCCAGCAGCAGGAAACCGAGCGCGATGTACCCCTGCTCCGCGCCCCAGGCCTCGCGCTCCGCCTCCGTCTTCCCGGTGAACGTGCGCGCGATGCTGGCGGACGTCCGCTCGCGACGCTCCGGCAGGAACGCGGGATGGATCACCTCGGCACGGGTAGCGACCGCATCCGCGGTGTCGGTGTACAGCACGATCACGAGCGGCGCCTTGGCCACCTGCACCTGGTGGTAGGCGGCCACCGCGAGCCGCGCCTTGAGATCCGCATCTCGCACCGCGACGAACCGCCACGGCTGCAGGTTGAAGGCCGAAGGCGCCAGCGCCGCCGTGCGGATGATGTGCTCGACGTCCTCCCCGGGCACCGGCTCCTGCGTGAAGCGGCGCACCGACCGTCGCCGAAGCGCGGCTTCGGCGACCGTGAGGGCCGCCGAGGTGCTGGTCACCACGACGCGATGCCCTCCGCCAGCCCGCTCGGGAAGGCCGGCTCCGACACCGGCTGGCGACGAGCCGCACTGGCTTCGCGATACGGCTGAATCACCTGCGCCGCGAACCGTTCCATCTCTTCGAGCTGCGGGCTGCACTGCAGCAACAGCAGATCGACGCCGATGGCTTCGAACGCTTCGACCTGGGCCAGGACGCGCTCCGGTGTCCCGACCAGGCCCGACCTCAGGCCGCGGTTGGATACAGAGTAGTCCTCGAGCGACACCCGACGTTCGAGCTGGGTGTGCGCAATCCACTGCTGGTAATTGCCATAGCCCGCGGACCCTTCCCGCACGTTCGTGATCCGCTCGAGCTCGTGGCGCGCGTCGCGTTCGGAATCGCGCACGATGGTATAGCCCGCGACGCCGAACGAGAGCGGAGGCCGGCCCGATGTCGCGCGCCGGCTGGCCATGTCTTCGACTCGCCGGGCAATCACCTCGGGCTCGTCCCCGTGCATGACGTAGGCGTCGCAGAGGTCGGCGATGAGGGCCCGCGCCGCTTCGGATTCGCCGCCGGCGTAGACCACGGGGCGGGGCCGCTGCAGGGGCTTGGGCTCGAGCACCGTGTCCTGGACTCGGTAGTAGCGCCCATCGTGCGTGAAGCGCTTCTCCCGCCACAGGCCATCGACCACCGTCAGCCACTCCGCCATGCGCGCGTAGCGATCGTCGTGCTCGTCGAACTGCACACCGTATTGCCTGGCTTCCTCGGCCCACCACGACGAGACGACGTTGAGGGACAGCCGCCCCTGGCTGATGTGGTCGATATTGGCCGCCTGCTTGGCCAGGAGCGCCGGTTCATGGAAGGTGGGCCGCACGGCCACCATCAGCTCGAGCGTGGTGGTCACCGCGGCCAGCGACGCCGCCGTGGACCAAGCGTCGAGCGATGGCGCCTCCACGCCCTTGATGTCGTTCAGGTTCAGCTCCGCGACGAGGGTGAGGTCGTAGCCCCACTCCTCGCTTCGTCGCGCCAGCGTCTTCACGTAGTCCCATGTCGGCGCCATCCGCTCGTCGTCCACGTTGCGCAGCCAGCCGCCGAACACGGGAAGCCAGTAGCCGAAGCGCATTACCGTGCCTCCGCTTCGAGGAAGTCGACGAGCCTCGCAAAGGGGTCGAACCCAATCACCCGCGGCGCATCCGCGACGAAGTTCGACAGGGCGTTGATGTCGTAGTAATAGCGCTGGCCGTCGCGGTCGTCGACGATGTACTCGACGCCGCCGATTTCGATGTGGGCCGCGGCCATGATGCGCTCGACGTCGGCGATGACCTCCGCCGGCGGTGCGTAACCCTCGACGCGCAGGTTGTTCTTCGGGGCATCGGCCGGGCAGGCCGCGCGCGCCAATTTCGTCCCGTCAGTGGACTGGCAGATGTCGGCCGGGCAGAGGTTGAAGCTCTCACCGGTGCTGTACACGTTGATGGCGTAGAGATAGCGGCCGCCCAGCACTTCGACCCGCGTGATGTGGCCGCCTCGCGCCGGGATGAACTCCTGGACGAGCGCGGTTTGATCCAGGCCGAGCTCGATGCGGCCCTCGTCGACCGCTCGCTGCAGGTCGGCCTTCGAGTCGAAGCGGACGATGCCGGCGCCGCTCCCGCCGATGTTGGCCTTCACCACCACCGGAAAGCGCAGCCCCTCCGAGGCGGCAGGAGCCTCCGACGGATGGTTGATCACCCGGGCCGCGGGGAACGGCAGGTCGAGCGACTTGAGCAGCGACAATTGCAGCGCCTTCGACGTCTCGACCCGGAAGGCGTCCAGCCCGTTGACGACGCGTACGCCGAGCTGCTGGAGGTGGGCGAGGTAGTTGAGGGTGTAGAGGATGCTATGGCCACGCCCGCGCAGGTACGCCGACGGGCTCATGCGATTGAAGACCAGGCCGTACTGGCTGCCGTCTCCATTCGTCGCGTCGTAGCGGTGGCGGCCGGCATCGAGGCGTTCGTAGGGCGTGCCGCGTCGATCGAGCTCCGCGAACAGGGGGCGGAACCAGTCGGGGTGCTCGTAGTAGATGCCGATGGGCCGTGCGGTCGTCGTCATGGCTGCCTTTCTTCGAATCCAGTTGTGCGCGTACAAACGAAAAAGCCCGGACAGCTGAGAGCCTTCCGGGCCTGAACTACGAAAACCTGTTCGTGCGTGGGTTTATGCGGGCACGATCCACGAGGACGCAGCGCGGCTGTCGGAGGCCTGGTCTCCGCAGCAACAACACGCGCAGGTCTGGACCGCGAACACGATGTTCAGGTTATTCCACACGCGTCGGCGGGCTGTCAAGGAGCGGCCCTCGTGGCTGAAGGCTGAGGTGCGATGGCCTCCTTGTTGCAACGCTGGGTGGCAGGAGTTGAGCCATGAATCTACATGCCTGGTTTCCGGCCCTGATCGCCTTGACCTCAGCGGTGTCGCTCGGAGCTCAGCAACCCGGCCTTCGCATCGACGAAGACGACATCACCATCCGTGGATGCGTCACGCGGGCCGAGCGGTACGCGCAGGTGGATCGTATGCCGCTGGTGTGGAGCCGGCACGACATCCTGGTGTCGATCGTGGACGGAAGGAGCGACCGCCCGGGTTCGGAACGACCGGAGGGACGGCTCTTCTACTACCTCGACGATGAGGATCTCACCGAGCATATCGGCCGCATCGTGGAGATCAAGGGTGACCTGAAGGATGTCGAGAAGGGCGAGGTCGAGATCGAGCGCAAGGACGATTTCACGACGATCGAGCTCGAGTTCCCGGGCCACAAGGAGAAGGCGCGCATTCCGACGCCGTGGTTCAGCACGGCCCGTTCGGGGGACGAGCGGGACTACCAGGTCGTCGTGCAGCGCGTCGATGTCGACGATGTCCGGGTGCTCGGCACCTGCGAACGCTGATCTCGACATTCGACGCGCGAGGTGAGTAGATCGGGCGGATGCTGTCAGGCACCCGGGTCATCGTCGTCGGCGCCGGCCTGTCGGGGTTGACCGCCGCCGCTTCAACTCGAGGGCGGCGGCGCGCGAACGTGCGAGTGATAGAGGCGCGGGACCGGGTCGGAGGTCGCGTCTGGTCGCCCATGGGCGAGGATGGCCGGACCCGCGTCGAGGCCGGTGGCGAGTTCGTGGACCACGAGCACACGGTGTTGCGCCGCCTGGTGTCACGTTGCGGCCTTCGGCTCGCGCGCGTCCTGCACCAAGGTTTTGGACTCGCGCTGCGGCTGAACGGGCGCATCGACCTCCGGCAGTCGCAGGAGACCGATTGGCAGGCGCTGACCCGGCTGCTGGCGCCAGTGGTTCGAGCATACACGGCGGACGGCGGGTCCTGGCAGAGCGTCACCGCCGCGATCATCGCCTCGCAATCCGTCAGCGCCCTTCTCGCGGCGCGGCGCGCGCGACCGCGAACGCGCGCGCTGGCCGAGGCCATGCGGGGCTTCTATCTGGCCGAGCCTGAGGAGCTGTCGTCGCTGGTGCTGATCGACCAGGTGAAGGACGGCGGCGATCCCGGCCGGAGACGGATGTACCGGATCGTCGGCGGCAGCAGCCGGCTCCCGGAGGCCATCGCGGCGCGGCTTCGGGGCGCCGTCCTTCTGCACCACGTTTTGAGGCGCGTCACTATCACGGGCCCCACCGTTTGCTGCCACGTCGAGACGGGCTCCGGCATCGTCTTGATGGAAGCCGACGTCGTCGTGATCGCGGTACCAGCCCCGCTGGTGCGATCGATCCCCATCGAGCCGAGCCTGCCGGCCGCGCAGGCCGGTGCCTATGCCGCGCTGGGCGCTGGCGCGGCGACGAAGCTGAGCCTCCAGTTCGAGTCGGCGTGGTGGCGACGGCGCAAGGGTGCCCGGGCGTTCGGCACGAATCTTCCGATCGGCTCGGTCTGGGACGGTGCCGAAGAGGATCGAGGCGCGGCGCTGTTGACGTGCCTGGCGGGCGCTGATACCAGCGCCACGATGACGGCCCTGGTCTGGGACAGTGGCGCCTCGGGTGTGGTGGGCCAACTCGACTGGCTCGGCACGCCTGACGCCGCACGGCTGGCGGCGCCGCCGGTATCGTGGGAGGACGATCCCTGGGCGCGAGGTGGATACGCTGTGTTCGGGCCGGGCTTCGACCCGCGGCTGCGACAGTTGCTGGCCGCGAACCACCGCCGCGTCGTCTTCGCGGGCGAGCACACGAGCGAGAAGTGGCAGGGCTTCATGAATGGAGCCGTCGAAAGCGGCTTTCGGGCGGCCGAGGACGTGGCGCGGCTGGTCACGCTGGATCGCCTCGGCCTGAGCAGCGCCGGACCCGAGGCCTGATGAGCTGTGCTGACCGAGACGCCTGACGGCCTGTACTGCGAGGATGGCGGCTTCCACGTCGACCCGTGGGGGGCTGTGCCGCTCGCGATCGTGACCCACGCGCACGGCGATCACGCGCGCCCCGGCAGCGGCGCCTACCTGTGCGCGGAGCCCGGCGTCGCGCTGCTACGGCGGCGCTTCGGCTCCGACGTCCCCGTGCAGGGACTCGCATACGGCGAGTCGCTGATGCTCGGGCGAACCATCGTCAGCCTCCATCCGGCCGGCCACGTGCTGGGCGCGGCGCAGTTGCGGGTGCAGGGGCCGGCGGGTGTCTGGGTGATTTCCGGGGACTACAAGCGTGCGCCGGATCCAACGTGTGCGGCGTTCGAGCCCGTGCGTTGCGACACGTTCGTCACCGAGAGCACGTTCGGCCTGCCCATCTACCGCTGGGATCCGACCGCGACGGTCATCGGCGAGTTGCGGGCGTGGTGGGCAGACAACCGCGAGCAGGGTCGGGCCTCGATCGTGTTCTGCTACACGATCGGCAAGGCCCAGCGGCTGCTCGCGGAGCTCGCGCCGATCGTCGAGACGCCTGTCCTCGTGCACGGCATGATGGTGCCGGCAATCGACGTCTATCGGGCCGCCGGCGTGTGTTTGGCGCCCACCGAGACGCTGATCGAGCGCCCGCGAGGACGCTCGCTGGCCGGCGAGTTGGTGCTGGCGCCGCCCTCCGCGCGCGGCACCCCCTGGATGCGCCGTCTCGGCGACTTCTCCGATGCGCTCGCCTCGGGCCTGATGCGGGTCCGCGGGGTGCGCCGGCAGCGCGCTTACGACCGCGGCTTCGTCCTGTCGGATCACGCGGACTGGCCCGCCCTGCTCGCGACGATTGCCGAGACCGGCGCGGAGCGGGTGCTCGCCACCCACGGCCACGCCGAGCCGCTCGCCCGGCACCTGCGCGAACAAGGCATCGACGCGGGGGTCATCCGCACGGCCTGGGAGGGCGAGGGCGGAGCGGACGAGCACGAATGAGGAGCTTCGCCGCCCTGTTCGCCGCGCTCGACGGCACCAATGCCACGCTCGCCAAGGTGGAAGCGATTGCGCGGTACCTCGCCGAGGCGCCACCCTCGGACGCCGCCTGGGCGGTGTTCTTCCTGCTGGGACGCCGGCTCAAGCGCCTTGTGCCGGGTCGTGCCATCGGACAGTGGGCGCTGTCGGCAACCGGAGTCGCCGAGTGGATGCTGAGCGAGTGCTACGCGGTGGTCGGCGACGGCGCTGAAACCGCCGCGCTCCTGCTCGACCAGCTTCCCGCCTCATCACCAGCGCGCGACCTGACCCTGGCCGAATGGGTCGAAGCACGTATCCTCCCGCTACGCCTGGCGCCCCCGGACGTGCAGCGAGCACGCGTGATCGGCTGGGTCCGCGAGCTCGATCGCTGGCAGCGGTTCACGCTGTTCAAGCTGATCACCGGTGAGTTGCGGCTCGGTGTGTCGCATACGTTGGCGGTCCGGTCCCTGGCCGAAGTGTCGGCATTGCCGGCGACGACCGTCGCGGCCAGGCTGATGGGTGAGTGGGCGCCGAGCGAGGCGTGGTACCGGCAGCTGATCGCGCCCGGCGTCACCGATGCGGATCTGTCCCGGCCGTACCCGTTCTTTCTCGCCTCGCCCGTGGACGGCGGGACAAACGCCGCTCAGCTCGAGGCCGCACTGGGGAGCCCCGAAGGCTGGCTGATGGAGTGGAAGTGGGACGGGATTCGTGCCCAGGTGGTGAAGCGGGCGGGCCAGCTCTCGATCTGGTCGAGAGGCGAGGAGCTGATCACAGCCAGGTTTCCAGAGATCGCGGACGCCGCCTTGTCGCTCCCGGACGGCACCGTCGTCGACGGCGAGATCCTGGCCTACCGTGGCAATCGACCGCTGCCCTTCGCCGCGCTGCAGCGGCGCATCGGCCGTGAACGGGACGTCGCTCGCAGGGCCCGTGACGTCCCGGTGGTGTGCATGACCTACGACATCCTCGAGCACGACACGCGGGACGTCCGCGCCGAACCACTTGCCACTCGCAGGCGCCTGCTCGAAGAGGTAATCGCCAGGGCGGCGCAGAGCCTCCCGTCGCCCGCGGCCGGGCGGCGCCCGGCCCAGCCGCTGCTCCTTCCGCTGGAGCTCGACGCGCCGGACGGTGAACCGGCGCCCGGTCACGTGCTGCAGCTGTCGCCACGAGTGGATGCACGCACCTGGGAGGACCTCGCCAATGCCCGCCGCGAGTCGCGGTCCCGCGGCGTCGAGGGCCTGATGATCAAGCGCCTGGCGTCGGCCTATGGCGTGGGCCGCAAGCGTGGGGACTGGTGGAAGTGGAAGATCGATCCCCTGGCGATCGACGCCGTGCTGATCTACGCCCAGCCGGGCTCGGGCAAGCGCGCCAGCCTGCTCACCGACTACACCTTCGGGCTGTGGCACGAGGGTGAGCTCGTGCCCGTGGCCAAGGCATACTCCGGCCTGACCAACGAGGAAATCGCGGAGATGGATCGGTGGATCCGCCGCCACACGCTGTCGCGATTCGGACCGGTGCGGCACGTCGAACCGGTGCACGTCTTCGAGCTGGGCTTCGAGGCCGTGATGCGATCCTCGCGGCATCGCTCCGGCATCGCCGTGCGATTCCCGCGAATGTTACGGTGGCGCAAGGACAAGCCGGCGCGCGAGGCCGACACGCTGGATGCTCTGCTCCGCCTGGTTCCCCAGGCGTGATACGAATGCGAGAGCGTGTTTTGTGGCACCATGCCCACCACCCGCGCGTGAGCGGCCCAGAGTCGGAGGAGCGGACGCATGATGCGGATGGCGCACGTCGGCGAGACCACGGAGCTGAAGCCATGATCGGGCGGACCACCGGATCGGCGTTCGTCGTGCTTGTCGCGATGGCGGTCGGCCGGACCACGAGCGGCTCGACGCCATTCGCGGCTCAGGAGGTGCCGGCCGCAGCAGCCGGAGGGCCGTTGGCGTTCACTTCGGTGCAGCCGGAACTGCTCGGCATGCCCAACTCACTGTCCAACGCCTGGGGTGACTACGACAACGATGGCGACCTCGATCTCGCTGTGTCGCTCGGCAGCGGCGAAGTGCGGCTCTACCGCAACGACGCGGGGAGGCTGACGAGTGTCGGCCGAGAGGCGGGCATGCCACAGGCGGGCGGCCAGGAGTTCCGCGGGCTGAGCTGGGGCGATCTCGACGGCGACGGCTTCATCGACCTGCTCGGCGGCGCCACGTCCAAGGAAGCGCTCACCGTCGTCCTGCACAACGATGGCGGCAAGCGATTCCGGAACGTCGCCGCGGAGGTGGGCCTCACCATCCCCAACCGGTCGGCGCGGCAGACGAACCTGGTGGACTACGACAACGACGGTGATCTCGACGTCTACGCCACCGACCGTGCCGGCGACAACCGCACGTTTCGAAATGACGGTGGCCGATTCTCGCCCGCCTTCGTCGGCGTCGGACCGACCGACGCACGCCCCACGGTCGGCGCCTGCTGGCTCGACGTCGACGACGATGGGGATCTCGACCTGTTCCTGGCCAATCAATCGGGTGCGACCGACGCGATGTGGCGCAACGACCGCGACTCGTTCACCGATGTGGCGAAGGCGTTCGGGATGACGGGACCGCAGCGCACGCCGGAGGAAGGCGGGGTGGGTTGCGCAGTGGGCGACTACGACAACGACGGTGACTTCGACATCTTCGTGCCGACCTACGGCCATAACCTGCTCTACCGCCGCAATGCCGATCGCACGTTCACCGAAGTGGCGGCGTCGCTCGGACTGGCGGTCGAGAACCACGCGGTCGGCGCCGACTGGGCCGACTACGACAACGACGGCGACCTCGACCTGTCGGTGATGTCCTACGAAGGACCCGTCGGCAAGCAGACGCCGCTCAACTCGCTGTTCCGGAACGATGGCCCCAGGGGCTTCGTGAACGTGCTGGCGAAGGCGAGCCCGCTTAACCTCGGCGACCACGGCGTCCAGCTCGTCGACTACGACAACGACGGCGGGGTCGACCTGAGCATCACCGACGGCTACGGAGACACGGGTGGCCACTTCGTCTTCAGGAATACGCTTCCGGCCGAGGTCAGACATCGGAGCCTCAGCGTGCTCGTGCTGGATGCGAAGGGGCATCACACTCGCTTCGGCGCGGAAGTGCGGCTGTTCGATGGAGCCGGCCGGGTCCTGGCCTCGCGGCAGGTGGTCACCGGTGGCGGCTACAACACGCAGCGCGCCGCGCCGGTGCACTTCGGGCTGACGTCGCTCGCTCCGGTCACGGTCGAGGTCACCTACATGACCGGGAACGGCCGGAAGACCCAGCGCGTGCAGAACGTCGGCCCATCGGAGTACCGCGGGAAGTCGCTTGAAGTCCGCCAGACCGCTCCGGCACCGTAACGGACGAGGCCGCCCACCCCGGAGGAATCCTGATCGGTCATGTAGAGAATCGGCCGGCGGCTCCGACTACACCATGAACGCCCCGGAAGGGGCCCATGCAAGGAGGAGCCTCGATGCCACGCCCACAAACGATCACCACCTACCTCTGGTTCAACGGCAAGGCCGAGGAAGCCGTCCAGTTCTACACCTCCATCTTCCCGAACTCGCACGTGACGAGGGTCGCCCGCTGGGGTGAGGGCGGTCCGGCGCCTGCCGGCAGCATCATGACGATCGCCTTCGAGCTCGACGGCCAGGGCTTCATCGCCCTGAACGGCGGGCCGGAGTTTGCCTTCACGCCCGCAATCTCCCTGCTGGTCACGTGCCGCACACAGGGCGAAGTGGACGACCGGTGGCGGCAGCTCACGGCGGATGGCGGCCAGCCTGGCCCGTGCGGATGGCTGACCGACAAGTTCGGCGTGTCGTGGCAGGTGGTGCCCGCGGGCCTCGTCGAACTGATGAACGATCCCGATCCGAAGGCCGCGGGCCGAGTCGGCAGGGCCCTGATGGGCATGCAGAAGATCGACCTGTCCGTCCTGCAGCAGGCGCACCGAGCCGCGTAGCATCAGCACGAATCGAGGAGACCGACCGATGAAGTACATGCTGATGATGCACACGCCCGGCAGCGGTCCCTTTCAGATTGCCAGTTGGCCCGCGAACGACATCAAGGCTCACATTGCGTTCATGATGGACTTCGCCAAGAAGCTGTCGGCCGCCGGCGAGCTGGCGGGCGCGGAGGGACTGGCCGGACCGGAACAGGCGAAGCGCGTCCGCGCCGGCGAACACGGTGAGCCGATTACCGACGGCGTGTTTCCCGAGGCCAAGGAGTTCCTCGCCGGGTACTGGATTGTCGACGTGGACACTCCGGAGCGCGCCTACGCCATCGCCGCCGAAGCCTCGGCCGCGCCGGGCCCGGGAGGGGCCCCGTTGAACCTGACGATCGAAGTCCGCCAGGTAATGAGCGGTCCGCCGCCTGACTGGAAGCCGGACGCGTGAGACCAGCGCTCGACCACGCCGCCCAGGACCTGCTGCGCGATCTCGCGCCCGCGGTCCTGGGCACGCTGCTCCGCCGGTATCGTGACTTCGCCGGATGCGAGGACGCGGTGCAGGAGGCGCTCATCGCGGCGGCGTCGCAGTGGCCGGTGCAGGGTGTGCCCGACCGTCCGAAGGGGTGGCTGGTTACCGTCGCGACGCGTCGGCTGACCGATCAGGTGCGAGCCGACACCGCACGTCGCCTGCGGGAGCAGCTCGTGGTGAGCCTCGTGCCGGCGGACGAGCAGATTGCATTCGCCGCTGATGCCGAAGGCGTCGACGAACGCGACGAGACGCTCGACCTCTATTTCACCTGCTGTCACCCGGCGTTGTCTCCCGCGTCGCAGGTGGCGCTCACGCTGCGGGCGGTCGGGGGCCTGACGACCGCCGAGATCGCGCGGGCGTTCCTGGTGCCCGAGGCGACCATGGCCCAGCGTCTGAGCCGCGCGAAGCAGGCCATCAAGGCCGCCGGCCAGGGGTTCCCGACGCCCGCGCCGCACGATCGGCGCGCGAGACTCCCCGCGGTGCTCCACGTGATTTACTTGATCTTCAGCGAGGGCTATGCCGCCAGCAGCGGCGACCAAGTCATGCGGGTCGAGCTGACGGCCGAGGCCATCCGCGTGGCCCGCCAGCTCACCCTGCTCCTGCCGGAGGAAGCTGAGGTGATGGGCCTGCTCGCCCTGATGCTGCTGACCGACGCCCGGCGCGCGGCGCGGACCGGCGCCAACGGCGAGCTGATCCCGCTCGACGAGCAGGACCGCTCGACCTGGGACCGCGCGGCCATCCGAGAAGGCGAGCACCTCTTGCAGCAGGCGCTCGCGCGCGGCGCCGCCGGTCCCTACCAGATTCAAGCCGCCATCGCCGCGCTGCACGACGAGGCCCCGGACACCGATGAGACCGATTGGCAGCAGATCCTGGTGCTCTACGGGCTGCTCCGCCGGATGAACGACGGGCCGATGGTGAGGCTGAGCGAGGCGATCGCGCTCGCCATGGTGGAGGGGCCCGCGGCCGGGTTGGCGGCCCTCGATGGCCTTGCCTCCGACCCCCGCCTGACCCATCACCACCGTCTCGATGCGGCGCGCGGGCACCTGCTCGAGCGGGCCGGGGACCGTCACTCGGCAATCGCCCATTTCCGCCGAGCCGCCCAACGCACCACCAGCACGCCCGAGCGGCACTACCTGCTGCTCCACGCCGCGCGCCTCGGCGAGGCCGAGACATGCTCATGACGGCTCACGCCGGCAGGACGGCCGTTGCTTCGATCTCGACCAGGGCCCGGTCTTCCAGCAGTCCAGCCACCACCACGAGGGTCATCGCCGGGAAGTGCCGGCCGATCGCGCGCCGGTAGGCCTCGCCGATTTCGCGGCGATAGGCTACGTAAGCCGCCTTGTCGGTGAGATACCACGTCATGCGGACCAGGTGCTCAGGCGCGGCGCCACCAGCGCGAAGAACGGCCACGACGTTCTGGAGCGCCTGCTCGACCTGGGCCACGAAGTCGTCGGTCTCGAACGCGCCGCCCGCGTTCCAGCCAACTTGTCCGGCCACGAAGATGGTGCGGCCCTCGGCAGCAACGCCGTTGGCGTAGCCCCGAGGCGGCGCCCAACCGTCGGGGTGAAGAAAGCTGAGGTGCGATGCGGTCATGGTGTCTCCGAGGTGCCCGTGGCGCCGTGGTAGTTACGTCGGGCCGCGCATGCGGAAGCGTTGGATCTTCCCCGTCGCGGTCTTCGGCAGCTGGTCCACGAACGAGACGGCGCGGGGGTACTTGTAAGGAGCGATCGACGCCTTGACGTGATCCTGCAGGCGCTTGACCGTGGTTTCGTCGGGCACGACGCCGGAACGCAGCACCACGAACGCGGCGACGATCTGCCCGCGCTCCTCGTCCGGCTGGCCGACCACGGCGCATTCGCCCACGTCCGGGTGCGCGAGCAGCGCGGCCTCCACTTCGGGGCCGGCGATGTTGTATCCGGCCGAGAGGATCATGTCGTCGGTGCGCGCGGCGAAGTGGAAGCGCCCATGCTCGTCCTGCGCGAACGCATCGCCAGTCAGGTTCCAGCCTTCGCGCACGTAGCTGGCCTGCCGGGCGTCAGCGAGATAGCGGCAGCCGGTCGGCCCGCGCACGGCGAGCCGGCCCACGACACCGCGCGGCACCTCGCGCATGTGCTCGTCCACGATGCGCGCCTCATAGCCGGCGACGGTCCGTCCCGTGCACCCGGGATGGGCATCGTCGTCGCGGTTGGTGATGAAGATGTGCAGCAGTTCGGTGGTGCCGATGCCATCCAGGATCGGCGTGCCGGTCTTCGCCACCCAGTCCCGGAACACCGGAGGAGGGAGCGTTTCACCGGCCGAGACGGCCAACCGCAGTGACGACAGGTCCGCGCCGGCGTCCATTGCCGCCATCATCGCGCGATAGGCCGTTGGCGCGGTGAAGCAGATCGTGGCCTTGTAGGTCTCGACGATGCCGATCATGTTGGCCGGCGACGCGTTCTCGAGCAGCGCCGCGGTGGCGCCGAACCGCAGCGGGAAGATGGCCAGCCCGCCGAGCCCGAACGTGAACGCCAGCGGCGGCGAGCCGACGAAGACATCGTCGGGCGTCACGCCCAGCACCTCCTTTGCGTAGCCGTCCGCGATGATGAGCAGGTCGCGATGGAAGTGCATCGTTGCCTTGGGCTCACCGGTGGTGCCTGAAGTGAAGCCGAGCAGGGCCACGTCGTCTCGGCCCGTCGGAACGGCCTCGAAGCGCACGGGCTTGTCGAGCGCGACGCGGTCCAGTTCGGCGTCGTGGTTGTGCGTCCCGTCGAACGGCACGACCTGGCGCAGGAACCCGCTGCCCTTGGCGCAGGCGACCAGTTCGTCGCCGATGCGGCTGTCGGTGAGCGCCAGCGCGATCTCCGCCTTGTCGATGATCTTCGCCAGCTCGCCGGCGCGCAGCATCGGCATCGTGTTCACGACCACGGCGCCGGCCTTGGTGGCGGCGAGCCAGGCCGCCACGAACGCGGGATTGTTGCCGGAGCGGATGAGAACACGGTTTCCGGGGCGCACCCCGTAGTTCTCCACCAGCGCATGCGCGAGCCGGTTCGACCAGTCGGCCAGCTCCTTGTAGGTACGGCGGCGACCGTTGCCGATGAGCGCCACCTGGTCGCCGAAGCCTCGCTCGACCATGCGGTCGGTGAGCTCAACACCCACATTCAGGCGCTCCGGATATTGAAACTCCGGCCGGTCGAGCAAGAGGTCCGGCCACTGGTGTGTCGGCGGCAGCCGGTCGCGCGCGAACGTATCGGTATGGGCACTGGCGCCAAGACGCACGGTTCGGTCGCTCATGACGCCCTCAGGCCGCGCCGTCCCTGGCGAGGACTGCCCGCGCGATCACCACCTTCTGCACGTCGGAAGCCCCTTCGTAGATTCGCAGGGCCCTGATCTCGCGGTACAGCCGCTCTACGATGTGACCGGAGCGCACGCCTTCCCCGCCATGGAGCTGGACGCTGGCGTCGATGACGCGCTGCGCGGCCTCCGTCGCGTACAGCTTGGCCATGGCCGCCTCGCGCGTGACGCGCGCGGCACCAGTGTCCTTCGCCCACGCCGCCCGGTAGACGAAGAGCGCCGAGGCGTCGATATCGACGGCCATGTCGGCGAGATGGGCCTGAACCATCTGGAGCTGCGCCAGCGCGCCGCCGAACCGCTGGCGACCGCGGCACATTTCCACCGCCTCGTCGAGCGCCCGACGCGCGAAGCCGAGCGCCGCCGCTCCGACCGTCGGGCGGAAGACATCGAGCGTGGCCATGGCAATCCGGAAGCCATCGCCGGCCGCGCCAATCAGCGCCGACTGCGGCAGGCGGCACCCGTCGAAGCGAAGGCGGGCGAGCGGATGCGGGGCCATCGCGTGCAGGCGCTCGAGTACCAGAAGCCCCGGCGTGGCCGCCGGGACGATGAACGCACTCAAACCCTTTGCGCCGGGGGCCTCACCCGTGCGCGCGAAGACCACGTAGACGTCGGCAAGGCCGCCATTGGAGATCCAGGTCTTCTCTCCGTCCAGCACCCAGCCGCGGCCATCGCGGCGGGCCGTGCTGGTGATGGCCGCAACGTCCGATCCGGAGGCGGCCTCGGTCAGGGCGAAGGCGGCAATGGCCGTTCCGGCGCGCGTGAGCGAGACCCACTCCTGTCGCTGCTCGATTGACCCGAACAGTGAAATCGGCCCAGCGCCGAGCCCCTGCATCGCGAACGCAAAATCCGCCAGCCCGTCGTGGCGGGCGAGCGTCTCGCGGGACAACGCGATCGTGCGCACGTCGACGCGCGCCTCGGGCTGCTCCGGCGGCGGCGCGGTCGCCTCGAGCCAGCCCTCACGGCCGAGCACGGCCACGAGCGTCCGGCATGCGGCGTCGGGCGCGTGATGGTCTACCGTGTCGAGCGCGTCGGCCGCCCAGCGATCGAGCTGGTGGGCGTGCTCGCGATGACGCGGCTCGAAGAACGGCCAGGAGAGAAAGCTGGCGTCGGGCATGACGCGTCTCCTTAGTTTCCCTCGAAGCGCGGGGCGGCCTTGGCGACGAAGGCCTCGAAGGCACGCCGAAAATCTTTCGTTTGCATGCAGATGGCCTGTGCCTGCGCCTCGGCCTCGATGGCCTGGTCCACGCTCATCGACCACTCCTGGGCGAGCATCGTCTTGGTCATCATGTGCGCGAAGCCCGGCCCTGCGGCGAGCTGCCCGGCCAGGTCCAGTGCCGAGGCCTCCACCTCGTCGGCTGCCAGCAGGCGATTGAAAAAGCCCCAGCGCTCGCCTTCATCGGCGCTCATCGTCCGGCCTGTGAACAGCAGCTCCGCCGCACGCCCCTGGCCGATGACCCGGGGAAGCATCGCGCAGGCGCCCATGTCGCATCCGGCCAGGCCGACCCTCGTGAACAGGAAAGCCACCTTCGCCGTCGGCGTCCCGAGTCTGAGATCCGCGGCGAGGGCAATCATGGCGCCGGCGCCGACACAGACGCCCTCGACCGCCGCGATCACCGGTTGCGGGCAGGCACGGATGGCTTTCACCAGATCGCCGGTGAGCCGCGTGAACGACAGCAATCCCTTCATATCGCGATCGAGGAGCGGGCCGATGATCTCGTGCACGTCGCCACCCGAGCAGAAATTGCCGCCGCTCGAGGCGAACACCACCGCCCCCACGTCCTCGGCCTCGGCCAGCGCCCGAAAAGTGTCGCGCAATTCGGCGTAGCTGTCGAAGGTCAGCGGATTCTTCCGCTCCGGACGCGTGAGCCGAATCGTCGCGATCCCGCGTTCGAGACGCCAGTCGAATTGCTTGGGCGCGAAGCTCTTCATGGTCATGCGCGGCGTCCTCCCTCGCGGATGCGGCCGGCCAGGCCGTCCAGGTGTGCGATCAGCATCTCGGTATCGGCCCGCGAGAGCTCGGAGAGCAGCTCGTCGACCCAGGCCTCGTGGACCTCGGCCATCTCGCCAAACCTGTCCGCCCCTCGACGCGTGAGGCAGACATGGACGGCGCGTCGGTCGCTGGCGGCGGCCTGACGCGACACGAGGCCGGCGGCCGTCAGCCGCTCGATGATCCCCGTCACGTTGCCGTTCGACACGATCAGCAGGCGCGACAGCTCGGTCATCGTCATGCCCGCGTCCGACCGCGACAGCGC
>DATLLC010000204.1:0-20088 GCA_035538015.1 Vicinamibacterales bacterium
GTCGCGCCCTTGCCGGCTTTCTCGGCTTCCTGCCGCTCGTCGGGGCGCATCGGCACGATCATCTTGAACTTCTTGGCATCGGCGTCCACCGGCACCTCGCCGACGCCGCCGTGAATGGTGAGCTTCTCGCCGGAATCCTCCGGCTTGAGCGGCTGGCGGCGGGCCGCGAGCACCGCGCGGAGGCGCGTGGCGTACTCGAAGTTGAAGGCGGCCTCGGCGTTGTTCGGATCCTCGCGGAGGACGTCCGCATAGGCCTTGACGACGCCGTCGAGCTCGCCGACCACCGCTTGCCAGTTGCCGCCCTTCTGCCGAAGGGAGCGATACGCCGCGTTGGCAGCCAGCAGCTTCGCGTTGGGATCGGCAGCGACAGCGCTGTAGTCGCCATCCCAGTATTTCGACGTGGCGCTGAGGGCCTTGGCGTCTTCCACGGTCCGCCCGGTCCCGGGCAGGTAGGACGACCAGGCCGGCGGCGGCTCCACCGCCAGTGCGCCGGCCTCCTGATAACGCAGGGTCACCAGGTCGCGTTCGGCCGCGGCGACGCGACGCTCCAGGCTGGAGCCGCTCCACAACACGGCGCCGGCCGCGACGAGCGCCGCCGCGACAATCAGGTAGCCAATCACTGCGCGCATCTCGAACTCCTTCGCTGCCCAGTCCTGCCTCGTGCCGCTGCCGACCGCGACAGCCTCTACGAATCCAGCCCGATCACCTATGGAAACACTGCAAAGGTCGGCACCGTGAGCCTGAGCAACAACGCCAGCGACCACAGCGCTGCCGCCGCCAGCGCAAACGGCGTATACCGGGGCCGCTCGGTGCTGTACTGCTTGTACTCAATCCGGCCCGCCGCCGCGCGGTCGATGTCGCTCAGCGCCTTCTCGATCGACGCTTCATCGGCACCACCGTAGAAGTGCCCGCCCGTCCGCTCGACTGCCGCTCGCCACATCTCATCGCCAATCTGCACGCGGCCCGGGATGTCGCGGCCGACCTTGATGAAATAGATCGGAATCTTGGCCCGTCGCGCGTCCTCAACGACGTCCATGGCCGACTTGCCGCTCTCGAGCACCTCGGCATCGGCGCCGTCGCTGAAGAGCACCATCAGGTTGCCCGCCGCATCGAGGTACTTGAATGACCGGAACATCGCCACACTCTGGTCGACCGCCCGCGCGATGACCGTCCCCTGATCCGGAAACGACATGAACTCCTGCCAGTCTCCGATGAGCGACGTGCTCAGAAGGATGTTCTCGTAGTCGGTCGTGAACGGCGTGATCACGTACGCGTCATCGCCGAACTCGATGAGCGCCATCAGGTCGCGATACTTGCCGTGCATGCGACGCTCGATGAAGTAGCGCGCCGCGCCGACCGTGGTGAAGAACGCGGCGTTGTTCGGTGCGCCCTCGGCGAAGCGGTTGGCCGGCAGGGCGGTCAGCATGCTCGACGAGGCGTCGATCATGAGGCTGATGCGCCGGCCGGGGTAGGACACTTCCTCGCGGGTGACGGCGGTCTTGGGGTCGGCCAGCGCCATGATGAAGAACGGCAGGCCGGCCAGACCGAGCAGCAGCGCCCCGTGCCGGGTGACGGCCAGCCGGTTCACCTTGCGAAGGCCCACGAGAGCCGGCAGGGCGACGCGGCCGCGGTGGGCCGACGCGCGCACCATGATGCGCAATGCCAGCGTCGCAATCGCGACGCCGAACAGGACGATCAGGACGCGCTGGGCCATCGGCAGCTGCGCGAAGTGCAGCTCCGCGATGCGCAGCCCGGTCCAATCGGCCCAGGCCGCCCGCATCGTGGCGGCGAGCGCCCTCAGCGGCTCAAGCACGAGCCTTCCGCCTCAGGAGGTCGGATAGCCACGAATGTTGGGACGTGGCTCTGCGCGCCGCGGCCAGCGCGGTATCGAGCGCCTCGTCCAGCGCGCTGCCGTCGAGCGTGCCGGTACGCCCGTAGCGGGCGCGCGTAAAGGCCAGCAGGCTGCTGGCCAGATTGGCATCCTGCACGTTCTGCGGGGTTGCCGACCCCGAAACCATGGCGCCGCCTCGGCCGAGCCAGCCTTTCACCAGCAGCTGGCCATCGCGCACTGTGGCGGAGCCGGCCCTGGTCTGTCCCACGCTTCCGCCCGACACCATCGAGGCGGCCACGCGCGCCGCCGTCAGGGCGCGCCCGGCCAGATCGGTGTCCCAGCCTCCGCGGCTGCTTTGCCGCACCTCGTTCAAGCTGCTCTGGGCCCTCGCCGCGATCGCGCGCGCCGGCATGCGCCAGCCCTCGGTCGTGGTCCGCACCCGCCGCGAGCGGAACAGGCTGACGAGCATCACGAGGAGGACGACCCCGGCCAGTCCGAACAGGATGGTCCCGATGAGTTCCAGCATCTCCGCGCGCGACTCGCGCGCTTCGACCGCCTGGAACGCGGCCGCCGGCGCCTCGCGGATGTCGATCGTGTCCTCTGGGACGATCGAGAGGAGGCGAATGGAGATGGGCAGCAGGTTGTAGTTGAGATCGCGGCCCTGGATGGCCTCGCCGCGCGCGACCTGGCTCTCGATGCGATAGCTGATCTGCAACTGCGGCACGTCCACGTCCGCGCCGAACGCCCCTTCGTTGATCAGCCGCAGCCGATACTCGTACTGGAAGAAACGCTTGCCCGGCACCCGCATGTCCGGCGCCTTGGCGCCGCCGATGATCTCGAAGGGCTGCAGCTGCACCACCGAAGGATCGAGCTTCGACTGGTCGGGCACCACCTTGGTCGTATCGGTTTCCACGACCTGGCAGGTCAGCATCAGCGTGAACGGCTCGCCTGAACGGACCGCCGAGGTCGAGCTCCGCCACCAGCACGTGATGGGTTCCACCTCGACATCCACCACGCCGGATGGCGGTTGGGCCGCTGCGGGCGCCACCAGGAAGAGGATCACGAGCCATGAGCCGATCAGTTCACGCGTCATTCGCACCGCCTGCATCCCGCACCTCGCACTCCGCACCAGGCACTCGGCACCGCATTCATCACACCGAAACCCTGCACTCTGCACTCGGTCGCCGTCACTTCCGTCTCAGCCGCCTCTCGTGGACCCATTCCAGCAGCGCGATGTCGAACTTCGTCTGGTCGGTGCCGAGCCGCAGCACGTCCAGATCCGCCTGCCGCGCAATCGACGCCACCTCGTCCTGCCACGCCTGCACGCGGGCCTGGAGTCCGCGCGCTTCGCGGCGGGAGAGCGTGCGCGTCGTGCCGGTCTCCACGTCGAAGGCTTCGACCCAGCCCGATGACACGCTGGGCAGCTCGAAGGCGAACGCCGCGTCGACCAGCACCACGAACACGTCGTGCACGTTGTTGGCGAGCGACAGCTCTTTGATCAACGCGCCGGGATCCTCGAACAGGAAGTCGGAGACGACGGGTACGAGCGAGGTCTTGCGGGAGAAGCCAATCAGCGTGGCGCTGAGACTGCCCGCCACCTTCAGGTCCTGGAGCCCGCGTCCTTCGTCGTAGGCCTCGAGGCAGTGGATCACCTGTCCCTTGCCGATGCGCGGCCGCACGGCGCCGAGCCGACCGGTCCGGGCGTCGAAGGTGATGAGGCCGATCGAGTCCTGGAAGAACACCGCGGACATGCCGATGGTGGCAATCGCGCGCGCGATGGTGAGGGCAATCGGCACCCCGTCCATGCCACAGCGGGTGGAGGCGGAGCGGTCCGCCGCGATGATCACGCCGGAGGTGGTGGGCTGCTCGAACTCGCGAACGATGAGCGGACTGAAATTGGTGAGCGATGACTGGGCCCAGTCGATGCTCTCGAAGCGGTCCCCGGCCTGCCAGTCGCGGAGGCCCACGAAGTTGAACCCGGCGCCGTGGAACAGGCTGGAATGCTCGCCGGGTGTGAACTCGCGCATCCGCTTCAGGATCAGCAGTTCGACCTCTGTGACCTCCGAGAGGTTGATGAGTGGCTCGACTTCCTGTTCCCGCGTGCGCACGGTAGGGGGTCCTGAGGTCCTGAGGTCTGGGGGTCTTGAGGTCCGGGCGTCCTGAGGTCAGCCTAGAGCCTAGAGCCTAGAGTCTAGAGCCTATAGCCTGGAGCCCAAAGTCCAGAGGCTTTAGCCCGGCCCTACGGTATCGCCACCCTCTCGACGATGTCCTTGATCACGGCATCGGTGGTCAGGCCGTGGCTGGCCGCGTGCGGACCGAGCCAGATGCGGTGGGGGAGCACATACTGCGCCAGATCCTGGATGTCCTCTGGGTAGACCTCGTCACGATGCCTCACCAGCAGCGCCCACACCTTCGCGAGACGTCCCCAGCAGATGATGGCACGGGGCGATGCCCCCAGGTCGACGCCCGTTTCGACCAGCTCCGATGCGGAGTGCACGTGCCAATCCGTCTCCGGGTTGAAGGGCCGCGTGGTGGCGACCAGACGCTGGATGTAATCGCCGAGCCGCTCGTGGAGGAAGACGTGCTCTGAGATCGCCGCGCGGAGCTGGATGATGCGCTCCTTGGCCATGATGGGAGCGAGCCGGATGCGCTTGAAGTCGAAGTTGACGAGCTTTCGCTCCTCCTCTGGCGGCAGATAGCCGATGTTCACCATCATCGCGAAGCGGTCGGTCGCCGCTTCGGACAGCGGAAACGTGCCCTGTCCGAGCTCCACCGGGTTCATGGTGGCGATCGCGAAGCTGAACGTCGGCAGCTCGTAGGTCGTCTTCCCGACGGTGACGGTACGGTCCTGCAGGCCCTCGAGGAACGCGCTTTGCGACTTGAGCGGGATGCGGTTGATCTCGTCGAGCAGGATGACCTCGGCCGAGGCCAGCGGCCCGAACTCGGTCAGCAGCTCGCCGGTGGCGGGGTTGATCATCTGGAAGCCCACCACCTCGGTCGGCTGCATGTCGGCGCGGCCCTGGATGCGGGCGAACTTGGCGTTGCTGATCGCCGCCAGGATGACCCCGAAGAAGGTCTTGCCCACGCCGGGCACGCCCCTCAGCAGCAGGTTGCCGGAGTTGACCTGCCGCTGCTCCTTCTTGTCGTAGGTCGTCGGAATCTCCGAGAGGAGGACGACGTTCGCGAGGATCTTCGGGAGGTCGTAGCCGACCAGGGCCTTGCTGCCCTCCGCGAGGACAGCCTCGTGGAAGGCGATGGTTTCTTCGAGATCAGGATGCACGATGGCGAATAGTACTCGGCGGAAGGGGGAAGGCAAAAGCCAAAAGGGACGACTGGCGGCCTCCCTGCCACCGGCCGCCCATTCACTCCTACTTCAACAGCGCCTTCACGTGCCGGGCAATCTGCTCGTGCGTCGCAAACCAGACACCCGGTTTCCCCTTCATGTAGCCAACCAGCTTCTCGAGCATCGCCACACGCGAGCGGTGTCCCGTCATGTGCGGGTGCATGGTCAGCAGGTACAGGCCGCTCTCCTGGTAGGCGACGTCGAACTCGGACTGGAAGACCTCGAGGACCGCCGAGACCGACGGCATCGAGCCGTCCGCATTGCCTCCGAAGTACGGGGCATCGTCCAGGATGCGTTCGATTGGCAGTTCCACCAGGCCGGTGCGCTGGCCGTCCAGCTGCAGCTCGTAGGCATCGTCGCTGGCCATGAGGCTGCTGTCGTAGAGGAACCCCGCGGCTTTGACCTGGCCCAGGGTGAACTTGCTGAACTTCCACGACGGTGCGCGGTAGCCGACCGGGCGGGAGCCCACCATGCGGGTCAGGGTTTCGAGCGACTGGTTGAGCAGCCGCTGCTCTTCCTGTTCGTTGTTCAGCACGGGCAGCCGCTCGTGGATCCAGCCGTGAATGCCAATTTCGTGATTCAGGGGCGAGGCCTGGATCTCCTTGATCATCGGCGGGTGCAGCTCCACGCTCACCGCCGGGATGAAGAACGAGGCGGGGACCTGTTGCCGTTCGAGCATTCGCAGGATCCGGGGAAGCCCGTCCACCGCGCCGTACTCGCCCCGCGAGATCACTTCGTAGTCGAGGTTGCCTGTCGAGAGCGTGGCGGTGGCGTTGTCGACGTCGAACGACAGGCCGACTGCGACCCGGGCGCCACCGGGCCAGGATGTGGGCTTCAGGCGTTGGCCGGCGCCGACGTGGAACATCTGCTGGCGGAGGTCGTCGAGCGACAGCTTCGTGCCCGGCAACGGGTCGGGTCGCGTAGCCTCGGCGGCCGGCGTCGGTGGAGCCGCCGGTTGGGCACAGCCGCTCAGGCCGAGGGCCGCTGTCAGAATTGCACCCAGGCCGCTTCGCGTCATCGTTCGCATCATGGGAGCCTCCGCGAGAGTCGGGCTCATCATGCCTCAGATGAAGGTCGACCGGGGCTCGCAGGCGCACGGGTAAGATAGCGCGCATGGCACTTGGTACCGGCCTCAGGGTGTGCGCGGTCGCGGCCAGCCTGGCCGCCATCGCCGCGTGCGGCGGCAGCGGGAACGCACCCGCCACGACGCCTCCGCAGCAGGCCGAGCCGGTCTTCAAGCCCGTCGATCCGTCGGCGCCGGCGATTCTGCCGACGCCCCCCGCTGGAGGATCCGAGCCGATCGCGATGGTCACGGACCTGGCCTCGGGCTGGCCGATCACGCTGCGCGTTGGCCAGTCCATGGCGGCGCGCCTGACCGCGGACCGCGCTGCCGGCATGCGCTGGTCCCTTCGTCCCGGATCCGATGCGGGCATCGTGGCGCTCGCAGGCGAACCGACCTACGAAGCGACCGCGGGTTCGCCCGGAATCGAAGTGTTTCGCTTGACGGCGACCAAGCCCGGCCGCACGACGTTGACCTTCGATTACAGGAAGGGTTCCGATCCCATCGCGCTCAAGTCCGCGAGCTATCCGGTGACGGTGCAGTAGCGATTGAAGGGAACGCTGCTGCCGGTCGATCTGATGTGCGCGGGCGAGGTCTTCGAGGACTTGATCTTCCACGGCCTGCCGCGCCTGCCTCGGCCCGGCGAGGAGCTGCGCACCGGCCAGTTCGTCCGCACGTCGGGAGGAGGCACCCTCATCACCGCCGTGGCCGCGGCGAGGAGCGGGGCGCGTGTGGCCGTCCTGAGCGCGCTCAGCCACGCCGGCACCGCGCGGTTGAGAGCCGAGTCGATCCGCGTCACCAACCTCCGGCAGCACCACGAGGCGCACGCGGTGTCGGTGGCGCTCTCCTCCCGCCGCGATCGGGCCTTCGTCACCTTCGAGGGCGTGAACGAGGTGCTCGAGGCTCGTCTGCTGGCGTCCTTCAGCCGCCGGCTGCCGCCGGCCCGGCATCTGCATCTCGCACTGGGACCGCGCGACTTGTCATCGTGGGCCGACGTGCTGGACCGTTGCCGCCGGCGAGGCATCACGACGTCGTGGGACTTCGGCTGGCATGCCGATCTCCCGGACCGCCGCGGGTTCCCGGCGCTCCTCGGCGCGCTCGACTGGGTGTTCGTCAACGAGGGTGAGGCGCGCCACTATGCTTCAGCGACCACCCTGGCGGGTGCCGTCGTGCGCTGGCGATCGCTCGCGCGCCAGAGTGTGATCAAACGGGGAGCGCGCGGGGCGATGGCGATCGCGAACGGCGGGGTCGTGCGCGCGCCGGCCATACGGGTCGGGGTGGTCGACACGACCGGCGCGGGTGACGCCTTCAACGGCGGGTTCCTGGCGGCGCTCCTCGCCGGTCAGCGGCTGGCCGCGTGCCTGCGGGCGGGTGTGCGCCTCGGCTCGCTCTCGACCCGGGCGGCCGGCGGCCTCGACGGGCTGCCGTCGCGCGAAGAGCTGGTCGGGGCGCGAGCGCGGAGCGATCGATGAAGATCGCGGTCATCGGCGGAGCCGGGGTTCGCGTCCCGCTGTTGATCAACGGGCTCGCCAGCGCCGGCCTGGGCATCGAGGAGTTTGCCCTCTACGACCCGGATGCCCTGCGTCTCGGGGTGATTGGCCCGCTGGCCGCGCGCCGCGCCGGAACGGCGCACGTGACCACGCATACGGCGGCCGACCCGGCCCTCGAGGGCGCCCGCTTCGTCATCACCAGCATTCGCGTGGGCGGCATCGAAGCGCGGGTGCACGACGAGCGGGCCGCGCTCGCCCTCGGGTTCGTGGGGCAGGAGACGGTCGGGCCTGGGGGGTTCGCGATGGCCGTGCGGACCATTCCGCCGCTCGTGGCCTGCGCGCGCGAGGTGATGCGCCGGGCTCCCGACGCGTGGATCGTCAATTTTACCAATCCCGCCGGGTTGGTGACCCAGGCGCTCATCGCCGAGACCGGCGCGCGCGTGGTCGGCATCTGTGACACGCCGACCGAAGTGTTCCAGGAAGTCGCGCACGCGCTCGGGGTCCCCGCCGAGGAATGCCGCTTCGACTACATCGGGCTCAACCACCTTGGGTTCATCCGCGAGGTGTGGTGGCAGGGCAAGCCGCAGCTGGCCCGCTTATGGGACGACCCGGACCGGCTGGCCCGCGTCTACCGGACGCCGCTGTTCTCGGTGGCGCGCCTTCGGGAGCTTCGGCTGCTGCCTACCGAATACGTCTTCTACTACGATGCGCCAGAGCGCGCCGTTGCCAACCTGCGAGCGGCGGGTGATACGCGGGGCGCCGTCATCGCCCGTCTCACGCGCGATCTGTTCGACGACCTCCACAAGGGCGTGGCCGATCCGGTGGCACGGTACGAGCACTACCTCGCGGAGCGCAGCGCCGGCTACATGCAGCTCGAATCCGGCAGCCCCGATGTCGCGGCCCCCCCTGCTCCGTGGGCGCACCTGACCGGCTACGACAAGATCGCGCTCGATACCATCCACGCCATCGTGCAGCACACGAACGCGATCATCCCGCTCAACGTGCCAAATCGCGGCAACGTTCCGGAGCTCGAGGCTGACGACGTCATCGAGGTGCCCTGTGTGGTCAACGCGAACGGGCCACAGGCGCTCCACGTCGGCGCCTTGCCGGAGCCGGTGCGCGACCTCGTCGTGCGGGTCAAAGCGTTCGAGCGGGCGACGATTGACGCCGTCCGCGCCGGCACGCGCGAGGCACTCGTGGACGCGCTCGCGCTCAACCCGCTCGTGCCTGACCGGGCCGCGGCGGCCGCGCTCATCGGCGCCTTGCAGATCTAGCCGCGATGGGTTCAGCCCTTTCCTGATCCCTGATCCCTGATCCCTGATCCCTGATCCCTGACGTGGCCGCCCCTCACCTCGACCGCCGCATGGGCCTGCTGCAGGCCACCTCCACCAACATCATCAGCATGGTGGGCGTCGGCCCATTCCTCACCATCCCGTTCATGATCCAGGCGATGAACGGGCCGCACATCCTTTACGCGTGGATCGCGGGCGCGGTGCTGGCGCTCGCCGACGGGCTGATCTACGCGCAGCTGGGCGCCGCGCTGCCGGGCAGCGGCGGCGGCTACCTCTATCTGCGCGAGGCGTTCCAGCCCTTCGGCCTTGGCCGGCTGATGGGGTTCCTCTTCATCTTCCAGACCATCCTCGTTGCCCCGCTCTCGATCGCCGGGGGCGCGGTCGGCTTTTCGGACTACCTGCAGTTCGTTTGGACGACCATGACACCGGTACAGCACCACCTGCTTGCGGCCTCGGTGTGTGTCGCCATGGCCGCCCTGCTCTGGCGCGACATCGAGTCCATCGGCCGCCTCGCGGTCGTCATGCTGGCCGGCGTCCTGTTCACTGTCGGGTGGGTGATCGTAGTCGGGCTGTTCAGGTTCTCGCCCGCCATGGCGTTCGATTTTCCACCCCAGGCCTACACCTTCGACGCGTCGCTGGCGACGGCCCTGGGCGCGGCCTCGGTGCTGGCGATGTACAGCTACGGCGGCTACAACCAGGTGTGCAACATCGGCGAGGAGATCGTCGATCCCGGGCGTACCGTCCCGCGCTCGATCGTCGTCTCGATTTTCATCGTTGCCGCGCTTTACATGGCCATGACCATCGTGGTGCTTGGGCTGATTCCCTGGCGGGAGGCCGCCCAGCTCCGGACTATAGCCTCGGAATTCATCGTGCGAACCTTCGCCGATCCTGCGACTGGGCGCATCGCGGGCACGGTGATGACGGGCCTCATCCTGTTCGTGGCCGCAGCGTCGCTTTACGCGACCATTCTCGGCTACTCGCGGATTCCGTTTGCGGCGGCCCGTGATGGCGATTTCTTCGCGGTGTTCGCGAGGGTTCATCCCACCAAACACTTCCCCCACGTCTCGCTGGTGGTGATCACGCTGATCTCGTTGCCGTTCTGCTTCTTCACGCTCGGCCAGCTGGTGAGCTGGCTGATTCAGGTGCAGATCCTCCTCCGCTTCATCTGGCAGTGCGCGGCGGTGATCCTGCTGCGGCGCTATCGGCCCGACATTCCCCAACCGTTCACGATGTGGCTGTACCCGCTGCCGGCCCTGCTATCGCTGGCGCTGTGGCTCTACATCTTCTTCACCGGCCCGCGCGAGGGCATCGTCTTCTCGTTCGCGTTCCTTGCCGTCTCGGTGACCGCTTACTTTGTCTTTGTCCGACAGAGAAGGGGGCCTGCGGGACCGCACCCGGCAGGGGCTTGACCCCTGCGGCCCAAGCGGGTCTCGCGGCGACCGACCAGCGTCACAACCAAGAGGAGCTCTCAATATTGGTCTGTGGATCTGGGCAGTGCGACCGGACCGCGCGAGTGATCAGCAGCAACCGGCGATGCGCTCCGCCAGCGCCGCGATCGTGTGCGACGGGTTGCGGCCGATCGGCGTAGGCACGATCGCGCCGCCCACGACGTAGAGATTCGGATAGCCAAACACCTGGCCGAGTTGATTGACGACGCCGCCCGCTCAGTCGTGCACCTCGCCCGCCGTCACCCGCTCGTGTGCGCGCACGAGCAGCGCACGCGTGTTCTCGAACGTGAGGCGCTTGCGCGCTTCCTCAGCCGGTCCCCAGAACAGCTCGCGCCCCTCGGCCGACCCGACCTCCCGTTCGAAGCGCATCAGGAACACGCGGGTGCGGACGTCGCCGAACGACAGTCGGCCGACCTCCGCGACGATCCTCGCGACGCAGCCCGCCTCTTCCTCGACCTCACGCACGGCGGCTTCCTCCGGTGTCTCACCGCGCTCGATGTGGCCCTTGGGCAGGACCCACGCCGAGGGGTCTCGTCTCGCGCGGACGATCAAGTACTCGGGGCCGCTGCCGACGTCGCGGTACACGATGCCGCCGGCGTGCGTGTCGGGACGCTCGTGAGCCACTGTCACGGCGTCGCGCTCTTGCCGAGCGCCAGCAGGTTGGCGAGCAGCCGGTACGCGCCAGGTACACCGTACGGCAGCTGCCGGTGAAACGCGTAGGCGAAATACGTGTAATGGCCCTTGCCGGTCTTCGCCCAGAGCCACCCACCCTGCTGCGGCGCCTGCCCCTTGTCGTAGGTGGCGATGATTGGCGTGTAGGCCGCGTCCCAGCGGCTCCAGAACTTGGAGCCTCGTTGCTCCACCCAGCCGTCGAAGTCCGCCCTGGTGATACGGTTGGGGAAGGTGAGCATCGGCGCGTTCGGGACGAGGATCTCGACCGGCGAATCTTCCTCCGACACTTCCTCGGCCCGCGGCGTCAGCTCGCCCGGAAACGGCGCGAACTCGTTGGGCACCAGCTCCTGCGTGTTGTAGAGGACGATCAGATGACCGCCGTTCCGGGCATAATCCTGCAGCCTCTGGTTGTAGGTCTTCAGGTCCTCGCGCACGGCGTAGGCGCGGGTGCCCGTGATGATGGCGTCGTAGTGCTGGAGGTTGCCCGAGGCCAGCGCCTTCTCGTCGAGCAGCGTCACCTCGTAGCCGAGCTGCTGGACGGCTTGCGGCACCTGGTCACCGATGCCCATGACGTAACCCACCCGCAGCCCCGGCACCACCGTGACGTCGATCCCCCGGACGCCCAGCGTCGACGGGCGGTATAGATAGCGCGCCTCGAGATCGCGGAAGTCAATCTCCTCGAACCCTTCCGCGTAGTCGCGCCCATCGACCGTCGCAACGGCGCGTACGTCGTACAGACGGCTCTCGATCGCCGGCATCGTCACCGCGAAACGGAACGAGGCTCGCTCGCCTCCCCGTGCGAACGTGAACGAGGCTTGCGACGGCTCCAAGTTCCAGCCGTCGGGAACGCGCAGCGTCACCGTCCCCTTGCTCCCGGTCTCGCGACTGTTCAGCAGGTCCACGGTGATGGCAACGCGCGTGGTCGCGGCGGCCAGCGGAACCACCGCGGTCGCCGGCGCCACCGTCAGCGACACCGCGGGCACGACCCGGAGCTCGCGCATCACGAATCCGTAGGGCAGCTTCGGCTCGCGGCGGCGGACGATGGCGCGGACCTCGACGGCGACGTCGTCCACACGGTAGCGAACGACGGCCTCGGCCGGTGGCTGGGTGGACGAGCGGCCGAACTGCGCCTCGTCGGAGAAGCGATAGATCGATTCCTGGATGGAGGTGCGGGAGAAGTAGGGTCGCGTGCTAATCGGGGTGTCAGCGGCCAGCTTGACGGCAAAGCGACGGCGGAGCACCTGGCCGCGAGCCAGCGGCCCGACGGACGCGGGCGCGATCTCCTGCGCCTGCCAGCCGCGGTCGGTATCGAGTGCGACCGTCTCGGGCAGAATCGACACGCCACCGCGGTTGCTCATCTGCACGCGGACCTCGAAACTCTGGCCCGGCACCACCGCGCCCATGACCGGTGGTGGCGCGAAGGCTGCGCCCGGACCCGTCGGCTCGGGCAGGTCGGCCGGCTGGGCAATCGCGGCGAGATCCAATCCGAGCGCCGTGTTGATGGCAATCTGGAACTGATCGACCTTGCGGGCGAGGATCAGCGACGCGTCGGGATCGGATACCAGCTTGTCGCTGGCGCTGCGGGCGGCGGCGAGCCCGCGCGCGAGAATCGGCACGATCGCTGACGGATCGCGCCCGTCGAACGTGCGCATCGCCTCCTGCACGGCGGCGTCGATCGGCTGGAGCAGCCCGCGGGCCTCGGAGGGTTCCGGGCGTCCGAGTGCGTTGAACAGCCCGGGGAGCGAGCAGTCGATGCCAGCGAAGAAATCCGGTTCCTTGCCGCTGGCAGGGGCTCCGGGACCGGCCCGTTTGTAGTAGCCGTAGTTGGGGCCCGAGGAGAGCGTCAGGCGTCCGCTGTTCTGCGATCGCTGAAAGCTGAGGCCTGTTCGCGCGAAGTTGTCGAACGAATCGCCGAGCCAGGGGCCGTATTGGCCGGTATCGACGCGCACCGTCCACTCCTCGTCCTCACGCATGCCGCCCAGGTAGAGCTTCTTTGCCTGCCAGGGCCGCAGGCCGGCCTTGATCTGCTCGGGGAACATCGCCGGGTTCGCGGCGGCCTCGAACGCCTGCTGCGTGAGCAACCCCGCGGTCTGGTGGTTGCCATGCCCATCGCGCTCGTCGCCCTGAAAGCGCGACACGATCACCAGCGGCCGTTCGGTCCGGATGATGCGGACAACGTCTCGCAGCACGTTTTCCCGGCCCCATTTGTCGAACGCCTCTTCGAGGCGCTTCGAGAAGCCGTAGTCCACGACCGAGGTGAAGTACTGGCGATCCACGCCGTAGTACCGATCGGCGACGGCCAGTTCCTCGGTGCGGATCAGCCCGAGGCCGTCGAAGAGCTGCGGCCCGAGCGCGTTGTCTCCGGACTCGCCGCGATTGAGCGTGAGCAGCGAGACGCGCGCGCCCATGCCACGGCTGGCGAGCGCCAGCATGCCGCCGTGCTCGTCATCGGGATGCGCCGTGGTGTGCATCAGGCTCGCCGTGGTCGCCAGCTTCTGCAGCCAATGCCACGTGCCCGCGGCGCCGGCGTCCTGGGGCATCGGCGTGGATGCGGACAAGGCCAGAGGCAGAACGCAGGCGAAAGGCAACAGGCAGAACGCAAGATGACGGGCCGGGTATTTCAAGGCGTGCATCATCGAGATCCGCGCGACTATAGCATCGGATGTCGGCCAGGACGGACGTGGTACAGTCCCGGCACTGTGTCAGATCCCGCCGTGCATCTTCCGTCCGTCCCCAATGCCGAAGCCGCGCTCGTTCGAGGAATCGGCCTCTCGGGCGCCACGCTGCTCGTCATCGGCAGTGTCATTGGCTCCGGCATCTTCCTGACCACCGGCAGCATGATGGCCACCCTGCCCTCGACAACGCTCGTCATCCTCGCCTGGGTCGGTGGCGGGATGCTGGCGATGGCCGGCGGCCTCACCTACGCCGAGATGGGATCGATGTTCCCCCGCTCGGGTGGTCTCTACGTGTTCCTGACCGAGGCGTACGGCCCGGTGTGGGGTTTCCTCTTCGGATGGGCGTGCCTGCTGGTGATCCTTACCGGCAGCGTCGCGACCGTGGCCGTCGGGTTCGCGGAGTACTTCAGCTACTTCGTGCCGGCACTCGGTACCAATCGCGTGCTGATGAGCATGGCCATGCCGTGGGGCACCTGGAGCATCAGCGCCGGCCAGTTGGTCGCCGCGGCATCGGTGGTGGTGATCACGGCGATCAACTACACCGGCATCCAGCAGGGCAACGCTACCAATGCGGTGCTCACCGTCGCCAAGGTGGGTGGACTGGTGGCGATTCCGCTGTTGGCCCTGGCCTTCGCTCAGGTGGACCCGGCATGGACGCCGATCGTGCCGGCGGGCGCGGCCAGGCCGCTGGCTTCGTTCGGCGTCATCATGATCGCGGTGATGTGGACCTACGAAGGCTGGTATTACGTGGCCTTCGCCGCCGGAGAGATCACCAATCCGGCGCGCACCGTCCCGCGCGCGCTGATCATGGGCACCGTCGCTCTCACGGCCATCTACGTCGCGGTCAACCTCGCCTACGTGCTGGCGCTGCCGGTGGAGGAGATCGCCGGCGTCACCCGGATTGCCGAGAAGGCAGTGACCGTTCTCGTCGGCCCGATCGGTGCGTCGCTCGTGGCCGCCAGCGTGGTCGTGTCCACCTTCGGGTGCAACGTCGCGGGCGTGATCGCCTCGTCGCGAGTGTGCTTCGCGATGGCGGCCGATGGCCGGTTCTTTCCGGCCGCGGCGCGCGTCCATCCCGTCCACCGCACCCCGTACATCGCGCTCATCCTCACCAGCGCCTGGTCCGTGTTCCTGACCCTCACGGGCGGATACGAGGCGCTCTTCACCTACGTGACCTTCGCGTCCGTGCTCTTCGGCACGCTCGGCGGCCTCGCCATCTTCGTGCTGCGCGCGCGCCAGCCACGCCGGCCGCGCCCCTACCGCGCGTTCGGTTACCCCGTGATTCCGGCGCTGTACGTCCTCGGATCGTTCGCGCTCGTCGGGAACACCCTGATGGAGCGTCCCACCGCGTCCTTCGCCGGGCTCCTGCTGGTGGCTCTCGGCCTGCCGTTCTACGCCCGCTGGTCGCGATCGTCGTCCTGACCAGGTGATCGCGGCCGTCACCTCGGCCCTGAACAGCGCCAACCGCGAGAAGATGCTGACGCTGGCGTCGTCGCTGGATGCGGACGACAACCTCGGCTGCCCGCTGAACTGAGGAGAGCTCATGAGCGAGCGCTCCGGCGAGTTACTCGCCGGAGCCTTCGCGTGTACGGCTGTCGCGCTCAGCGGGCCACGGTCGCCGGCGCGGCCTCTCGTGCTGAGGTGACGACGGCCCGTACCGAGTCGCCGACGATGTCCACGAGCCGGTCTAGTTCGGCATCGGTGGTGACCAGCGGCGGCGCGATGCAGATGCAGTCCATCGCCACGCGGGTGTAGAGCCCGCGCGCCAGCATCGCGTCGGTCAGCTTCTGGGTGATGCCGGCCGCCGGCGGAAAGAGTTGCTTCGTCGCCTTGTCAGCGACCACCTCGATCGCGGCCATCAGGCCCAGCCCTCGGACGTGGCCGACGCCGTCTTCCGATTCCAGGCCGCGCAGCCGCTGCAACAGCCGCTCGCCGCCCTCGGCCGCGCGCTCGACGAGGGCCTCGCGTTCCAGGATGTCGATGTTCGCCAGCGCCACGGCGCAGCAGGTCGGGTGGCCGGAGTAAGTGAACGCGTGCATCCAGCGCTGGGCCGGCGGCACGCCGTTGATCACCTCGCGCAGCGTGTCCGACACGCCGATGCCGCCAAGCGGCACGTACCCGCTGGTGATGCCCTTGGCGAACTGCATGATGTCGGGTTCCACGCCGTAATGCTGCAGCCCGAACCAGCGGCCCGTCCGTCCGAACCCGGTGATCACATCGTCGGCAATCAGCAAGACCTCGTGCTTGTCGCAGATCGCGCGAATCCGGGCGAAGTAGTCGGGCGGAGGCACGATGACGCCGCCCGCTCCCTGCACCGGCTCGGCGATGAACGCAGCCACCGTGTCGGGGCCCTCGCGCAGGATGGCCTCCTCGAGCCTGTTTGCCGCGGCCACGCCCAGGCTCACCTCCGGCGTGGTGTTGACGAAGCGATAGGGGTCCGGCGCGTCGATGTGAAGGAACCCGGGCACCCGCGGCTCGAACATCGGCCAGAAGGCGGGGAGGCCGGTCGCGCTCATCGCCGCGAGCGTCAGCCCATGATAGGCACGATGCCGTGAGATGACCTTCACCTTGTCGGGCTTGCCGAGTGCCTTCCAGTAGAAGCGTGCGGTCTTGAACGAGGTCTCCGACGATTCGGCGCCGCCGCTGGTGAAGAAGAATGTGTTGATCGAGGGATAGGCGAGGGCGCTCAGCCGTTCGGCGAGCGCGATCGCTTGCTCGTTGGTGCCGCCGGCGTAGGCCGAGTGGAAAGCGAGCGCAGCCATCTGCCGGCTCGCGGCCTCGCCCAGTTCCTGGCGGCCGTGGCCGATGTTGACGTTCCACAGGCCCGACAGGCCGTCGATGTACTCGCGGCCGGTGGAATCCTTGATGATCGCGCCGCGTCCAGACACCCAGATGCGCGTGCCGGCATAGGCCGACGGGTGGTGGAGTGGATGCATCAGGTGAGCCTGATCGGTGCCGAGGTCGGTGTGCATGGGCATGGCTTCTTATCCTATCGCGCGAGGCCGACGAGACACGTCGCCGCGCTCACTTGACCAGCGTCCTCACCATCACGTTCCAGAACTCGCGCGACTGGTAGAGCGAGCGCACCGGCACCCGCTCGTTGAGTCCATGCGAGCGTTCGTCCTCCGGGCGAATCTCGATGCCGCTGAGCCCGAAGACCGGTACTCCGATGTTCCTCAGGTAGAGCCCGTCGGTCGCACCGGCCGACATGCTCGGCACCACCGTCGCGTCCTTCCAGAAGGCCGCGGCCACCGTCTCGATCGACGGCAGCAGGTCGTCGCGAAGGGGCGAGGCGGGGCTGGGCACCATCTGGTAGATCGTCGAAACCGTAATGGTCGGGTCGGCAACGACGGATTCGAGCACCTGCTTCACCTCGCCCTCCGAGACCCCCGGGAACACGCGGCAGTTTACCGTGGCGGTGGCCGACTGTGGCAGGGCATTCTCGGCGTGACCGGCCGAGAGCATCGTGGCGACGCACGTGGTGCGGAGGTCGCTGTTGACGAACGGAAGGGCGGAGAGCCGATCGATGGCCGGTCCGCTGGTCTCGCCCCGGCCCGCCGCCGCGAGGTCGTCGCCAAGCGGCCCCGACTCGATTGACGCCGTCCGCGCGAACGACGCCTGTGACACGGGGTTGTACTGCACGGGGAAGCGATGCGCCGCGAGGCGGCCGAGCGCCGCCGCCAGGGCGTAGATGGCGTTGTCGGGCCTCGGCACCGAGGAGTGCCCGCCTTCGTTCTTCGCGGTCAGCGCGAAGGTGACGTACTGCTTCTCGGCCGCCTGCAGCGAGAAGGCCACGCGTCCCGAGCTCCGCCGTTCCACCCCGCCGGCGTCCGTGTTGAGCGCGTAGTCGGCCGTGCCCAACCGAGGCCGCGCCTCGAGCAACCAGCGGATGCCGCCGGTGGCGGCCGTTTCCTCGTCGCAGGTGAGCACCATGACGAGGTCGCGCGACGGGACGAAGCGCTCACGCTTCCATCGCATCATGTTCGCCACCAGTCCCGAGGCGCCTGCCTTGTTGTCCATCGTGCCGCGGCCCACGAACCAGCCGTCCTCCTCGCGGAGCACGAACGGGTCGAACTGCCAGTCCTCGCGCTTGGCCGGGACGACGTCGAGATGGGCCAGCAGCAGTATCGGCCGAGCCGCCGCGTCCTTACCACGGAGTGTGGCCACCACGTTCACGCACGAGGCGTTCGGCCCGATCGTTTCGACGTCCGCCGGCGGGTACCCAGCTGCCGCCAGCCGCGCTGCCACCGCCCGTGCGGCCGGCGCAACGCTGCCGCCTTCTGGCGAGGTATTGATCTCCACCAGCTCGCGGAAGATCTCCCGATGCTCCTGATCGAGTGCGGACGCTACGTACTGTTCGCCAGCGCTCACCACGGCCTCGGCGAGCGCGAGCAGCGCAATCACCAGATAGATCATCAACTCACCCAGCAGATCACCAGATAGATCACCCGATAGATCACCAGATAGATCATCCGATCACCACATCCGAAGCTCGATCACCAGCTCGCCACATCGAGAGATCACCACATTCACCCGAACAGATACCCCCCCTTCGCCACCGTCGCATCAGCGAGCCTCCGCCGCATCGCTACGGTATTGGCCGGTGTCACCTTGAGCAGCCGGCGCAGCGCGGCGAGTTGGGTGCGGAGGACGTCGCCCTCTGCCATGGCCGCGAGCGCCGCGCGGGCATTCAGCTCGATTCGCCCCGCCGCCTCGTGAGCGAACACCGCCGCGGCGTCGGCGTGCAGTCCCAGGTCCGGCTGCCGGGCATCGGCGGCGGCGACCGCGCGGAGGACCGCGCTCTCCGCGGTGTAGGTGTCGATGCAGAGATCCGCCAGGTAGGTCAGGACCTCCTGCTCCCGGTCGATCTGCTGGCCAAAGCGCTGCATTGCGGTGCCGGCCACCATCAGCACCACCTTCTTGAATGCGCCGCACGCCCTCCGCTCGGCCGCGAGCGGCCCTTCGTCCTCGTCGAGCGCCATCACGGCGGGGCTCATGATCTCGTCCTGCAGCTGCTTCGCGGCGGGGATGAGCGCGAGCTCGCCCTTGACCGCCTTCTTCATCAGCATCCCCGGAATCAGCAGGCGATTGATCTCGTTGGTGCCCTCGAAGATGCGATTGACGCGGGCATCCCGGTAGTGGCGCTCGGCCGGGTAGTCGTTCACGAACCCGTTGCCGCCGTGGATCTGCACGTTCTCGTCGACGACGTAGTCGAACATCTCGCTGCCGGCAACCTTGCAGATCGAGGCTTCGATCGCCAGCTCCTCGAGAGCGGCGAGCATGTCGCTGCCGGCGAGCGCCGCATCGAAGAGCCCGGCGATCCGGTAGAGCATGCTCTCGACCGCGTACTGGCGAACCATCATTTCCGCGAGCTTGTAGCGGATCGCGCCGAACTCGCCGAGCGTGCGGCCGAACTGCCTCCGCTCCGACGCGTAGCGCGCTGCTTCGGCGATCACGAACCGCGCCCCGCCGCTGCACATCGCGGCCAGCTTGAACCGGCCGTAGTTCAGCACGTTGAAGGCGACCTTGTGCCCTTTTCCGATCTCTCCGAGGACGTTCTCCGCCGGCACCCGGACGTCCTGGAGGATCAGCGGCACGGTCGACGAGCCGTGCAGTCCGAGCTTGTGCTCTTCCTTGCCGGTGCTCACGCCGGGGCAGGCGCGCTCGACGAGGAACGCCGTGAAGTGCTCGCCGTCCACCTTGGCGAAGATGATGAACACGTCGGCAAAGCCGCCGTTGGTGATCCACATCTTCTCGCCGGAGAGCACGAAGCTGCCGTCGGCCTGCCTGGTCGCCTTCGCCTTGGCGCCGAGCGCATCCGAGCCCGAACCCGACTCGCTGAGGCAGTAGGCGCCGACGATCTCGCCGGCGATCAGCCGCGGAAGATAGGCCTGCTTCTGCTGCTCGGTGCCGAACATGAAGATCGGCAGGATGGTCAGGTTCGCCTGCGCGCCGAACGTGGCGCCGAACGAGGCGTAGCGCGACACCTGCTCCGAGACGATGAGCGTGGCGACCTTGTCGAGATCCACGCCGCCATACGCCTCCGGCACGTTGGTGCCGAGCAGGCCCAGCGCGCCGCACTTCCTGATCAGCTCGCGGTTGAGGGCCCATTCCTTCTGCTCGAGCCGATCAATCAACGGCAGAACCTCGCCGTCGATGAACTCGGCCGCCGCCTGGCCGATCAGCACGTGCTCCTCGGTCAGCCGCTCCGGCGTCATCACCGCCGAGGGCTCGGTCTCCTCGATCAGCCACGCTCCGCCCTTCGTCGCCGTTTCTG
>DATLLC010000205.1:0-21893 GCA_035538015.1 Vicinamibacterales bacterium
GTTGGCCGCGATCGAGGGATGGCACTGCGTGCACGCGTCGTTCGTACCCATTCGCACTCCCAGCTGATCGACCGCCCATTCCGCCTTCGTCCGGGGATCGTCGGACGTCTGGTGCAAGGTGTGACACGACGAACACGACAAGGTCCGGGCGGGATCGGTCGCCCTGACGAAGCACGGGGATTCAATGAGGCCGTTGTATTCGCGGCCCGAGACGCGCACCGTGCCGTCGGGCCAGAACGAATCGCGCACGAACCCGGTATCCTCGGCGATGAGTGCCTGCATCGTCGGCGAGCCTCCGTTCGACGTCGGCTGCGCGACGAATCTCGTGTCCGCGAGCTCGTCGCCGGGCCGGAACGGCAGGCCCGCCGTGTTGGCGCGCCGCTCCGCCGCGCCGTCGTAGAACTCCCAGATGCCGTGGCACTGACCGCATACCTGGGACGACTTCCTCGGATCCAGCCGGGCTGGTTGCACGATCGTCGGGTCGGGACGGCCCGTCAGGTGCAGCCCATAGCGGCGCAGCGGGTTCCAGTTGGAGGTGACGTGAGTCTCGCCTGGCCCGTGACAAGACTCGCAGGCGATGCCGTGCTCCGCCGTGGTCGAGTCGACGACCTGCGAAGCCAGCGGCTCCGAGCCAAGCGGCGTGCTCGATCGCGGCTTGCCGTGCGTCGTGTGACACGCGATACACACGCTGTTCCAGTGGCCGGTTTCGGAGAACACCGCGTCGCCGGGGGGGTGGAGCACGGCCATGCGCCGTGGTATCCAGCGCTGCTCTTCGATCAGATACGCGCCCGGCAGCTGTCCGAGCAGGCGTTGCTGACCGGTTGAGTACCAGTAGATCTGCTGGTGATGCGAGCCAGTGATCATCACCACTTCGCGCTCGATTCGCGGCGCGGCCTCGCCGCGGCCGTCCCAGTCGGGATCGTCGAAGGCCGCGCGGTAGCGGCCATCGCGCACGGACAGGGTCATCGGCCTGCCGTGGACGTCGCGGACGGTGACATTGTCGAAATCCGCGCGGACGGTGTCAGGCGACACCACCTGAGTCATCGTCCGGTGGTACGAGGCGTGCCAGCTGGCGTACTGGTCGGGGTGACACGCCCGGCAGGCCTGTGAGGAGGTGTAGCCGTCCTCGGCGACCTGAATGGGACGTGAGGTGACGGCGTGCTCGGCCGGGGCCCGGCCGCGGCCGGACGCCACCGCCCAGCCGAGGAGAATCGCGAGCAGCGGGAAAAGGAACCGGTACACGCGCTACCGAGGACCGGTCGGCGCCGTGCCTCCAGTTACCTTGATCATCGTCTGTGAATGGGTCGCCGCTACGCCGTCGTCAGCCGTCGCCCTGAGTAAGTACTCTCCCGGCACGCTGAAGGTCGCCCGGGTTTCTGACCGGCCGTCCTTGGGCTGTGTGAAGCGCGGCTCGAACGCGACCTCGGCGGGTCCACGCCACACGATCCACGACACGACCATCCCCAGCGGGCGCTCGGCTGTCCCGGTCGAGGGTTGGCGCGGGGCCACTTGCGGGACGTTCACCGGCGCGTCCGTTCCCCCCTGCAACGTAGGGGGCGTCTCCTGACCCACGGCCGGCTTGGCTTTCGGCCGCGGCTTCGGCAGCCCATCGTCGGTGATCGCCGCTACGAGCGACGCGGCGCCCGGTAGCCGGACCGCGGCCAGCGCTTCAATCGTCACGGTGGGCGGTTTGTTGGCCACCCGCTCCGGATCGGTGTTGCCACCGCTGGAGGCACCCCCGGCCGGGTCGATCTCCCATTCCGCCTGCCGCCAGCCGATGGCCCGTTCAGTCTGACCGTTAAAGGTCACGGTCCACACGATCTCTTCCTTCGGGCCGAAGGTCTTCGGCACGTTGACGGCGAACAGGTTGCGGTTCGTGCGCGTGTAGAAGAATGTCGGCTGACCGCGGTCCGGTCCCCCCGGCTCAATCCGGGTGTTGGCGCCCACCGGGATCTCGGGCTGCTCGGCGTAATTGCGATTCAGGTAGCCGAAGTGCATGTTGATGCTGCCGTCGGGCCCCCACGACCATCCTTCGAAGATCGGCTGGATGGCCTGCCCGCGGTTGAACTTGAAGTTGTTGGTGTACTCCGCCTGCTGCGCGGACGGGCCGGGCGCGACGCTCACGCACATCGCCACGACGACGACCGCTGCAGAGGCGGCGCGACGATCGAGCGCCATCTGTGTCCTCGCGGGTAGCGCAGGCCGATGACTGGTGACGCGCCGGCGCGGCAGGCCTGCGGCTGCGCGCGCCGGCGACTCTCGCGGCTACTGACGCGGCTGCGGTTGCGACTCGGTGGTGCGCTGCCTGGCGGCCTTCCGTGCCTCGAGCTGCTCCTTGTATTCCTCGTCGGTCAGCTCGACCCAGCCAATCCAGAAGAAGCCCATCTCGTCGATCGTCCGCTGCCCGTCACCCACCCAGTTCTTCGGATCGAGCGCGCGCGGATTCGCCTTCGTGTTGTCGTGCCACTGGATGTTGTGCAGGATCGTCCCGGCCGGAACCAGCGGCTGCGCGTCTTCGGCGTAGTTATAGGTGAGATGCCAGTTGTTGTTGAAATTGGCGCAGTTCAGCATCTCGGTAGTAGTCCGGGTACCCGAGGTCGGATAGATCAGCTCGAGGCACTGCCGTTTGCCCAGGTTGTGCATGTGCGGCTGGAACGCAATCAGCCGCGCCGGCTTGTGGAGGATGGTGTAGCCATCGCTGCGCGACACGGTGCCAGCCGGAATGTCGAGCGGCGTCGTCGGCTGCGCGAGCTGGCGAGACCAGCGAATGTGCTGCGGCACGTATCCCTTGGGATAGAGCTTGATTCCGAGCTCGACCTCGGCCCGCGTCTCCTTGCCGATGGAGTGGAGGTGATAGCTGAGTCGCGCGCGCTGGCCCTTCTGCAGCAGCACGCCCGAGCCCTCCGGATAGACCTCGGCGTTCTTGCCCGACGCATACTCGACGAGGAACTGGCCTTCGTTCATGGCCGGCTGCGCGTCATCCGGCGTGGACACCGAGTACGACAGGGCGTGGTGCACGACCTTGTGCGATTCCTGGGTCGCGGACCGCGTCTGAATCGCCTGGATGTAGCGGTCCTCGTCGATCGGAATGTCGGCGAAGAGCTCGCCGAACAGATCGGGGCCGCTGGCTGCAACTGGATATGGCGGGAACTTGATCACGAGGTCCGGCTCGCCAATCTGCCAGTCGCCCGTCTTGGCGAAGGTCCGCGGCGGCGGCATGTCGGCGGCGTTGCCCTGCGGGGCGCCGGCATCCACCCAGCGGGCAATCAGCTGAATCTCCTCGTCGCTGAGCGATGGATCGTCCTTGAACGACTGGATGCCGATCGTCCGATCGACGTGGAACGGCGGCATGTCGCGCGCGACGACGCGGTTCTTGATCGACCGCGCCCACGGCCGTACCTCCTGGTAGGTCGTGAGCGCCATCGGCGCGATTTCCCCCTGCCGATGGCAGGACTGGCACGAGCGCTGGAGGATGGGCGCAATGTCCTTGCTGAACGTCGGTGCGGCCGCGGCCGGCGCGGTCTGCGCCGTCGCCGCTGCTGGCAGGGCCAGGATCGCCGCCAGCACCGCGACGCCTGCGAACCACTGGACTCGAGTCGTCATGTCGGACCTCTCCGGGATGCGCTTGCCGACGAATGCACCAGGACGGCCGGCAACTCGACCGGGCCGCCCACTCCCCTGACGGGCATCTTAGAGGATCGGCTGGCGATTTCAATACTTCCTTGGGGTTAGGCGTCAGAACTTCAACCGGATGGCCAGCCGGACCATTCTCCGCCATCAGTGAAGCCGGAGCGCGTTCAACAAACCGCAACGTCTGGGCTATGGAGGCCGGAGAGCAGACCGACGATAGGCCGACAGCCGGGCTGGCTCTCGGTCTACAGGGAGCTGTTTGCCGGGCGCACCCGAAGCCGCCGGCGGGCGTGCAGGCCGAGCAGCGCGGTGAGGGCGATCAGCAGCAGCGTCATCTCCAACGTGCCCGAACCGCCGTCAGGAGATACGTGAAACAGGCGTTCGATCAGATCCATGCAAGACGAAACGCCGTGGAGCGGCGAACTGAACGCCGAATCCAGAAGGGCCCTCTGGCAGGTGTGCGTTCTGGCATGCTGCCTCGTTATAGGGTATGGACAGATTGAAGCGTGACAAGCGCTCGGATACAGGAGGTGACATCATGCGCTCTGGCCGCGACATGACCATCGGTCGACGCCAGTTCGTGACCGAGCTCGCGCTCGGCGCGTTCGTCGCCGCAAGCTTCCCTTCCAGCGGTGAAGCGACGGGTCAAAGCGAGGACCCGCCCAACACGCACAACATGCTGGTCGTCGGCGAGCGGACCGTCTTTCTCTCGCACCTGCCGATGTTTGATCGTCTCGACAAGAACAAGACCGCGTTCGTGTCGCCCCATCGCTATCAGGTGATCGTGGAGGCGGCGTTCACCAACCAGGGCAAGGACGTGACCGGTCTCTACCTCAAGGATCGGCAGGCGCATCCCGACACGCGCATCTACACGCTGGGCCCGGAGCCGTTCGTGATCACGCGGTTGTTCACGCCTCGCGACAAGCCGCGGCTGCCAGCATTCAGCGCGACGGTCGTTCGCGGGCATCTGGAGGCAAAGGAGAGCGAGGCCATCCCAGGCCTCGAGACGACGTCGGTTCAGGTGAAGCGCGTCGTTCAGGGCCGGATGTTCGACCCGAAGACGACCAAGCCAACCGCACTGGAATACATCCTGTTCGGTACCGGGTCGGAGCTCTACCTGGCGCACGCCATCTTCGCCGCGCCGGATTTCGACCAGGTGCTCGCGGTCAAGGTCACAGGTGTCGAACTGACCGCCAAGCATCTGGCCACGGATCTCCATGTGACCATCCCAAGTCGCAAGAACCTCGCGTCGGAACGACTGCGTGAAAACGGGCGCGTGGAGGCCACGCTGCGAATGGGTCCACCGGGGTCCGCGACATCTACCGTGCAGCTCGAGACCGGCCTCCAGTTGTACTTCGAGGAAGGTGAGTTGCTGGTGCCGCCCACGTTCGATCCGACGCCCGAAGAGAAGAAGAAGTGACACATGCCTGTCCAATTCGAGATTCACCCGACGATCGGCATCAGCCGGTTGGGGACGAGCGAAGGCTTCTTCTTCGGCCCTGAGCCGGATGCGCCGCCACCCGCGTCGTATCGAGACGAGGGCGGCATCCTGCGCCAGGCGGCCCGTTTCCGGATCTTCCGGGTGGAACGCGACATGACCGGAGCGGTCGTTACGGCGAACGAAATCACGAGCGACGCGGCCGACATCGAGTGGACGGTTCACCTAGCCAACCGGAAAGCCGCCGCTTTCAGGATGTTCCAGCAGACGCCCACGCGGCGTAACAACGCAACAGGTGACGAGCAGGCCGACCAGGCGCTGATCATCGACCCTGGCCCGCGGTCGGTCTCGGGATCGGTGCCCAGCGCGGTGTTCGACAGCGGTACCTTTCGTGGAGTCCCAGTGCCATTGGGCGAAGCGCGCTTCCAGGCCAAGACCGGCCGATTGCTCGTGTTGGGCGGCAGGGGTCTATCGGCCTTCGTGGAGCCTGCGAGCTCCGTGCTCCAGGACTTCGCCGACAACGACGGATGGTTCGACGACACCGCCGAAGGTCCGATCTCGGCAACCGTGACGTTGAAGGCAACGGGGGAACGGCTTGAGGTCTCAGGGGCGCGAGTGATCGTCGCTCCTCCCGACTTCGCCCCTGAGATTCAGAACTTCGTCACGCTCTACGACGTCGTCTACCAGATGGCCCTCGACAACGGGCTCGTCCCAAGGCCCTCGACGTTCTCGTTCATGCGGTTCGTCCACCCGATTCTGATGCGTGCGTCCGGCTATCGGTGGGTGAACGCCGCCGCAGCTTCCCGGCACGGCGGTTCTGCGCGGATGAACTTCGCGGCGTCGATGGATCGATTCGGCGATCCCAGGAAATCTCTGGCGCTTCGACGTCGCGTCTTCAGCGTGTTGCGCGACCCACAGCGCACCGCCACCGACGCGGCGCCGGCGATGCCACGGCTGTTTGCCGTGGAAGGGTACCCGGAGCGCGAGTACCGGCCGCTTGCGCTGACGCCAATCCAGTACGAGGCCATCAGCAAATGGGCGACAGTGCCGGACACCCCGCCCGACTTCGTCTGGGATTCTCCCCGCGATCCGTGGGCTGGGCAGAGCCTGCCCGATGCGCTCGATCGCGTCGCGCTCGAAGCCTGCGCGGGGGGCGCCTTCTTTCCCGGAATTGAAGCTCCACACTTCATCGCTGACGGCAACAACTTCGAATCCACGCTCCCGGTGCGCCTGCGCAACACCCTTCCTGCCGGCACCGTGAACGCCGCGTCCGCCGTTCCCTGGCAGGCGGACTTCTTTCAGTGCCGGTGGGAGGGTGGTGCCTCGGAGGACGGCCTTGAGGCCTTCCTCGGGCAAGACAACGACTACGGCTGGTGGCCGGCGCAGCGTCCAGATTCGGTATTCACGGACCCCAGTCTCGAGACCCGCGTCAAGTGGGACGCTGGTGTCGGCACCATGGACGAGATGGTGACAGCGTGGACGAGGCTGGGCTTCGTACTGCGATCGTCGAATGCTCGAGGCGAGACGATCTTCATTCAGCACAAGCCGGAGACATGAGCGCCCCGGGCTACGATGCCGTGGTGATCGGCGGCGGGCCAGCGGGTTCCGCGGCGGCCCTCACGCTCGCGAGGGGTGGCGCGGCGGTCGCGTTGATCGAGCAGACACAGTACGAGGACCTGCGCTGGGGTGAAACCCTCTCGCCGTCGGTAAGGGCGCCTTTGGAGACGCTCGGCCTCTGGCAGCGCTTCACACGCGCGAATCACCTGCCATCGCTCGGCGTCATGAGCTACTGGGGGACATCGGAGGTGGCGTATCGGGACCACGCCTTCCATCCGTTCAGAACTGGGTGGCACGTCGATCGCCGCCGCTTCGATGCGATGCTCGCGGATGAGTGCGCCGCGAGCGGTGCTCATCTCTGGCATGCGCGCGCTGTGGCGACCCACCGCGAGTCGGCACGCTGGCATGTGGTGACGACAGCCGACGTGCTGCATTCGCGACTGCTCGTCAATGCGGCGGGCCGCCACGCCAGCTTCGTCATGCCGGAGGCCGGGCAGCGATGGTTCTCGGATTGCGCCGTTGCGCTTGTGCAGACGTTCGAGGTTGAAACGCCGCGCTTCGCCTGGACGTTGATTGAATCGAGCGCCAACGGCTGGGCCTACAGTGCGCCATTACCAGGCAACCGCCGGGTCGTCATGTTCGTCACCGAGCCGCAGGTCGTGCGCACCGCTTCCATGCCGGATCTGCTGGCGGCGGTCACGCACACGCGACGCGCGTTGCAGAACGCTGGCCCCTGCCACGCGCCGTTGGTGCAGAACGCGAGCACGTGGTGTCGTACACGGCTGGCGGGCCACATGTGGCTTTGCCTTGGCGAGGCGGCGACGACCCTGGATCCCCTGTCTGGGCGCGGCCTCGCCCGCGCGCTGATGGACGGCATCGCCGGAGGACGCACCGCGCTGGCGATGCTCGCCGGCGATGACAACATCGCGGAACGATTCCAGTCCCGGATCCACCGCAGATTCGCAACTGATGCGGTCACGGCCCTCGGCTACTACCGGGCCGAACGCCGCTGGACGGATTCGTCCTTCTGGCGACGGCGTCAGGACGGCCGCGGCGGTCACAGCGTGGACGTCGTCTCCGGGCTTCATTCAGGCGAATCGCGACCATCACGTTCATCGGTTTCACACGGCAGCACAACGCTGAGCCCACCCACGTCGTCCGCAGGGCGTCCACCACCGGGGCGGCGGCACCGTGGAGGCGCTCACAAAGGTCTGTGACATCCCGGCACCCAGGCGGTTACACTGGTTTGCCCGGTCGTCGCCACACGGTGTGACCCGGACGCCCGCTGACTTCACGGCGACGGCGACCGACCGTTAGGAGCTCCAGTGTGAAATTGCCGATCCTGGCCAGTCTCGCTTTCGTCGTCGTGGTGACCGCCGATGCGCGGGCCGCCGGCCGGACGGTGGGTGTCGCCGAGCGGCTCGCCGCCGTGCCCAACGGCCCCGGGAGGCGGGTCCTGGACGCGGCGCTTGCGGCGTACAACGAGGCGGCTCAGGACGGAACGCTGGCCCGGCCGGACCTGCTCACTGTCATCGACTACACCCGGCCGTCCACTGAGCGGCGGCTGTGGGTGCTCGATCTCGCCCGGGGCCGCGTACTGTTCCACGAGCTGGTCGCCCACGGCAAGAATAGCGGTGAGAACCTGACCAGGTTCTTCTCGAACGCCCACGGCTCGCTGAAGACGAGCCTGGGCCTGTTCGTCACCGACACTCCCTACGTCGGCCGCAACGGCTATTCCCTGCGGCTGCGCGGCCTCGACCGCGGCGTCAACGACAACGCGCTCGACCGCGCCATCGTGATGCACGGCGCCAGCTACGTGAGCGCGGCGATCGCCGCGAAGCTCGGCCGGCTCGGACGCAGCTGGGGCTGTCCCGCGGTGTCGGCCGAGGTGGCCCGCGACATCATCGACACGATCAAGGGTGGGTCGGCGATCTTCGCCTACGGGCCGTCGCCCCGGCCGGCGACGGAAGCGACCCACTGATCGCCTCGATCCCGGCAAGCTGACCCACGGCTGCGAATCCCAGGCGCCTGGGGGATTCCTTCGCGTGCCGCTTCGGTGTACCCTCTGCCTGCACGCCGGCTCTCGGGTTTCCGGGGAGGTCAAAATGAAGCGCAGTCTGGCCGTGGTCGTCGTGGCATTGGCAGTCTGGATCGCCGACCGGCCCGTCGCGGCGCACCACTCGTTCGCCGCCCAATACGATCGCGACAAGCCGGTGACCCTGAAGGGCACGGTCACCCGCATCGAGTGGGCCAACCCCCACATCTACTTCTACCTGGACGTCAAGGACGACGCCGGCGCGACCGCGCACTGGGCGATCGAGGGCGGTGCGCCCACGTCGCTCTATCGCGCGGGATGGCGCAAGGATTCCTTGAAGGTCGGCGACATGGTCACCGTCCACGGTTACCTCGCCCGCGATGGCGCGAAGCTGGCCAACATGCGCGCCGCGATTCTGCCAGACGGCCGGGAAGTCCTGGGCGGCCAGCAGTACTACGGCCCCACGGCGCCGAAGCCTCCCGGACAGTAGGAACTCGAAGGGCAAAAGGGAACCGAGCATGCAGAGCGCGTGGTCTTCACCGGCGATGGGGGCGCTGGCCCTCGCCGTGGCCCTTGCGTCCGCCTTCCCGGCGGCCCAGGACTCGGCGGCAAAGCGGCCCGATCTCAGTGGCTTCTGGGTGAACCAGTACACGCCGAACCTGTCAGTGGCGCTGGGCGGCGAGCCGCCGTTCACCGCGTTCGGTGCCGAGCGCTGGCGCACCGTCGATACGTCGAAGGACCCGACCGCCATCTGCCTCCCGGTGGGCCCATCGCGCGGCTTCACGGCGCCCTTCCCCTTCTTGCTGGTGCAGGGCGCCGACACCATCGGGATCCTGTTCGAGTACCAGTCGATCTGGAGGGCGATCTACATGGACGGCCGGACGCATCCTGACGATGTCGCGGAGTACCCGTACTTCATGGGGCACTCGGTGGGCCGCTGGGAGGGCAGCATCCTGGTCGTCGATACCATCGGGATCGACGAGCGGAGCTGGCTCGACACCGCCGGCCACGAGCACAGTGCGAAGCTGCGGCTCACGGAACGGTTCGAGAAGACCGGTCCAGATAGGATGCAATGGACCGTCATCTACGACGACCCCGTCTACTTCACCCGGCCGTGGTCGATCACGCGCACTTTCACGCGCGGGAAGCCCGACGATCGCCTGCTACCGTACACCTGCAACGAGAACAACAAGGACGTGGAGCACCTCCAGCCACACCAGCCGAACCTGAATTACAAGCACGTGCCCGAGCCGGCCGGCACCAAGCCGCCGCCGAAGCCGCCGGGCCCTGACCTTGACGACTCGAGCCGTTAGGCTGCGAGAAACGCGACGAGGGCGTCACTGAACGCCTCGGCGCATTCGACGTTGGTCAGGTGGGCGGCATCGAGCTCGAGAAGCGATGCTCCAGGAATGACCTCTGCCAGGAACGCACCATCCGCCGGCGGCGTCGCCGGATCGTGGGTGCCTGTGACGACCAGCGTGCGTGCGCCGACGCCGCCCGCTTCGACCCGCAGGTCGGCATCGCGCAGCGCGGCGCAGCACCCCAGATATCCCGTGACGGGCACGGCCACCAGTCTCGCGCGTACCCTCGCGACAGTCTCCGGCTGCGCCGAGCGGAAGGTTGCCGTGAACCACCGCTCCATCGTCAACTCGGCAATGGCGGCAAGCCCTCCGGTCTCGATCAGTCGCTTGCGATCGGCCCACGACGCCACCGATCCGATCCGGGCGGCCGTGTTCGCCAGCACGAGGCGATCCACGCGGTCGGGCGCGTGCACGCCGAGCCACAGAGCCGTGATGCCGCCCAGCGACACGCCGGCGACATGTGCCCGCGCGAGCCCGGCGCGATCCATCAGCGACACGACGTCGCGGCCGAGACGCTCGAGCGAATAGTCGCCGGCCGGGGCGTCCGAGGCGCCGTGTCCGCGCGTGTCGTATCGCAGCACGCGATAGAAGAGCCCGAGCCGATCCATCTGCGCGTCCCATAGCGAGCGGTCGGTGCCAAGAGAATTCGACAGCACGAGGGCTGGCGCATCCTCGGGCCCGGTCAGCAGGTAGTCCAGCCGGACGCCGTCGTCGGTCATGTGGACGGGCATGGCCAGGCTGCGGTCACGCGCCCTGGCTGCGCTCGGCAAGAATGGCCGCCACTTCGGCAAAGGCGTGATTGGCGGCGGGCACTCCGCAATACACAGCCTGCTGCAGCAGCACTTCCTTGATGTCGTCGGCGGTCAACCCGCCGTGCGCGAGGGCCGCGCGGACGTGGAGCCGGAGCTCGTCCCAACGCCCGAGGGCCACCATCGTGCCGATCACGAGGACGCGACGGCTGCGCTCGTCGAGGCCCGGACGAGTCCAGATCTCGCCCCAGGCATAGCGCGTAATGAGGTCCTGGAACTCCGCCGTGAGGGGCGTCGTCGCGGTCACGGCCCGCTCCACATGAGCATCCCCGAGCACCGCCCGCCGTCGGGCCATGCCCTCATCGTGCCGTTGCCGTTCATCCATGGTCGGGGCCTCTCGCATCGCGGCGTCGGTGCAGCGCCTGTCGTACCAGCTCACGCGCGCTCGCCGTCAGCGCGACCGGATCAAGGGCTGTGATGATGGCGTCCGGAGCGAGCTGTCCACGGATCGACGTGTCCTCGGCCGCGACGTCCTGGAGCCGCCTCCCGCTCGTTGCCGCGTGACGGCACGCATCCTCGACCAGGCGAGCCGCCTCGGCGCGTCCGACGTGTGGTGCCAGCGCGGCCACCAACCCTTCGGCGCGCGCCACGCCGAAGGCAGCGTCGAGGTTAACGCGCATCCGGTCCTCGTCCACCTCGAGACTCGCGAGCGCGACGGCAATCGCGGTCGAGGCATCGGCGGTGAGCAAGGCCAGTGCGGGCAGCGTCTCCCACTCGGCTTGCCAGCCGCCGAGGGCGCGTTCGTGCTCCTGCGGCATCGCGGCTAGCATCGTCGCCACCAGCCCCGGCGCCCGCACCGCTGCGGCCAGCGCGCAGGCCGACGCTACGGGGTTCCGCTTGTGCGGCATCGACGACGACCCGCCGCGACCAGGCGCCGAGGGCTCGGCCACCTCGCCGATTTCGGTCTGGGCCAGAAGTGAGACGTCGCGCCCGATCTTGCCCAGCGTGCCGCAGCAAAGGCCGAGCGCGCAGGCGAGGTCGGCGACGCGGCTGCGTTCGGTGTGCCACGGACCGTCGGCCACGCGCAACCCGAGACGCGCCGCCAGTGCCGTGGCAACGGCGGGTCCCTCGCGTCCAAGGCTCGACAAGGTGCCCGTGGCGCCGCCGAGCTGCAGATCGCTGGCTGAGTCGAGCGCCGCGGCCAGTCGCGCACGCACGCGGTCCAGTCCCTGCATCCAGCCCGCGGCCTTGGCGCCGAACGTCGTCGGCGTCGCCTGCTGCAACCAGGTGCGCCCCGCGATGGGTGTGGCGGCATGGCGATCCGCCAGTGCGGCGGCGGCATCAGCGGCCCGGCCGAGCGTCGCGACGATCGCGCCGACCGCCGCGCGCATCTGCAGCACGAGCGCGGTGTCCATGATGTCCTGACTGGTGGCGCCCCAGTGTACGTGTCTCGCCGCCGCCACGTCTTCAGCGGCGACCAGCCGCGTAAGGTGCCGCACCAGGGGAATGACGGGGTTGCCTGCCTGTTCGGCCTCGGCGTCGAGCACGCTCACATCGTAGCGATCGGCGCGCGCCGCAGCGCGGATGGCCATGACGCTCGTCGGCGGAATCACGCCCGCGTCGGCCAGGGCCTCGGCGAGGGCCACCTCCACGTCGAGCAGGGCCTGGACGCGGCGAATCGGGCTGAACGGCGACTGATCGGGGGTCATGCGCGAAACCAGATCCGGGCAGAGTGCGCGCGGCGTCACAGGTCGAAGAACACGGTCTCGCGGTCTCCCTGCACGACGACGTCGAGATGATACTCGGATGGCGAAGTCGCCGCGGCAATCAGCGTGGCCCGGCGATCGGCGGGCACGAGCTGGAGGACGGCATCCCGCTCGTTGTCGGGCTCACCCTCGAAGTAGACGCGCGTGAGGTACTCGGTGAGGACGCCTCGCGCCAGCACACGCAGCGTGAAGTGCGGGGCGTGCACGGCGCCATCGGGATCCACGCGCGCGGACGGCTTCACGGCGGTGAGCCGGTAGCTGCCGTCGGTCTCGGTCCAGGCACGACCGATGCGGTCGAAGCCCGCAGCCCAGAACTCGAGCACGCCGTCGCCAATGCCATCACCCGCGCCATCGAGGAGGCGCCCGTGAATCACGACAGGGGTGGTGAGTCCGGGCGCGGTCATCGGCTCGAGACCATACCGGAGCCCGAGATGCAGGTAGGGGCCGACCGTCTGGAAGGGCGTCAGGCCACCCATGTCAACGTTCCTCCATGGGCGTCTGATCTCGGCCGCGCAACACGATGTCGAACCGGTAGCCGAGCGCGAACGCCGGCTCGGTGAGCGAGAGATCGAATGTCGAGATCATGCGCTCCCGCGCGCGCGAATCAAGCACGGCGTTGAAGATGGGATCGTGGGCGAGCAGCGGGTCACCTGGGAAATACATCTGTGTGACCAGCCGCGTCAGGAACGCGCGGCCGAACAGCGAGAAGTGGATGTGCGCCGGGCGCCACGCGTTGTGGTGGTTGCGCCACGGATACGCGCCGGGCCTGATCGTCACGAAGCGATACGCTCCATCGCCATCGGTCAGCGTCCGCCCCGCACCGGTGAAGTTGGCGTCGAGCGGCGCGTCCCATTGATCGACGCGGTGGGCGTAGCGGCCAGCCGCATTGGCCTGCCAGATCTCGATCAGCGTCTGCGGGACTGGACGGCCGCCCTCGTCGAGCACCCGCCCTTCGATGACGACTCGCTGGCCCACTGGCTCGGCGGGATGCTGGCGCGTCAAATCGTAGTCGAGTTGGCCGATGGACTCGTGTCCGTAGACCGGCCCGGTCAGCTCGGTCAAGGTTTGCGGGATCACGATCAGGGGTCGCGTCGGGTGCCGCAGCGCCGTGGCACGATACGCCGGCGAGTCCGGCAGCGGATGCACTCCGGCCTCACCGCGCGAGATGGGGCCGGATGGATGGATGTCGGGGCCGTAGGCCACGGGTGGAATGCTACCGCATGGGCCGAGCGTCCGGCGTCAGCCGCGCCCGCGCAGCCGGCGCGTCTTGACCATTGTCCTGGCCGTCCGCAGCTTCGCCGCCTGACTGTCCGCGATGTTCGCCCGCGGATCCGTCGGGGCCGGCTTTCGATGCTTTTTGCCGGGCGCATCGACCACGCCGCCGCTACGGCCCTTGGTCGCTCCGAGCGCCGGCGCGGCAGCTGCTTCCTTCGTCGTGGCCCTGGCAACGCTGCCCGCGAGCTGTTCGAGCAGGTCCGCCGCGGCATCACGCACGCTGGCGATCTGCTTCTTCAACGCTTCGCGCTCCATCCAGCCTTCCGCCTTCGCCTGAAGGGTACCGGCAATCCGGCCGAGCTGCTCGGCAAACGCCACCACTCGCTGCTCCATCGCGTCGGAGGTCGCCCCGCCGGACGCGTCGGCCGTCGGTGTGACACCCTTGGTTCGTGTTGTTCCGCCGTCACGCTTTGCCATGCGAACTCTCCCCCGCGACGCTCAGTCGCCAGCTGAGTGTAGCGCGGCCTGCACCGACGGCGACGGGTTGATCGCCGAAACCCCGGAGCCCGCGCGGGACTATGCTCGGGTTGATGGTGGCGCCGTTCTGGTCGGCTCCGATCGAGACAGTCCTCGCCGATCTCGTGGCGCGGCCCGATGGCCTCACCCAGATCGAGGCCGACCAGCGCCGACTGCGGTTCGGTCCCAATCGAAGCTCCGATCTTAAAAAGGTCACCCCATTCGGACTGCTGCTGAACCAGTTCCGGAGCCCGCTCGTCATCCTCTTGCTGTTCGCGATGATGCTCTCGCTGTTTCTCGGCGAGACGACCGACGGGGTCATCGTCCTGGCGATCGTGCTCGGCAGCGCGCTGCTCGGCTTCTGGCAGGAATACCGAGCAGGCAACGCGGTCGCCAGGCTCCTGGCGGTGATCCAGACGACGGTGACAACCCTGCGCGACGGCCGCGAGGTGGATCTGCCGCACGACGCTCTGGTCCCAGGGGACGTGATCGTGCTTGCGGCGGGCGCGGCCGTCCCGGCCGACTGCCGGATCCTCCGGTCCACCGACCTGTTCGTGGACGAATCCACACTGACGGGAGAGAGCTACCCCACCGAGAAGGACGCGGGTAACCTCCCCGACGACACGCCGCTCGCAAAGCGAGTAAACGTGCTGTTCCAGGGATCGCACGTGGTGAGCGGGACGGGCCGTGCAGTGGTGGTGCAGACCGGCATGAAGACCATGTTCGGCGAGATCGCCGAGCGGCTCCGGCTCCGCCCGCCCGAGACCGAGTTCGAGCATGGGCTCCGGCAGTTCGGCGGGCTGCTGATCCAGATCACCCTGCTTTTCGTGATCGCGATCTTCGGCATCAACGTGTACCTGCACCGGCCGGTCGTGGACTCGTTCCTCTTCGCGCTCGCGCTCGCGGTCGGCCTCACCCCGGAGCTTCTCCCCGCCATCGTGAGCCTCACGCTGGCCCGGGGCGCACAGCAGATGGCCAAGTCCCGGGTGATCGTCCGCCGCCTCAACTCAATCGAGGACTTCGGCACCATGAACGTGCTCTGCTGCGACAAGACGGGCACGCTCACCGAGGGCGTGGTGAGGCTGCACGCCGCCCTCGACGCGGATGGCAACGCGAACGACCAGGTCCTCCTCTACGCCGAGCTCAACGCCGCTTTCGAGTCGGGCTTCCCGAACCCGATCGACGAGGCGCTCCGGCGCCTGCCGTGCCCGGACCTCGCGGCGTACGCCAAGGTGGACGAGGTCCCGTACGACTTCATCCGGAAGCGCCTCAGCGTGGTCGTGGAACGCACGACGCCGGCAAAGGACAACTACCGCCACACGATGATCACCAAGGGGGCGCTGCGAAACGTGCTCGAGGTCTGTGTCGATGCGAAGCCCTTGATGGATCCTGGCGCAGCCGGTACCGTGCCCATCGCCGAGGTGCTCGCCCCCCTGCAAGAGCGGTTCGAGACCTACAGCGAGCAGGGCTATCGCGTGCTGGGCGTCGCGGTCCGGGACGTGACCGATGACCCGATCATCAACAAGGACGACGAGCGGCAGATGACCTTCATCGGGTTCCTGCTGCTCGAGGACCCGCCGAAGGCGGCTGCACTCGACGCCATCGTGGAGCTCAGGCAGCTCGGCGTGGCGCTCAAGATCATCACCGGCGACAACCGTCTCGCCGCCGGCAGGATGGGTCGCCAGATGGGGCTGGAGCGACCGACCGTGCTCAGCGGCGAGGAGCTCCGCGGGTTGAGCGACACCGCCCTGCTGCAGCGCGTGGGCGAAGTGAACATCTTCGCGGAGATCGAGCCGAACCAGAAAGAGCGAATCCTGGCGGCCCTCCGCAAGGCCGGCAACGTGGTCGGGTATCTGGGCGACGGGATCAACGACGCGAGCGCGCTCCACACCGCCGACGTGGGAATCTCGGTCGAGAGCGCGATGGACGTCGCCAAGGAAGCCGCCGACATCGTTCTCCTGGCGCGAGACCTGCGTGTTCTCGCGCAGGGCGTCCGGCTGGGCCGGCAGGCGTTCGCCAACACGCTGAAGTACGTCTTCATCACGACCAGTGCGAACTTCGGCAACATGGTGAGTATGGCCGGCGCGTCCGTTTTTCTTCCCTTCCTGCCGCTCCTCCCGAAGCAGATCCTGCTCAACAACTTCCTGTCCGACGTCCCCTCGATGACCATCGCCACCGACAGCGTGGATCGCGAGCAGGTGGACCGCCCTCGGCGCTGGGACATCCGGTTCATCAGGAACTTCATGCTGGTGTTCGGGCTGGTGAGCTCGGTCTTCGACTACGTGACGTTCGGCGCGCTGCTCTACTGGCTGCGGGCGACTGAGCGGGAGTTCCAGACCGGCTGGTTCGTCGAGTCGCTCATGACCGAGCTGTTCATCGTGCTGGTCATGCGGACCAGGAGGCCGTTCTTCCGCAGCCGGCCCGGCACGCTGCTGCTCGCCACCACGCTCATTGTGGCGGGCACGACCATCTTCCTGCCCTACACGGCGCCCGGGGCGCTCTTTGGATTCGTGCCCCTGCCACCCTCGTTCGTTCTGCTGCTGCTCGGGATCACGGGAGGGTACCTCGGGGCGAGCGAGCTGGTGAAGGGATGGTTCTTCCGCCGATTCGCATAGGACACCGTGGCGGAGCCGGCCGCGCGGCGCCGCTCCATCGCAGTCCAGCGACCAGATGATGACCGCAGCCGTTGGGGGTTGCGTCTGGTCCCCGAAAAGACGTAGCGTCTCCTCCTGCAGCCGGCCCTTCACCGTGACCGGATCCGGCATCGAGGTGCGACCATGGACCGAGTCTCCCGTCGCGCGTTTCTCGTGACGTCCGGCGTGGGGGCGGGCGGGGCGGTGGCCGCCGCGACCACCGGCCAGCTGGCGTCTCGCACTCCCACGCTCACGCTGACCTGCTCAAACTACGTCCGCCTCCTGCCCATCGCCTCCGGCGACGTGCGTCCCCGCGATCTCGCGTTGACGTGGGTGCGCGGCGAGCGCAACGACATGCTGCGACGCGCCACCGACGACCCCGCCGTGGACGGAGGGGAGACCTCGATGGCGCAGCACGTCCAGCGCCTCGATCGCGGCGACCGATCGCTCGTCGCGATCCCCATCTTCCCGTTGCGCAATTTCACGGTTCGCGATCTCTATACCCGGCAGGGCACCCACATCGACCCCGGTGCGCTCGGCGGCCGCCGCGTCGGTATCTACAACTGGGCGGCGAGCGGCGCCGTGTGGTACCGCCACCTCCTTCGGCATCTCGGCACCGACCCGAAGCGGGTGCAGTGGACCGTGGGCGGCGTGGATGGCCCGGCCACCGTCCGGCTGCCCGAGCCTCCACTGCCGTACGTGGCGCCGGCCCCGGCGGACACCTCGCTCAGCGAGTTGCTGGTGGCTGGGAAAATCGACGCGCTCTTCGCCCCGCTTCCTCCGACGGCATTGCATCCCGCCAACGGCCCCATCGTCCGCGCCGTGACCGGCTTTCAGGTCGTGGAGCAGAAGTACTTCGCCGACACCGGCTGCTACCCGCCGCAGCACGTCATCGTCCTGCGGCGGTCGGCGTGGGACCGCGACCCGACGATCGGACGAAGGCTCGTGGACGCCTTCAACGAGAGCGAAACCGCGTTCGAGACGCTGCAGCGGCAGTTCCCGTACAACTCGCCGTGGCTGATCGAGGAGGTGGAGCACACGGCTCGGCTGATGGGCCCTGATTACCACGCGCATGGCCTCGAGAAGAACCGCCGCGCGGTGGACACCTTCTGCCAGGCGGCGTTCGAAGACGGGCTGACGAGGCGGCGGGTGACGGTGGAGGAGTTCTTCGCGGAGTTCGTGCAGACTTAACCCCTCGACCCACTTGGGTTGGGTTCCATCAGCCCGAGCTTTTTCTGGCCGTGCCCGTTTCGAGCGGATCAGCGCGCTGTTGGAGCGACCACTCGAGTGAATTGTGGGGGTTAGGGCCTCTGCAAAGTCAGCTGGACCCCAACAGGGTTCTCTGCAGCGGACAGGCCGCAGACTCCCGTAAATCCCGGACTCGTCCAGTTCAAGGCGGCATTCGTCGCCGTTCCTGCGAACGACGCTCGGCACGCTGGGTCGTGGTTCCCATAGTAGCTAACGGTACCGATGAAGTTTGTGGTGTCCACGGTGCCGCTGATGGTTCCCCCTTGCCCCTGCCCCGCGCCGGGAAACTCCCACGTTCCCGTTATCGACATAGACGCACCAGTGTGGGTCAAGGTGAGTTGAATCGATCTCGTGGCGTAGTTGCTGCTCTCGAACACTCCGACCCAGGTTCCCGCGACTGGGCCAGCCGAGGACGGGGTGAGTGCCGTGGGTGCCGTGGGTGCCATGGGAGTGCTCGGTCCATCGCCGCCGCAGGCCGCGAGCACGACGGAAAGAACCGTCGCACCGATCAAAGGGGGCACACGCTTTTTCACTGGAGTCCTCCACCCGGAACAGAGAACCGCGCTTACCAAGATCGGGCAACGGTGGCGGATCCGTATCTGGAGTGTCTGTCCCATGTTGAACACCCATGTGGAGCATGACGATGCCGGACCGGCCTTCGCCAGGCGGGCCTGCCGCCAATCAGCACCGTCGATGAACCAGGCCCAGGGCCCGAGTGGCGTGCCATAGCTCGTGATAACGCCGGCCCGGGATGCAGGGAGACCCATGGCGGTCAGTTGATGTGGACGAGCGTGCCGGCGAGAGTGAGCACCGCCGACGACGTGATCGACGTCGGGCCCGAGGACTCGATCGAGATCTGGGTTGCCTCGAGGCGGAGCGCGCCCGCCGCCCGCACGGTCACATCACCCGAGGCGGATTGAATCGTCAGGCCGTTGCCGTGCTCATCGGTGAGGCTCACCGTACGGTCGTCGATCGCGAGCCGCTTGCCGTCCCCGAGCGACAGCTCCACTCGGCCGCCGTCCGCATCGTCGAAGACGAGCGTGTGTCCGCTCCTCGTGCGGATCATGCGCAGGTCACGGCCTCCTCCGGCGCTTGGCGCCGGTGGCGGACCCGACCGGCTCCAGACACCCCCGACGACGTACGGATGCCGAAGATCGCCTCGCTCGAACGCCAGGAGGACTTCGTCGCCCGGTTCCGGGCGGAACCACAGGCCGCGATCGCGGCCGGCCATGGGAGCGGCGATCGGCGCCCAGTGAATCGCGTCCGGACGGCTGTGCCACGGGAATCGCACACCGACGCGGCCGGCGCCCTGCTGCGCGTCGGTGTTGTCGACCACCACCGCTCTGGCGACTCCGATTTCTGCCATCGCTTGCTCCATGGGAAAGGAGGTGCGGATCAGTTGACCGGCAGCAATCGCCTCAGCTCTTCGTACCAGTTCTGCACGACGACGATGCGAGGGCGGGCGGCGAACGCATCGGCGCCCCGGGCGGTCGCGATCATCAGGAAGCGCTGTCCGTCCGGCGTGACATCGTACTGAGGACGCGGGGAACCCGTCGGGGAGATGTAGTAGGGCGCCTCGAACAGCATCGCCGGCGCGCCCACTTTCAGGATCGGTGCGGTCGCAGTCGCCACCCCGAACATCCGATCGCCATTGAGGCTGCGATAGAACACCTCGCCGTTCGGGCTCCACACGGGCTCCTGGCCGCCGCCGACCGAGACGGTCACCTGTCCTCCAGGTCCCGGATAGGGCCGGACGTAGATTTCCCGCCGGCCCGTCTCAATCGAGAGGTACGAAACGTATCGCATATCGGTCGAGAAGTCGGCGCCTTCCGCAGAGGGCTTCCCTTCGACGAACACGTCCGGCTCCCGATCGGCGTGCTCGATCGGCACGATCAGAATGCCCACGGGACCGTCGGTCGCATGTCGATGCACGGTGAGCGACCGTCCATCCGGCGACCAGGAGTCAACGTGGATTTCTCCGCCGAGCCTGGTCAGTTGCCGCGGCTGTGCGCTGCCATCGGCGGCGGTCACCCACGCTTCAAGGTTGCCGCCCGCCGAGGAGGAGTACGCGATCTGCGCGCCGGCCGGGTCCCACACGCCCATCAAGCTGACACCGTCGCGCGTCACCCGGCTGCTGCGCCCCGAGGCGATGTCATAGATCCAGATGTCGCCGGCGCGGGTCACCAGGACGCGGCTGGCATCGGGCGAGAGGCGCGGATCTTCGTACGCGTCGGGTGGGATCGCCGCGATCGGTTCGTCCGTGGTCGCGTTGCGGCGGCGCCACACCAGGGACCGCTTCGGCGCCGCACCGCTGATGAAGACGAGCGTCCCGTCGTCCGAGATGTCGTAGTTGGACGCCGCTGCGAACACGCCGACTGGCTGCTGCACACCCTGCACCAACGGCCGGGCGCCACCCGTGGCCACCAGCCGGTCGGCATCGAACGGGACGCCGAACAGCGTGTCGCGAACCGTGTAGACGACATGACCGGAGGAGAGATACCGGGGGTCCATGCCGCCATTCGCCACGACGGTCCGCGGCCCCGAGGGCAGGGGCTGCACCACGACTTGTGCGTCGTCCCAGCGATTGGGTCGCGCCGCGAACCCGGCGCGCATCGCGCGTGTCGTCACGCTGAACAAGACGGCTCGTCCGCCGGGCCTGAGCTGAGGGCCGTACATCTCTTCGTTCTCGCCCGCCGGGACGACGAGCTCCGGCACGCCTCCGTTGGCGGACACGCGCATGATGCCGGTGTGCTGGCCGAACAGAATCGTGTCGTCGGCGGCCCAGCTCGCGCCGAGTGGAATGCTCACCGCACAGAGGACGACGGGTGACCCGCCGCTGATGCTGATCTTCCTCAGCTGGCCGGACACCCCATCGACGGCCCGCTGGTCCAGTACGCCTCGAGCCGAGAAGTAGCCCACCCACTGTCCGTCGGGGGACACGAAGGGATCGATGGCATCGGTCGCGCCCGGAATGAGCCGCGCCTCCAGCTCTCCGATCGATCGCAGGTACAAACCATCGCGCGCCTGGTAGAGGAAGCCGCGCCCGTCGGGGATGGTCGCGACAACCGGCCGCTGCGTCATCGCGAAGTCCTGCCCGGGTGGCAGCACGTAGTCGAACCGCGTCGGTGAGCGCGTCTCGCTGACGGGCCACGCGCGCCACGCCACGAGGCCGGTGACGAGTGCGGCCAGTGCGGCCGCCGCGACGGCGGGCCAGGCGCGCCGCCACGCCGGGCGCGAGTCGGACCTCGGCGGCGCCAGCGGAACGTCGTCCGCCGAAAAGGCACCCGCGAGGGCCAGCGACGCATCGCCAATGTCGCGCATGCGCTGCTTCCGATCCCTCTGGAGGCAGCGTCGGATCACCATCGTGACCGACTGCGGCAGCGACTCGGGCAGCCGCGTCCAATCCGGCTCCCGCGCCAGCACCGAGGCCAGCACCTCGGGGACATCGTCACCAGGAAAGGCACGCTGGCCCGTCAGCATCTCGTAGAGCACGGCGCCGAACGCCCAGATGTCCGTCCGCTTGTCCACGGCCCGGCCGCGCGCCTGCTCGGGGCTCATGTAGGCGGCGGTTCCGAGCAGCACGCCTGCCGCGGTCATGACCGGTGAGGTGATCGTCGGCGACTGTGCCAGGCCCGAGGTGGCCGGGCCGTGAGACTCAACCGGCTTGGCCAGGCCGAAATCGAGCACTTTGACGGTGCCATCGGGACGCACTTTGACGTTGGCGGCTTCAGGTCGCGGTGCACGA
>DATLLC010000206.1:0-15405 GCA_035538015.1 Vicinamibacterales bacterium
GACTTCGAGCTCGAGGCCCATCGGCTCGTCGAACGCGATCAGCCGGTCACCGCTGAGGCCCTCAACGACATCTACGCGCGGCTGCTCGACGAGTACTGGGGTGACGTACTGGCGCCCGATCCGCGCGCGCGCACGACGTGGGCACGGATCCCACACCTGTTCCAGTCGCCCTACTACGTGTACCAGTACGCGACCTGCTTCGCGTCCACCGCCCGCCTGATGAGCGAGATTCGTCATGCCGACGCGGCCACCTCGGCCGGCACCGTCGATCGCTATCTCACGTTGCTGAAGGCAGGCGGCAGCGATCACCCGATGCGCCTGCTCCAACGCGCGGGAGTGGACCTCAGCGAGCCGTCCACCGTCCGTGCCGTGGTCGATCAGCTGGACGATCTGGTGTCGCGGCTGGAGGTCGAGCTCACCTAGCCCCCGCGCACGACCCCTCGATCCACTCGGGGGCCGCGCTGACGATGCGCTCCGTGGTGCGGTCGCGAACGACGGGCGTCCACTCGCCGCGTCGCCAGACGCGCGACGAGAAGGCCTCCGTGGTGGCCCGCACCTCTATTTCGTAGCGGTGTCCCGCCTCGACGTCGAAGGAGATGGACGCCAGGCCGGGACTTGCCGGCCCCGCCCGTTCGTTCCGCTTCATCGTGAGAACCATCGAGAAGCGGCCCGGCTCCAGATTCCACGACCGCTTGCCCGGCGCCACCGCCGCGGCGTTCAGGCAGGTCGGAATCAGATCGCGATGAGTGACCCGGACCCGCGCCTGCGGTTCGTCCAGGCCGGCCACGTTCAGGATCGAGAGCAGCAGCACCACGCTCCACGCCATCCAATGCCTCCCTACTCGTATCGGATTGCCTGCAGCGGATCGATCCGCATCGCGCGGCGGCCCGGCACCAGCGCCGCGACCGTCGCCACCATCACTTCCTCACCGAAGCGCTGCCAGAACGCGCGCGGGTAGGCGACCAGTACCACGCACAGCGCCCGCGCCCAGCGGCTGCTGAACTGTGTCATGTCTTCACCCTCGGAGCGGGTCCGCTACTCCGCCCGAAGCGCGACAAGCGGGTCGGTCGCGGCTGCCCTCCGTGCCGGCACGAGGGCGGCCAGGGCGGCGATTGCAAGCAGGCCCAGCGGGACGCTGACGAGCGTCATCGGGTCGGCGGCGGTGACTCCATAGAGCTGGCTCTGAAGCAGTGGCGTCAGAGGCAACACGGCGGCGAGGCCGATCACGACGCCGATCGCCGCAAGCGTGGCGGCCTGCCGGACGATGAGCCCGACCATGCGTGAGGGCTCGGCGCCCAGCGCCACCCGTACTGCGACCTCGCGCGTCCGCTCGCTCACGATCAGCGACATCACGCCGTAGACGCCAATGGCTGCGAGGCCGAGGGCCAGCACGCCAAAGGCCGCGACGATGAGCAGGATGAATCGTCGCTCGGCGACCGAGTCGGACCGGATCGTGGCCATGGTCTTCATGTCGTACACCGGAAGGTCCTTGTCGATGGCGCGCGCCTCGGCCCGCACTGACTCGGCAATCGCCGCCGGGTCGCCGGCGACTTTCAACACCACGAAGGGCGAAACCGGCGGATTCTGCAGCGAGGTGATGTAGAGCTCGGGCTGCGGCGTCTCTTCGAGCCCGCCGTGTCGTACGTCGCCGATGACGCCGATGATGGTGGTCCACGGCCCCGTGGCGTTGGGGCCCATCCGCACCCGCTGGCCGAGAGGCTCCTCACCTGGGAACATGCGCCTGGCCATCGTCTCGTTGATGATCGCCACCGGCGGCGCCGTCGGACCGTCGTCGAGTGTGAAGCCTCGTCCACGAACGATCGGGATGCCCATGGCGCCGAAGTAATCGTGCATCGCACGGCGGAACTGCACTTCGGGGAGCTCGGCGATCGGGACGACTCGACCATCCACTTGTATGCTGGTGGAGACGCTGGTGCTGCCGAGCGGAATGCGGGTCGTGCCGCCGGCCGTGAGCACGCCAGGCAGCGCCTCCATGCGCGCGAAGAAATCACGATAGAACGCGCGCCGCTCGTCCGCGGAATGGAGCCGATCGGGCAGGTTCATCTGCCAGGTGAGCAAGTGCTCGGTGTCGAAACCCGGATTGACGCTGACCAGGCTGACGAAGCTCCGGAGCAGTAGTCCGGCGCCCGTGGTGAGCGCGACCGCGAGCGCGACCTCGGCGACGACCAGCGCCGAACGGAGGCGGCGTCGCGCGGCGCCACCGACGGCACCCCGGCTGTGATCCTGCAACGTTGCCTGCGGGTTGACGCTGGTGGACGTGAGTGCCGGCGCGAGCCCGACCAGCACGCCGGTCACCATCGACACGACCGCTGTCACGACGAGGACGCGCCAGTCCACCGTCACCTCGTCGATGCGCGGCAGGTGCGCGGGGGCGGCCGCGACCAGCCCGCGGACGATGGCCCACATCACACCGAGCGCGGCGACTCCGCCCGCCGCCGAGATGAGCAGGCTCTCGGTGAGGAGCTGACGAACGAGCCGCGCTCGTGCGGCGCCGAGCGCCGCCCGCGTCGCCAGCTCGCGCTCGCGCGCAATGGCGCGGGCCAGCAGCAGGTTGGCGACGTTGACCGAGGCCATCAGCAGCACGCAGGCGATGCCGGCCAAGAGGATCAGGAGGGCGGGACGGATCGTCCCGACTGTTTGATCGATCGTGCGGACGACAGTTGCACTCCAACCCTTGTTGCTGTCCGGGTACTGCTGTTCGAGCTGCCCGGCGATCGCTTGCAGTTCCACCTCCGCGCGCTCGGGCGTGATGCCGGGCTTCAGGCGGCCCACAGCCCCCCACCAGTGCACGTTGCGAACCAGGTTGCCGGAGTCGGTGAGCATGCGATTGACCCGCGCTGCCGGCCCGGAGAACGCGATCGGCACCCACATGTCGACGCGCGTCACGCGAGTGAACCCGCCGGGGCCGAGCATGCCGCCGTAGGGGAACACGAAGTCGTCGGGCATCACGCCTACTACCTCGAACGCGAAGTTCGACAACTGCAGCGTCCGGCCGACAATCGACGGATCGCCGCCGAAGCGGCGCTGCCAGTAGCCGTGGCTCAGGACCACCTCGGGCGGCCCGTCCGGAGCGCCAAACGACCGGCCAAGCGCCGGTGTCCGGCCGAGCAGCTCGAAAAGACGCGGCGTGACCTGGACGGAGAACGCGATCTCCGATCCGGTGTCGGTCGCGAGCTCGAGCGGCGTGACGAACGAGAAGTAGCCCTCCAGGCCTTCGAGCGTCGTGTTGAGGCGCTGCAGGTCGACGAAATTTGCCGGGGAGATGGGATTGCGGAGGCGTCCATCCTGCGTCACCCGGCTCCAGACGTTGACCAGGCGGTCCGTGTCGCGGTAGGGCAGGGTTCGCAACAGCACGCCGTTGACCACCGCGAAGATGGCGCTCGTCGCCCCGATACCGATCGCCAGCGCGAGGATGGTCAGCGTGGTGAAGAGTGGCGTTCGCGCGGCGAGCCGGAACGTGTGACGAAGGTCGGTTCGCAGGGTTTCCCAGAACATGGCGTGTCTCCCGGCAGGTTCGTAGAGATGCGGCTGATGGCCCGGCCAGAGCGCCCAGCGTTCGACGGCGGACCAGCGTTCGGAGATGCCGTCGGCGACGATGGGCCCGCCCTGGCGGAGCAGCACGCGCCACGCGGCCCCAGGTTCGGCGGCGAGTGCGGACCGGAAATCTGCCAGCATTTCGGCCCCGAACCGGCGTCTGAAGGCGCGCGGGTAGGCATGGAGCAGCAGGTGCGAGAACACCCAGGCCGCCGCCCCTGATCTGCGGGTCACGAGGGGACCTCCAGCAACCGCCTCGCGCGGGCGGCCGCCAGCTGTCCCGCGAGCCGCCGGGCCTCGGCCCGTGCCACCGCAATGCCGCGCTCGGTCAACCGGTAATACCGCCGGCGCTCGTCGTCTTCGGCGGGGCGTTCGGCCAGCTCCTCGATGAGCGACTGCTCAAGGAGCCGCGCCAGCGCGCGGTAAAGCGTGCCCGCATGGAGCGTGACCGCACCGGCTGACCGAGCGTTCACCTCCTGCATGATCCGGTAGCCGTGCTGCTCGCCATCGGCCAGGGCCAGGAGGATCTCGAACGCCACGGGTGTGAGGGGCAGGAACTGCTCGACGCGGAGTCGGTCCATATGTGCGTTGGGCGTATAGACGGTGAGCACCGAGAAAAGGTTCGAATCGCTGTGCTTGACGGTGATGATTTTTCTGTATTACTCTTTCATCCGGATATACGGATGAATACGGTGACCGCGCCCATCCTGGACCACATGGCCGCCCTCGCGGACCCGATCCGCGTCCGTATGCTCCTGCCGCTCGAGCGGCACGAACTGACCGTGTCGGAACTCTGCGCCGTCCTGCAGTTGCCGCAGTCCACGGTCAGCCGCCACCTGAAGACCCTGGCTGACGATGGGTGGGTGCAGTCACGGCGGGACGGCACCAGCCGGTTCTACGGCATGGCGCTCGAAGCGCTTGATCCTGGTGCCCGCCAGTTGTGGCCCGTCATTCGCGAGCAGGTCGAGATGACGCCGGGCGCCGATCAAGACGAGCGGCGGCTGCAGAGCGTGCTCCAGCGGCGGCGCGAGACGTCGCGTGCGTTCTTCTCTTCGGCCTCGGGCGAGTGGGATCGGCTGCGCCGGGGCCTGTTTGGCGATCGGGTTCATTTGCTGGCGCTGCTGTCGTTGCTGGACGAGCGGCTTGTGGTCGGCGACCTTGGCTGTGGCACCGGCCAGTTGAGCGAGGCCCTGGCGCCGCACGTCGCCCAGGTGATCGCCCTGGACGGATCGCCGGAGATGCTGCAGGCCGCCCGCCATCGGCTGCAGGGCCATCGGAACGTGGACGTGCGGGAGGGTGCGCTCGAGTCGATGCCGATTGCGGCTGCGACGCTCGACGTGGCGGTCGCGTCCCTCGTCTTGCACCACCAGCCCGAGCCAGGACAGGTCCTCGCCGAGATGGCGCGGGTGCTGAAGCCCGGCGGCCGCATCCTCGTCGTCGACATGCTGCCGCACGACCGCCTCGACTACCAGCAGCAGATGGGCCACGTGTGGCTCGGGTTCTCGAGCGACGCGATGCACCGTTCTCTGGCGGCGGCAGGTTTCACGAACGTCCGCATCCAGGCACTGCCCGTCGAGACCGACGCGCAGGGGCCGGCGTTGTTTGCCGCGACGGCACGGAAGCCCGCGGCTTGAGAGTTCGAAGTTCAGAGTTCAGAATTCAGCGTGCAGCAAGCAGGAGAAAAGGAGAGCAGTGATGGCCACAGTTGCAAGTCCCGTTCATCCGTTCGAGGCGGCCCGCACGGCGGGTCGCGAGCCGTTCAAGGTGAAGGATCTCTCGCTGGCCGAGTTCGGCCGCAACGAGATCCGGCTGGCCGAGCACGAGATGCCCGGGCTGATGGCGCTGCGCCGCCGGTACGCGGGGCAGAAGCCGCTCGCCGGCGCGAAGATCATGGGCTCCCTGCACATGACGGTGCAGACCGCCGTGCTCATCGAGACGCTGACCGAGCTCGGCGCCGATGTGCGCTGGGTGAGCTGCAACATTTTTTCGACGCAGGATCATGCCGCGGCCGCTGTGGTCGTCGGCCGTACCGAGACCGGTGGAACGCCCGAGAACCCGAAGGGCACTCCCGTGTTCGCGTGGAAGGGCGAGACGCTGTCCGAGTACTGGTGGTGCACGGTCGAGGCTTTGCGGTGGCCCGACGACAGCGGCCCGTCGCTGATCGTCGACGATGGCGGCGACGCGACCCTGTTCGTGCACAAGGCGAAGGAGTACGAGTATGCGGGCGTCGTGCCCCACTTCAACCCGGAGAGCGAGCCCGAGGAATGGGGCGTCATTCTCGACACGCTGCGCAGGGAGCTGAAGGCGCGGCCCGGTGTCTGGACGAAACTGGCGGACGGTATCAAGGGCGTCAGCGAGGAGACCACGACGGGCGTGAAGCGCCTCTACGAGATGACCGCCGACGGGACGCTGCTCTTTCCGGCAATCAACGTCAACGACTCGGCCACCAAGAGCAAGTTCGACAACCTCTACGGCTGCCGCCACTCGCTCATCGATGGCCTGAACCGCGCCAGCGACGTGATGCTGTCGGCCAAGGTGGCGGTGGTATTCGGCTATGGCGACGTGGGCAAGGGCTGCGCCCAGGCCCTCAAGGGCCAGGGCTGCCGGGTGATCGTCACCGAGATCGATCCCATCTGCGCACTGCAGGCCGCGATGGAAGGCTACCAGGTGACCACGATCGACGACGTCGTCGAGACGGCCGACATCTTCATCACGGCCACGGGCGACAAGAACATCCTCACCGTCGACCTCATGAAGCGGATGAAGGACAAGGCGATCATCGGCAACATCGGCCACTTCGACAACGAGATCGACATCGCCGGCCTGGCGAAGAGCGGGGCGAAGCGCGTCAATGTCAAGCCGCAGTACGACGAGTGGGTGTTTCCCGCCGACGGCAAGCGCAGCGAGCGCAGCATCCTGGTTCTGGCGGAAGGCCGCCTGCTGAACCTCGGCTGCGCCACCGGTCACCCCAGCTTCGTGATGTCCTCGTCCTTCACCAACCAGGTGGTCGCGCAGCTCGATCTGCACTTCAGCGCCACCGGCAGGGAGACGCTCTCGGGCACGGTGTACGACGCCAAGCGCGTCTACATCCTGCCGAAGAAGCTGGACGAAATGGTGGCGCGGCTGCACCTCGACAAGCTCGGGGTGAAGCTGACGAAGCTGACGCAGGAGCAGGCGGACTACATCGGCGTGCCGCTGGATGGTCCGTACAAGTCGGCGCACTACCGATACTGATCGGGACCTTGACGCTCGACAAGGGTTGGGAGCCGGGAATCGGCAGGGTTTGGCCCTCCGGTTCCCGGCTTTTATCGTCGGGCCGCACGCGGGAGCGAGGTCCGCTACGATTGCCTATGGCCTTCCTGTTCTTCAGACGCATCGTCCTCGGTGCCGTCCTCTTCGCGCTGACCCTCGGGGTTCTCCCTGTATCAGCACAGACGCCAACGGGCCGGGAGACCTCCGCCGACTCGGTCGCGACGTACGGCCTTTCGGGGCAGATGCCGGTCGACCCGGAAGTGCTGGTCGGTGGACTGGAGAACGGGCTGCGGTTCTACGTGCGCCCGAACGGGAAGCCGGCCCGCCAGGCGGAGTTGCGCCTGGTCGTCAAGGCCGGTTCGGCGCTCGAGGACCCCGACCAGCTGGGGCTCGCGCACTTCCTCGAGCACATGCAGTTCGAGGGCACGGAACACTTCCCCGGCCAGGGCATCAACGAGTTCCTCGCTTCGCTCGGCCTGAGCATCGGCGCCGACGCGAATGCCGCGACGAGCTTCGACGACACGCAGTACACGCTGCGCATCCCGACCGACGTGCCGGGCGCGCTCGATCGCGCGCTCCTGGTCCTGGCGGACTGGGCACATGGCACGAGCTTCGAGCCGGGCGCCATCGAGCGGCAGCGCGCGATCGTGCTCTCGGAGTGGCGGATGCGCCTGGGCGCGGCCGAGCGGATCCAGGACAAGATCCGCCGCGTCCAGCTCGAAGGGTCCCGCTACGCGGATCGGCCGCCGATCGGCGATCCCGCCGTCATCGAACGCGCGACGCGAGACCAGATCGTGCGGTTCTACCGCGACTGGTATCGGCCCAACCTGATGGCGGTCATCGTCGTCGGCGACGTCGATCGCACGTCCGTCGCCGCGATGATCCGACAGCATTTCTCGCCGCTCGCCAATCCTTCTCCCGAACGGCCGCGCCCCGTCTTCGACGTGCCGGAGCATCCCGCCACGCGCTACGCGGTCGTGACGGACAAGGAGACCACGGCGACCGCCGTGGTGTTCAGCAATCTTCGACCGGCACGCAACCAGGGGTCGGTCGGCGGTTATCGGGACATCATGCTCGACCAGCTCTTCTCCGAGATGCTGGGGGCGCGGCTCGACGAGCTCAGCCGGGGCGCAACACCGCCGTTCCTCGACGCCGCCGCGGGGCGGGCGCTGTTTCCGACTCCCAGGACTCGCGACGAAGCCGTGCTGCAGGCCGTGGTGGCAAGCGACGGCGTGCCGCGCGGTCTCGAAGCGCTCATCACGGAGCTCCAGCGCGTCGTCGGGTTCGGCTTCACGGCGACTGAGCTGGACCGCGTCAAGCGGGCGCGAATGGCCGGCTACGAGCGCGCGGTGACCGAGAGCCCCGACCGTGAATCCTCGAGCCGGGCCGACGAATATACGAGGAACTTCCTCCAAGGCGAGGCCCTGCCGACCATCTGGCAGGAGCTGGCCTTCCACCGCCGCTTCGTTCCGGGGGTGACCCTGGCGGAGATCAACGCCCTGGCGCGCGACTGGTTCCCCGAGCAGAACCGGCTCGTGGTCGTGATGGCGCCGGAGGGCGCGCGCGACGTGCCCGATCAGGCGCAGCTTGCCGCCGTCGTGAAGGCCGCGTCCGCCAAGCGTGTGGAGGCATACGTCGACGGCGCCGCCGGGGTCACGCTCATGGACACGTCGCCCCCGCGCGGCAGTGTCGTCAAGAGCGTGGCCCGAGGTGATGGCATCACCGAATGGACGCTGTCGAACGGGGCCACCGTCGTGCTGCAGCCAACCACGCTCAAGGCGGACCAGATCCTCTTCAGGGCGACCGCGCCAGGCGGCACGTCACTGGCGAGCGATGCCGACTTCGTCTCCGCCCGCGTCGCCGATGACGTGATCACCGCCGGCGGTGTGGGACGCCTCAGCGCCGTGACGCTCGACAAGCTGCTCAACGGGCGTTCGGTGGCCGTCAGGCCGTTCGTTGGGGAAATCACCCAGGGCATGCGGGGCGGGAGCACGGCGGCCGACCTGGAAACGATGTTCCAGTTGCTCTACCTGCGATTCTCGCAACCGCGCGCGGATCAAACGGCCTTTGCCGCGATGAGGTCGCAGGCGCTCGCCCTGCTGCAGAACCAGGGCGCGAGCCCCGACTATGCGTTCGACGACGCGCTGGGCGCGGCGCTCAGCGGCAGCCACCCCCGGCGGCGGCCGGAGACCCCCGAGACGGTGGCCCAATGGAACCTGGAGAAGTCGCTCGCGTTCTACAAGGCACGTTTCGCGGACACGGCCAATTTCACCTTCGTCTTCGTCGGCAGTTTCACGCCGGACAGCATCAAGCCGCTCGTCGAGACCTACGTGGCCAGCCTTCCGGCGACCCGGGCCCACGAAACCTGGCGTGACCCGGGCGTCGTTGCCCCGAGGGGCATCGTCGAGAAGACGGTACGGAAGGGGATCGCGCCGAAGGCCGAGGTGTCCATCGTTTTCCAGGGCCCATTCCAGTACCAGGATGCCAACAAGCTGGCGCTGCGCACGATGATCCTGCTGCTCCAGTCGCGGCTGAACGACGCCATACGAAGCGAGCTCGGTGGCACTTACAGCATCACGGCCGAAGGCGACACAGCCAAGTTTCCAAAATCCGAGTTCCGCGTGCGCATCAACTGGACCTGCGACCCTGCGCGCGTGGAGACCCTCGTACAGCGTGTCTTCGAGGAGATCGGCAGGCTGAAGGCCACGCAGCTGACACCGGACCAGGTCGCCAGGGTCCGGGAGATTCTCCTGCGGGAGCTCGATGAGAACAGCCAGGAGAACGGGTATCTGCTCAATCAGCTGGCGCGGCGGTACGAGGATGGAGAGGCTGATGCAGCGGGCGTCACGCCGGTGGAGGAGATTGCGGCGCTGAGCGGCATGTCCATCCAGCGAGCCGCACAGATCTGCCTGGACACGGAGAACTACGTGAAGGTCACGCTGGTGCCCGAGACGAAGTAGACAGGGTGCGGGGTACAGCTACGCCGATGAGTCGCGACTACTGCCCCTTTCTCTGTACAATGCTGCGGCGATGACGCGCGTGCGCCTTCCCGTGATCGTAGCGGCTCTCGTGGCCGGTTGCTGGGCGGCGCTCGTCGCGCAGCGGATGGACGCGTTCGTCGAGTCGCGGCATCACCCGGCGATCGCGTACGGGCGCGGACCGATCGACACTCCGATTGCCACACTCAACGAACGGCTCGCGACGGGGCAGGCCAGGCTACCGTTCGATCCGCAGACGGGCTATCTAAAGGCCACGCTCGCCGCGCTCGACATCTCGCCGGACTCGCAGGTGCTCGTCTACTCGCCGACGAGCTTCCAGGCGAGCAAGATCACGCAGCAGAACCCGCGCGCCATCTACTTCAACGACACGGTGGCCGTTGGCTGGATTCGTGGCGCCGACCTGCTCGAGGTCACGGCTCAGGATCCGCGCCACGGCACGATCTTCTACACGCTGGGGCAGACGCCGGCGGAAATGCCTCGATTCAATCGCCAGGAACAGTGCGTGTCGTGTCACCTGACGTGGGACACGCTGGGGGTGCCGGGGCTGACGGTGAAGACGACGTTCCCCCGGAAGGCGCCCGGTGAGTTCCTCAACGGCGGCCCCGTCGATCATCGGCGGCCGATGGCCGAGCGCTGGAGCGGCTGGTTCGTCACCGGCGCCCGCGTCCCGCCGCTGCACATGGGCAACCGCCCGCTCATCCAACCGACGCCGCTCGAGGGCACGGCTCCGGCGCTGACGACGGTCGATGGACAGTTCGACACCATCGGTTACCTGCGGACGACGAGCGACGTGGTGGCGTTGATGCTGCTCGAGCACCAGACGCAGGCCGCCAACCTGATGACGCGGCTCAATTGGGAGGCGCGGCTCGGCGACGCAGCGCGCACGCGCGCCGCGGCCGAGACCCTGGCCGACTACCTGCTGTTCGTCGGCGAGGCGCCCATCACGGAGGGTATCGAGGGGACTCCCGCGTTCGCGGCGGCGTTCGCGGCCCGAGGACCGCGCGATGCCACCGGCCGATCGCTGCGCGACCTGCAGCTCCAGGGCCGCATGATGCGGTATCCGTTGAGCTACATGATCTACAGCCCCATGTTCGACGGCTTGCCTCAACCGGCCCGCGAACTCGTCGAGGCGCGATTGGCGGCCGTGCTGTCGGGTCGGGAGACGGCCGGCCGCTACGCACACCTGTCCGCCGACGACCGCCGGTCCATCCTCGACATCCTTCGTCTGACGCGACCCGAGCTGGCCATGCCGTCGCGAGTCGCCGAGCCTCACGACCGGCGATGATCAGCCCTCGGCGGCGCGCCGTGACCGCGTCGTGGACGGTGGTGCTCGCCTGCGTGCTGGTCGCTGCCGCGACCGTTGTCGGGGCCGCGTCACAGGGCTCCGCTCGTCCCGCGGCCGCCGCATCGCCCGCCCTGGCGCGGCCTGAGACGGACGTCTATACCGCGGCGTGCGTGGCCTGTCACGGTCCCGACGGCCGTGGCGCTCCGCGCGATCTCGTCGGCTTCGATCTGGCGCTGCCGGACTTCACGGATTGCGCCTTCGCCACCGCGGAACCCGATCCCGACTGGTTTGCGGTCGTTCACGAAGGCGGGCCCATTCGGGGCCTCGGCCGGCAGATGCCGGCGTTTGGCGATGCGTTGTCGGCCGACGACATCACCGCGGCGCTGCAGCGCGTGCGCGCGTTCTGCACCGACGCGCGCTGGCCTCGCGGGGACCTTAACCTGCCGCGTCCCCTCTTTCTCGAGAAGGCATTTCCGGAGAACGAGGTCGTCGTCACGACCGCGGCGGCGGCGAGCGGACCGACCACGGTCACCACCACGTTGTTGTACGAGAAGCGCCTCGGGGCGCGCTCCCAGATCGAGGCGATGGTGCCGATCGCTGTCCAGGCGAGCCCATCCGGCGGCACCGTTCACGGCTTCGGCGACGTCGCCGTCGGCGCCAAGCAGACGCTCGTGGCGTCGATGCGGTCCGGCACCATCTTCTCGGCCGGCGGTGAGGTGATCTTTCCGACTGGCGACGAGGCGCAGGGCCTGGGCGCCGGCGTCACGGTGTTCGAGCCCGCCCTGATGGCCGGGCAGCTCCTCCCGCACAACAGCTTCATCCACGCACACGGCGGGGTCGAGTTCCCGTCCGACTCGCAGAAGGCCGACCGCGAGGCGTTCGTCCGCGCGGCGGCCGGGACCACCTTTGCCGCACACCACGGTTTCGGCCGAAGCTGGACTCCGCAGATCGAGGCGCTGTGGGCCCGTCCCTTCCACGGCGCGTCGGAATGGGACCTGGTGCCGCAGCTGCAGGTCTCGCTGTCGAAACTGCAGCACGTGCTCGTGGCGGGGGGCGTCCGGATACCGATCACCGAGCGAAGCGAGCGACACCCGCAGGCCGTCATGTACTTTCTCTGGGACTTCTTCGACGGTGGCCTCTTCGACTATTGGAAGTAGGAACGTGCCGCCGAGCGTGCTCGGTCGGCTCTTGTGGCTGACCTGCGTGGCGTGGGCCGGCGCGCTCGGCCTCGCCACCCCGCAGGCTGCGTCCGGGAGTGCGCCCGACCAGGCGCCGGGCACGCCGCGCCCCGATCTCCCGCTCTTCGTCCACTCGCGGGACTGCGTCGCCTGCCACAACCAGTTGAGCACGCCCGCGGGCGAGGACGTTTCGATCGGGTCCTCCTGGCGCGCCACCATGATGGCCAACTCCGCCCGCGATCCGTACTGGCAGGCCGCGGTCCGCCGCGAGACGCTCGACCATCCTGGTCACGCCGACGCCATTCAGGACGAGTGTGCCGCTTGCCACATGCCGATGGCGCAGCGAATAGCGCGCGCCGACGGCCGCCACGGCGCCGTCTTCACGCACCTGCCGTTCCCCGGCGATGTCGCGAATCAGGAGCAGCACCTGGCCGCCGACGGCGTTTCCTGCACGGTGTGCCATCAGGTCGACGAAGAGTCGCTCGGCACCAGCGCCAGCTTCAACGGCGCGTTCGTGCTCGTCGCCCCCACTGTCGATGGCATCCGTCGGATCGTCGGGCCCTACGCGGTGGATCAAGGGCGGCGCCGGATCATGCGGTCGGTGACCGGATACGAACAGGTGGAAGCTCCCCACGTCGGCCGTTCCGAGCTGTGCGCGAGCTGCCACACGCTGATTACTCAGGCGTTTGGGCCAGACGGAGCGGTGATCGGCCGGCTGCCCGAGCAGATGAATTACCAGGAGTGGCAGCACAGTGCCTTCGCCCGCGAAGAGCGGAGCTGCCAGTCGTGCCACATGCCGCGCACCGAAGGGCCAATGCGGATCGCGTCTGTTCTCGGCGAGGCGCGACCGCACCTGGCCCGCCATCGCTTCATCGGCGGCAACAGCTTCATGCTGCGGATGCTGGACCGCTTCCGAATCGAGCTGGGCGTGGACGCGCCGAGCGCCGAGCTCGAGGCGACCGCCGCCGCCACGCGGAGGCAGCTCGCCAGCGAGACCGCGGACGTGGAGATCGTCGAGGCCGAACGGTCCAACGCCGCGCTGAGGTTCGAGGTGCGCGTGCGCAACCGGACCGGTCACAAATTTCCGACTGGCTATCCGGCGCGGAGGGCCTGGCTCCACGTGGCGGTGGAGGATGCGCTCGGTAGAGCGGTGTTCACGTCGGGAGCACCGGCTCCCGACGGATCGATCGCAGACAACGATGCCGATGCGGACGGCACGCGTTTCGAGATGCATCACGAGGAGATTACGCGCCCCGACCAGGTGCAGATCTACGAGTCGATTCTCGGCGATCCGACAGGGCGCCCGACGACCGGCTTACTGACCGCTACCGCATATCTCAAAGACAACCGACTGCTGCCTCGCGGCTTCGACAAGACGACGGCCGCGGCAGACATCGCCGTCGTGGGTGCAGCCGCGTCGGACTCCGATTTCGTCGGCGAGATGGATCGGGTGCGCTATCGGGTGGCGCTCCCCGCAGAGATGGGGTTACTGCGCGTCCGCGTGGTGCTGCGGTATCAGCCGATTGCCTATCGATGGGCCCGCAATCTGGCCGCCTACGACGCGCCGGAGCCACGCCGCTTCGTCGGATACTTCGGCGCCCTGGCGGACCGCGCGTCCGAGGTCGTCGCCACGGCCGACACCGTCGTTCCCGCCCCGTGAGCGACGACGCTCCTCGGCCGGGCCATGGGTGTTGACGCCGATCCGACGTGACAAACGGAGACAGTGACCGCTCGCGGGCGCGGTACATTAATAGCTGCCATGCGCGTCGCGGCGGCCTTCCTCGTGGTCCTCTGCGGGTTCGGCGCCAGCCTCGTGTCAGCCGTCGCGCAGCGTCCCGGCGCGTTTGGCGGTCCACGCGATCATCCGGCGATTGCCTACAGCAGCCGACCGGTGACGGATGCGGTGGCCGCCCTCAACCACAGGTTGGCGACTGGAGGCGCGCCGCTCGCCTTCGACGCGAGCGGCGGCGGCTACCTGAAGGCCGTGCTCGACGCGCTCCAGGTGCCGGCGCAGTCCCAAATGCTCGCGTTCGCGGAAACCAGCCTCCAGGCCAGCAAGATCCGGCGCGAGAACCCGCGCGCGGTGTACTTCAACGATCTGGTGTCGGTCGCCTGGATTCGCGGCAGCGACCTGCTCGAACTCGCCGCGCAGGATCCCAAGCAGGGCGTCGTCTTCTACACACTCACGCAGACCGCTACGACGTCGCCCCGCTTCGAGCGCAACGACGCCTGTCTCGCCTGTCATCTATCCTGGGACACCCTGGCGGTTCCGGGTTACGTCCTGCAGACCGTATTCCCCCGTACCAGCGAGCGCGACTACGCTGACGGCGGCTTCGTCGATCACCGGCTGCCGATCGAGGAGCGCTGGGGCGGCTGGTTCGTCACCGGCAGCCAAGTACCCGCGCGGCACATGGGCAACCAGCCGACGCTGCAGCCCAAGCCACGCTCGGGGCCGGCGCAGAGGCTGGCCACCGTGGCAGGGGAGATCGACACGTCGCAGTACTTGACGCCGCACAGCGACGTCACTGCGCTGCTGGTGTTCGATCACCAGGTGCGTGCCGCGAACCTGTTCACGCGCCTCAACTGGGAAGCCCGCGCGGGTACCGCGGCTCGGGTCGAGGAAGCGGCGAACGAGCTGGCGGATTACCTGTTGTTCGTGGACGAAGCGCCGATTCCCGGCAAAGTGGCCGGCACGTCCGGTTTTGCGTCGGCGTTCATGGCGCGCGGGCCCCGGGACCGCCGGGGCCGCTCGTTGCGCGATCTGAAGCTCGACGGGCGGCTGATGCAGTTTCCCCTCAGCTACATGATCTACACGCCGATGTTCGACGCGCTGCCCGACGCCGCGCGGACGCGCGTGAGGGATCGGATCGGCGCCGTGCTCGATGGCACGGACACCCGGCCGAAGTACGCCCACCTGACGCCGGTACTGAGGACCGCGATCGTCGAGATCGTGAAAGAGACGAAGCCAGGGTTGGGGGTGGAGTAGAGAGCTGCGATTTCGAATCTCGCGATCGTCTGAGCTGGCGATCTGGTGATACATCTGCAGATCAGGCCGATCTTGATGTATCCGTTGATCGAAATTGCGATCTGCTGACTCGCGTCGCAGCGGCCCCTTCTGGTGGGCGTACACGTGAAG
>DATLLC010000207.1:0-11016 GCA_035538015.1 Vicinamibacterales bacterium
TCCTCGACGAGCGCCTCGAGGCGGCGGTCGTCGCGCGGGCTCACGCGCAGGGCGCGGACGCGCCGGGCCTTGAGCGCTTCGAGCACCGGATGCAGGCCGTAGATCACCATGCGGCGCCGCTCGTCACCATCGTCAGCAGGCGAGTATAGTCCGCGCCCGCCGCGCACTTTCACCTTGTCATGGCTGGGATCAGGGTCTATATTCCGCCCCAATATCCCCTGTCCCTCCCTGGCCGGCGCGGTGCGTCCGGCCCTCGGCACTTCTACTGGATTGGACTCGGATGAGGAGGGCGCATGGGCATTCGGATGGTGGGGCTTTGCCTGGCCATGGTGGCGTGGCTGGGATCGGGAACGGCGGCCGCTCAGGACGCGAGCATCCTGGGGGCCGTGACGGACGAAACCAAGGGCGCGCTCCCGGGCGTCACGGTCACCGCGACGGCCATCGAGACCGGTCGCGTGTTCACGGCGGTCAGTGACGAACGCGGGGAATACCGCCTGCGCGGGCTGCCGCCGGCACGCTACAAGGTCACCGCCGAACTCACCGGCTTCTCGACCGTCGTCGTGGCCGATGTCGAAGTCCTCGTCGGCCAGAATCGGACCGTCCCGTTCACGATGAAGGTCGCCTCGCTCGAGGAGACGGTTACGGTCACCGGCGAGTCGCCCCTGGTCGACATCAGCTCGACTCAGGTTGGCGGCAACGTCGATCGGCGGCAGATGGAGGAACTGCCGCTCCAGGGCCGCAACTGGATGGAGCTCGCGATGCAGGTACGGGGTGTCACGGCCAACGCCGTGGACAACACGCCGGGCGTGCGCGACCGGCAGTTCCAGCTGAATCTGGACGGCCAGGAGATCACCCAGCAGGTCGCGGGCGGCGGGTTCGGTCAGCCGCGGTTCAGCCGAGAGGCCATCGCGGAGTTCCAGGTGGTCACCAACCTGTTCGACATCACGCAGGGCCGCTCGCTCGGCATGCAGGTGCAGGCGATCTCGCGCTCCGGGACGAACAATCTGAACGGCAGCGTCTACGGCTTCTTCCGCGACGACAGCCTGAACGCGAGGGACTTCATCGCCAAGCGCGTGCTGCCCTACTCCAATCAGCAGATCGGAGGCGCCGTCGGCGGGCCGATCATCCGCGATCGGCTGCACTACTTCCTGTCCTACGAGCGCGAGAACGAGCCGAACACGATCATCACCACCCCGATCGCGCTTCCCAGCCAGTCGTTCTCGTTCGACACCAAGACGGTGCAGAACAGCTTCCTCGGCCGCGGCGACTGGCAGTGGACGGGCACCGATCACATCACCACGCGCGCCTCGTATTGGGATTGGGGCAACCCCTTCACCCAGGTATCGGGCACCGAGCATCCCTCGCAGGCCGCCGATCGCTCGCGCCGCGCCGTCAACGTCGTGGGGACCTGGTCGAAGGTGCTGACGAGCACCAAGCTGCAGGAAGTGCGCATCGGGTACACGCACTTCGACTGGAAGAACCTGCTGGCGATCCCGGAGCTAGCGGGCACGCCGAACTACGTCTTCCCGTCGTTGACGGTCGGGCAGCGGCGCAACTACCCGCAGGAGTTCTACCAGAACACCTGGAGCGCGCGCTACGACCTCAACTGGACGGTCAACAGCCACGACATGAAGTTCGGTGCCGAGTACCTGCGGTGGCACGACACCGGCCAGTGGCAGCTGCTCTCGCGCGGGGAGTTCGTCTTCACGAGCAACCCGCCCGACCTCGAGCGCCGCTTCCCCGCCGACGCCTGGGACGACCCGTCGCGCTGGGATGTGACCGGCCTCGACCCGTTCGTACAGCGCTACGACCTGAACTTCGGGGACTGGACGATCGACATCCCGCGGCCGACCGTGGCCTTGTGGTTCGGCGACACCTGGCGCACGAACAACCAGCTGACCGTCAACTACGGCGTGCGCTGGGATGCGGACTGGGGGGCGCTGGATCCGCCCGATGTGACCTCGCCGGTAACGTTCAACCCGCGCGGCGGAAACCAGTATCCCGACATCGATCTGACTCCGGGCGAGAAGCTGTATCCGGGCGGGCTACAGGATATCAACAACATCGCGCCTCGCGGCGGGTTCAACTGGAACGTCGGCGGCAAGGGGAACCTGGTGATCCGGGGCGGCAGCGGCCTCTACTTCAGCATCCCCGATTCGAACACCACCTTCAGCCAGCAGTCCTTCAACGCCGAGCGGATCCTGGTGAACTCGTTCCCCTACGACCGGCTGCCGAACTTCGTGCAGGACCCGACTCGCGGCCGCACCCAGGAGGACTACATCAACGGCGTGTATCCGCTGCCGTCGCAGTCACCGCGAGTCATCGCGCACGACTACCAGATGCCCTACACGTGGCAGAGCACCATCGGCGCGCAGGGGCAAGTTGCCGAGGTCTGGGGGATCGAGGCCGACTACACCTACTGGAAGGGCTACAACTTCGCGAACCAGCGCGACCCCAACCTGTTCTTCGATCCCGTGACCGGTTACAGCCGGAACCCGACGACGGCGGGGCGGCCCGATCCCGCGTACGGCGTCATCCAGTGGCTCGAAGCCGACGGGAAGGCCGACTACGGCGCCGTCTCCGCGGCGGTCAATCGCCGGTATCGCAACAACTGGCAGGCGTCGCTCAGCTACACGCTGCTGCTGTTCCAGCACGACGACACGACGAACTTCCAGTACCAGGGCGACAACCCGTTCAACCCGGAGGCCGAATGGGCCCGGTCGACCGAGTTCCAGCGCCACACGCTGCGGCTGAACGGCATCTGGCGGACAATTTGGGACATCAGCCTGTCCGGCGCGTATCTCTACGGCTCGGGCAACTACTACCAGACGAACTTCGCGGCCAACCCGTTCGGGCACGGCGGCACCACGCGGTATGTGACGGCGCCGACGACGGTGTCCGAGGCCGTGGCGGACCGCTTCGACGGCCCGACGTCGTTCGCCATCGGAGACGTGGTTCCGCGTAACGCGCTTGCGGGGCTGGCGCTCCACCGCGTCGACTTGCGGATGTCGAAGGACATCAACCTGCCAGGCGGCGTGCGGTTGACTGGCATTGCCGAGGTGTTCAACGCCTTCAACCACGAGAACTACGGCGCCTACAACGGCCAGGTGAACTCGACCACCTTTGGGGAGCCGCGCCAGAACCTGCTGAATGCGTACCAGCCGCGCGTGATGCAGCTGGCGTTCAGAGTGGGGTTCTAAAAGCGGGTGCCGAGTGCAGAGTGCTGTATGCCGCGTGCGGTGCATGGTCCTTGGTGCTGGGTGCAACGTGCTCCGCACCCGACACTCCGCAGTCGTCGCCGCCATGAGCACGCGGCACTCTGCACGCGGTACCGTCAGCGGCCAGCCGTCACCGGTGACGGTCCGCCGGCCAGGTCGCTGACGTCGTACAGTCGGCCGTTGGCGACGACGCGGCGGACGCGAACGGTGTTGGCAATGTTCTCCAGCGGATCGCCGTCGATGACGATCAGGTCGGCCAGCTTGCCGACCTCGATCGTGCCGGCGTTGAGACCCAGGGCCTTCGCCGGGTTCACGGTCGCGGTCTTCAAGGCATCGAACGCGCTCATCCCGGCCATCGTGTAGGACATCAGCTCGCCGTGCAGGTTGACGGCGTTGGGCGTGTCCGTGCCGGCGACGACCAGGGCGCCGGCCTTCATGATGTCGAGCACCATCCGGCCGCTGCCGCCCGCCGGATCGCCACCGCCACCCGCGTTGCCCGGGGCCGGCTGTGCGGCTACCTGCCGCTGTATCCATTCCGGATACAGCTTGAAGCGCGGGTCGCTCTTCAACGCGGGATCGAGCTCGAACAACCGCCGGGCGCCCGCGCCCGAGATCATCGGGCAGAAGATGCGCGCGCTCTTGCCGAACAGCTGCACGACGTCCTCGTAGGCCGTCTGCAGCGTCGCCATCTTCGGCGAGTAGCCGCGGCGGCTCGTGGCCGACGTGTGCTCGGTGTTGTCCACGCCGACGAACGATGCCGGGAAGATCTCGTGCGTGGCCACCGGCACGCCGATGCCGTGCGCGAACTCCACCATGCGCTTCTGCTGCGGGTCCGGCAGGCGCACGTAGCTCTTGATCAGGTCGTGCTCGAGCACTTTCGCGCGCTGCAACTCCATCTCGAACTGGCTGACGCTCGAGATCGCGATGCCCATCTTGTAGTAGACCCGGTTCCACTCCATCAGATAGCCGGTGCCATACACGCGCGGGCCGGGCCGCACCCCGGCCTCGTTGGCCTCGCGGTCCTCGACCGCCTCGTACGGGGTGTTGCCGGGGCTGCGCACCGTGGTGATTCCAAAGGCGAGCCAGGCCCGCCCCTGGGCAGCGCCGTAGTCCTTCTGAAGGTGGGAGTGGAACTCGGTGAGTCCCGGCAAAACCGTCTGCTGCGCGGCGTCCACCACCTGGCCTCGTGAATGATGCTGCGGGGCGTGCGGGACCACACCGACGATGCGATTGCCCTCGACCAGCACGTCCACGTTGGTGCGAGGCGCGGGGCTAGTCATGTCCAGCAGAGTGCCGGCATGGATGACGACACGGCTGGTCGGTATCGCCGGCGTCCACTGGAGATCGAGCGGTACTGCGCGCGACTCGCCGGTCTCGAGATCCAGGATCTTCAGCGTGTCGAGGGATTGATAGAGGATGTGCCGCGAGTCACCTTGCCAGGAGGGCGCGTGCGCGCTCTCGGCGGTCACGGCCCGGGGCGGGCCGAGCGGGGCGCCCGTGCCCGACACGGGCCAGACCGCTAGCACTCCGCCGTAGACCGCCGCCATCTTCGTGCCGTCAGGCGACCAGGCCGGGCCGCCGCCGCCGCGCGAGTCGATGCCCATCATCGGAGTGGGGGCATGCCACTCAGCGGCGCCGCCCGCCGTGGAAATCGTAAGGATCTGGTTCGTCCCTTCACGGAACCTCGTGCTGAGCGGGGCCACGCCCGCGAGCGCGACGCGCGTGCCATCGGGTGCCCAGGCGGGCGCGCCCGGCTGCGGGAGCGTGTCGTGAATCTTCGTGACCGCGCCGGTGGCCACGTCGAGCACCGACATCTGGGCCACGCGCCACATGCCGTCGACGTTGAAGAAGACGACACGCCGGCCGTCGGGTGAAAACGACGCGCCCTGTGGCTGCGTCGTCAGGTTGGTCACCTGCCGGGCCTGCCCTCTCTTCATGTCCCTGATCCACAACTGGAGGAGCGGGCTGTTCTTGTCCGACGAGTACACCAGGCGTGCGCCGTCTGGCGACCATGCCGGATCGGTATCGAGCGCCGAGTCGTTCGTCAGGTTGACGGGCTTGCCTCCAGCGACCGGCACGACGTAGACGTCGCCAACCGCGGCAAACGCGATCTGGGTGCCGTCCGGCGAGATCACGGGCCGTACGATGCCGAGGGCCCTGCGCGGTCTGGAGGAGGTGAAATCACGGACGCGCCGCGTATATTGCGGCTGCGTCACCTGAAGCGTGGCAGTGAACGCGACCGTCTGCGCCGCCGTTGCGCCCAGAGTGCGCCGCCGAATCTTCCCGTCGGACACGTAGAGGAAGTCGGCGGGAGAGGCCCACGATGCGCGAAACGCGAAGACGTTCTCGGAGCCGGTGATGGCCGCGCCGGCCACCTCGTAGCGGCTCTGCCCGCCTGCCGTGGCGTGATACACCACCTGCCCGCCGCTGCTCCACGACGGCGCATCGAGCCGGGCGCCGTTGACCGTGGCCACCTTCCGCTGCGCGAGGCCGGCCACCGAAACCGCCCAGATCGACTGACCGCTCTCGCGCGTGGACGCGAAGGCAATCTCCTGATCGTCGGGGGACCAGGTCGGCATGTAGTCCTCGGACGCGTCCTTGGTCAGCTGGTGCAGCTCACCCGTACGTGTGTCGAGCAGCCAGATGTTGTAATCGCTGCCGAGCGGGTTGCCGCGGTCCGACGAGAACGCGACGCGGGTCCCGTCGTGCGACCAGACCGGCTCGCGATCGTCGAAGGGGCCCCACGTGAGCCGATGTTGTCCCGACCCGTCAGGAGCGATGCTCCAAAGGTCGTAGCCGCCGTCCTTGTAGCTGAAGTAGGTGATCCACTTGCCGTCCGGCGACCAGGTCGGCTGCCGCGCGTCCTCGTAGATGCCCGTGACCCGCTTCGCCGCGCCGCCGTCGGCCGGCACGGTCCAGATACCACCTTGCAGGTCGATGGCGAGGGTGCGCCCATCCGGCGAGATCGCGACCGACATCGACGTCCCTTCCTGGACGGTGACGTCGATGACCGGCGCCACGGCGGGACGCGACTGGCGAGCGCCGCCAACGAGGGTCGCGATCAGGACGGCAAAGACGAGCGTGACGAGGCGAACCGAGCGGCGCATGCACTGACCTCCGGACTTCGGAACGAGATGCGGGATCGCGCGCATTTTACGTCGAGACACATGCGCTCACCATCAGCCGGGTGGCAGCAGCGCCGCGATCTGCCGCGCCCGATCGCGGCAGCTGATGACGGGGGCCAGGCCGTTCGGCGACGGGAGGTGCGCCGCCCGGTCGATCGCCGGCACGAGCACGTCGAGCTCGGGGCCCTCGGCCAGGCCCGTCAGCGCGACCCTGATCGGATGAAACAGCCCCCGGCCCTTCTGGCCGGTACGGTCCTTCACCCGTGCGGCCGCAGCCCGGAACGCGTCGCGGTCCAGGAGCGGCGGCGCTGAATCGAGATCGTCGGCCAGGGCGAGAGCCACCGCACGGGCCGCTGGTTGGCTGAGTTCGGCGGCCAGTCCGGGAGTGGCGAGCACCGCTGCAGCATTGAAGTGAAAGATGCTGTGGAGCCGATCCGGGACCTCACTGAGGCGATCGACCGACGCGGCGGCCGGCGGGAGCGCCGACGCTAACCAGTCCCGGGCGGGCTCTGTGAGGTCGTCCACGACGAGGGCTGCCTGGCGCAGGAATGGCAGCGCCTCCTCGGTCAGTCGCGCCGGTGCCAGGGCCTTGAGGTAGTGACGATTCACCCAGCTCAACTTGGCCTCGTCGAACACGCCAGCGCTGTGCGAGACGTCCTCCAGACGGAAGCGCCGGGCGAGCTCGAGCGCGGGTAGCAGTTCCTCCGCCCCGGGCTCCCCTTCCACCGGTGAACTCTGACTCTTGAACTTCGAACGCCGCGGCGACCAGCCGATGAGCGCCAGGTAGTTCATCAGCGCCTCTGGCAGATAGCCCCGGGCACGAAACTCCGCGACCGAGGTGGCTCCGTGCCGTTTCGAAAGCGGCGCGTGGTCGGGCCCCAGCACCAGCGAGAGGTGCGCGAAGGCCGGCGGCGTCCAGCCGAAGGCCTCGTACACGAGCACCTGGCGTGGCGTGTTCGAGATGTGGTCCTCTCCACGGATTACGTGCGTGACGGCCATCAGCTGGTCGTCGATGACCACCGCGTAGTTGTAGGCGGGGATACCGTCCGACCGCACGAGAACCGGATCGCCGATCTGATCCGTGTGGAAGGTCACGGTGCCGCGCACCAGGTCCTGGAACACGACATCCCGATTCGGAGGAACCCGGAGGCGGACGACGGCTGGTTCGCCCGCGGCCTGGCGCCGTGCGCTGTCGTGCGCGTCCAGTGCCCGGCACGTGCCGGCGTAGCGCGGCGGCTGCCCTGCCGCGAGTTGGGCCTTCCGCTCGGCCTCCAGCTTCTCGGCCGAGCAGAAGCAGCGGTACGCGTGTCCGGAACCGAGCAAGGTCACGGTATGCGTGTGATAGAGGTCGAAACGCTCCGACTGCCGGTACGGCCCCAACGTGCCGCCCACGTCCACGCCCTCGTCCCAGTCGAGACCCATCCAGCGGAGATCCTCGAGGATGGCGGCCTCAGACTCGCGCGTCGAACGCTCGAGGTCGGTGTCCTCGACGCGGAGGATGAACGTCCCGCCTTGCCCGCGAGCGAGCAGCCAGTTGAAGAGGGCCGTGCGCGCGTTGCCAACGTGCAGGTGCCCTGTGGGCGAGGGGGCGAAGCGGAGTCTCATGACCATTGATGATTGATGATTGATGATTGACGATTCATTGAGCGATTCGTCGATGTGAGCATTGCATCATTCCATTGGCGCAATGCGACGATCAAGGATTGGCGCAATGCCCCAATTGCCGAATCGTTCAATGAATCGTCAATCGTCAATCATCAATCGTCAATGGACGTTCGTGCCACCAGAGCGACTGCGTGGCACGCCATCGAGTCCCCCCGGCCCATGCTGTCCACCTCCTCGTTCGTCTTGCCCTTGACGCTGACCTGCTCTACCTGAACCTGCAGCGCCCGCGCGAGGTTGGCCCGCATCGCATCGAGGTAGGGCAGCAGCCTCGGGCGTTGTGCGATGACGGTGGCGTCAACGTTCACCACGCGGTGGCCGGAGGCCTGGAGATGAGCCACGGCCCCCGCCAGCAGCGTGACGCTGTCGGCCCCCTTCCAGCGAGGATCGGTGTCAGGAAAGAGGCGGCCGATGTCGCCGGCGGCAGCCGCGCCGAGCACGGCGTCGGTCACCGCGTGGCACACGATGTCGGCATCCGAGTGCCCGTCCAGGCCCGCTTCGAACGGGATGCTGACACCGCCGAGGATGAGGGGACGCCCCCTCACGAGGCGGTGCAGGTCGTAGCCCGTGCCGATCCGCAGCCCCGGTGGGGAGACCGGTCCACCGCCGAGCTGTAGGCGCGCCCAGGCGAGATCCTCGGCGGTCGTGATCTTGACGTTGCCAGGCTCGCCCTCGACCAGGTACACGGGACATCCGGCGCGCTCCGCGAGCATCGCCTCGTCGGTGGCCTCGATGCCCTGTTCGCGCGCGAGCGCAAAGGCCCGCGCCAGCACGTCGCGCCGGAAGGCCTGTGGGGTCTGCGCCAGGAAGATGTCCTCGCGCGGCAGCGTCGCGGCGATCGGGCGCGACGCGGCGTGGCGGTCGCCGGTGGCCTGCTTCACCGTATCGCGTACGGGCAGCGCCGCAATCGCGGCCCCATGCTCCGCTCCGGCCGCAATGGTCCGATCGATCAGCGCCGCGGACACGAACGGTCGCGCCGCGTCGTGAACGATGATGACAGTGGCATCCGCACGCGCCGCTCGAAACCCACGCTCCACCGAGTCCTGGCGTTGCGGGCCGCCCTCGACGCACCGCACCTGTGCCCAATCCAGGGCGGCCGCTCTCGCCTCCATCGCCGGCAGATAATCCGCCGGCAAGGCGACGACGACCTCGGCGATCGCGGCATGGGCGACGAACCGCGCGACGCTCCGCTCGAGGATGCTCCGGCCCTCGACCTCGACGAACTGTTTGGGGCGATCCGCGCCGGCGCGCGTACCGCGCCCGCCGGCGGCGATGATTGCGGAAACGCGCATGAGGTCCGACGGCATCATACCGTGCGAGCCGTGGCGCGCACGCGCGCTGGCCAGAACTCGCGATCTGGAGGGCAGTCGAGCCGCCTATCAGGCCTTCTTCACGGCCTGGAGCACGGCGGACTCCGACCTGCCGCACCTGACGGCCGGCAGGCAGGAGTACGCCGCCATCAAGTATGGGGCGGATCCGGCGGTCAGCTCGATGCGAGCGCACCCAGATACCGTGCCGAGTCCACAGCCGTCGCTCAACGGCGTGCTGGTTGAGATGTGGCCACCTTCTTGGTCAGCTCGTCGAGCACCGAGTCGCCGGCGGCGCGCGCCGCAGACGTCTCGTAGCCGGGCTGGCCCTTCAGAGGGAAGCCGATCCGCCGATACAATTCGATCATGCTCTTGAGGTCGATGACGTCGGGCCGCGCAGCGACCTCCAGGGCGTGCTGCAGCTCGTGGCCGATCAGCGCGATGAGCCGATTTCGGTCGCCGAGGTTCAGCGGTCGAGTCAACCCGATCCGCAGGTAGCGAACCTGGCCGGTCGTCGCGATGAACGGCAGCAGACACGCCTTCAGATGGCCGAACGTGCAGACTCCCGCCTCCACGTAGACCAGCGTATTCGTGTCGGCAATGCCGTCCACGAGATGGCCAAATGACTGCGAACGACGGTAGCCGTCGGCTATCAGCTCGTTCAGCACACGATCGCTTGAACGAACGGCGGACGGCATGCCGTCGCTCGCAGCAGCATCCGTGTTCATTTCGGATGCCAGCGAGACGGCAACAACGGCGAGATGCCGCCAGGTGGTCCGCTTGCCTGCACGAGAACGACTGGTATAAAGCATGGGCGCATGACGGCGCGGACTGCCGCGCCGACCTCCTGCGCCCAATCTGGAGGGTCGCCAGGGAGCAAGTCCCTGGCGCGATTCGGGAACTTCTGGGGGTTTTTGTGGGACTGGCCGGCCAGCTTTCGTTCGGTGGGTTTACGCTCGACGTCGAGAGCCGACAGCTGCACCGCGGGACCGACGCGCAAGCGGTTCATCTCTCACTAAAAGGGTTCGAGCTGCTGCGGATCCTCATCGAGGCTCGACCGCGGGCCATCGCCAAGCGTGAACTGCATGAACGGCTATGGCCGGACACGTTCGTCTCCGAAGCGACGCTTTCGAGCCTCGTGGCCGAGGTCCGCGAGGCGCTTGGCGAACGCGGGCGGCAGGCGCAGTTCATCCGGACGCTGCACGGCTACGGCTACTCGTTTGCTGCCGATGCGGCACCGTCAGCGTCGGGCGTCGGCGCGATCTCGAATTGGGTTGTGTGCGCGGGTCGGGAGATAGCGCTCGCCGACGGCGAGCACATTCTCGGACGGGATGCCGACGCGAAGGTGGAGTTGCGGTCGCCAGCCGTGTCGCGCCATCACGCGCGAATCGTGATCAGCGGTACGTCGGCGACGCTCGAGGACCTCGGCAGCAAGAATGGGACGACCGTCCGCGGGCAGGCGGTGACGGCGCCCGTGCAACTGGCCGACGGCGACGAGATCCGAATTGGCAGCTTCGTGCTCAGCTACCGCACTGTCAGCGCCAAGGGCTCGACCAAGTCTGCCGCCGGAGCGTGACCGCGGTACCGCTTCAACGACGCTCGTTTCCGCTCCCGTTGGCCGGTTTTCTCCGTTGGCACGATGGTCGCTTCGCGTGAACTGATGGGTTAAGATAGCGCCCTCTCCGTCGGTTGATCGACCAACCT
>DATLLC010000208.1:0-2456 GCA_035538015.1 Vicinamibacterales bacterium
CAACTGAACGGACGGTAGCAATCCGAAGGTCAACGGCGTCAGGAGGCCGAGCATGAGCGCGAACAGCGCCGTTCTTGCGTCGATGCTCGCCTGATCGAGCCGTGGGATCGAGGCCGGAGCCACGGCGACCAGGCCGCGGACGAACCCGGCGGCGACGAGCAGGCCGGCGATCGCTGCCGCCCCGCCCAGCACCGCGTTCTCGACGATCAGGAGCCGCACCAGCTGCTGGCGGACGGCGCCGAGCGCCTGCCGCAGCGCGAGCTCGCGGCGCCGATCGTTGCCGCGTGCGATCACCATGTTGGCGACGTTGGCGCAGGTGGCGACCAGGACGATGCCGACGCCGCCGAGGAGGATCAGCAGCAGCGGCCGCGCACCGCCGACGGTGCGTTCGTGAAGCGGGATGACGCTGGCATCGGTGCCGTCGTGATCGGGTCCGTAGGTCTGTTCGAGCCGACGCGCGATCAACGTCATCTCCGCCTGCGCCGCCGACAGCGTGACACCGGGCTCGAGCCTGGCGATCACCCGCAGGTTGTGCGACGTCCGGCCCGACGTATCCGCGACCGACTCGCGGGGAAACCAGGCATCAGCCCCGGGCGGATAGGAGAACCCTCTCGGCATCACACCAACCACCGCGGCACTCCGCCCCTCGACGACGAGCGAGAGCCGGTCGAGCGCGGGATTGGCCCCCAGCTGACGCGACCAGTAGCCGTGGCTCACCACCACCGCCGGCGAGCCGTTCTCGCGCGCTTCGTCCGATGTGAACGTCCGGCCGAGCGCCGGTTCGACCCCCAGCGCCGCGAAGAACTCCCGCGTCACGGCGTAAACCCCGGTCATCACCGGTTCGCGGCCGCCGACGTTGGTGCCGCGCCCTCCGGTTGAGGCGGCGAGCGCCGAAAAGCTGGTGACGCTCTGCTGCCAGTCCTTGAAGTTGGGCGCCGACACGGCGATCGTGCGCGAGCGATCGGTGGCCTCCCAGAGCGTCACGATCCGGTCGGGCTGCGGGTAGGGCAGCGCCTTCAGCAGCACCCCATCGACGATGCTGAAGACCGCGATCGCGGATCCGATGCCCAGGGCCAGGAGCAGTCCGGCCAGGCTCGTGAACAGCGGCGTCCTGGCGAGCGTGCGAAGCGCGAGGCGGGCATCCTGCAGCATGCCCGTTGGACGGGCCCGCCGCGAGAATCGTTGATAGTCTCAGCGCGGCGGCGTACGCCGGCCGTAACCTGCACCGTCACGAGAGGTCTCCGGGGACTGTCCCCCCACGGTCCCGGGGGGACTGTCCCCGTGCACGCGTCGTCTCCAAATGAAACGGGGGACTGTCCCCTCGTCACGGCGCCCGTCCGGCGCGCGGCTTGCCTCAGCTACGGACAAGCCATGCCGCGAAGAAGACGAAATGTCATAGCCGGACACCCCTATCACGTCAGCAACCGCGGCGTGGAGCGGCGTCGCCTGTTCTTCAAAGATGCTCAGTACAACGCGTTCCTGGGCCTTCTAGAGCGCGGCAAGGAGCGGTTCGCGGTCGACGTCTGGGGTCTCTGTCTCATGCCTAACCATTTCCACCTGGTGGCGCGGGCCACCGAGCGCAACGCGCTTTCTTCGTTCTTGCATTGGGTGCAAGGGATCTATTCCCGCGATCTTCGGGCTTGGACGAAGACCCGGGGATACGGGCACGTGTTCCAGCAACGATTCTGGAGCGGCCCTATCGAGGACGAGAGGCACTTGCTGGCCATCCTTCGCTACGTGGAGGCCAACCCGGTCGCCGCGAAGCTCGTGACGCGTGCCGAGGACTGGCCATGGACCTCGCTGGCACTACGGCGCTCGTTCCGTTTTCAAGTGCTCGATCCTCTGCCGATCCGGCTGCCCGACGATTGGTCGAAACGAGTGAACTCGGAGTCTGAGCCCGGTGATTGCGACTGATGTGGCGGAGCGGGGACAGTCCCCGGAGACCCCCGGAGACATCCGGCGACAGGTCTCCGAGGGACGTCAGTGCGCCGGCGGACGCCGGCCGTAGCCCGGCCGGTAGTGCTGATGGCACGTGATGCACGATTCGTAGAGCTGGTCGCTGATCGCGGCCACCTCCTCGACCTTGCGCGTCTTGGCGGCCTTGAAGGCCGCGGCGCCGGCTTCCCTCATCAACGCCGCGTCGGCGATCCATTGCTGCTGGTCACGGGCCCGCCCGGGCAACATCAGGAGGTTTGCCGCCTCGGCCACTATCAGCGCCTGGCCCTCCAGCGCCGTCCAGCCGTCGCCGTCTTTCGGGGTGCGGGTCTCGATATAGAAGAGCGCATCGGATGCGGGCCGGATGACGGTGACCATCAACTCGCTCAAGGTCCCGACGTGGCGTACGGGCGGTGGCGCACCCGGTGCCTGGGCGCTCGCGAGCGTCGTTCCCAGCGCGAGGACAAGCGCCAGGACTCGTGCGGCCGGATCGCGTGAGATTCGCATGACCCGGAGTCTAA
>DATLLC010000209.1:0-10689 GCA_035538015.1 Vicinamibacterales bacterium
TGGCGACGCCGGACTACTTCCGGGCCATGAGCATCCCGCTCAAGCGAGGTCGAGTATTCGCGGACGCGGATTCGGCAACCGGCCCACGGGTGGCCATCGTCAGCGAGAGCACCGCCGCGCGGTTGTGGCCGGGGCAGGACCCTATTGGCCGGCGCTTCCTGACGTCGACCTTCGTCCGAGGCGCGGGCACGAAGGCGTGGCGGACGGTTGTGGGCGTCGTGAGCGATGTGCGGTATCGCGGCCTCTCCGAAGTGCAGCTGGACATGTACGATCCTGCGGCGCAGACGCCGTTGGCCGCAACCGACCTCGTCATCCGCACCGCATCGGATCCCACGGCGCTCGCTGGCGTCATCCAGGCAGAGGCCAGAGCGGCGGGGCCGGACGTCGTCGTCACCGGCATCACGTCGATGGACGCGGTGGTGGGTCGCGCGATGGCGCCGTGGCGTTTCGCGAGCTGGGTGCTCGCCCTGTTCGCCGGCCTGGCGCTACTATTGGCCATCGTGGGGCTCGTCAGCGTCATCAGCCTCGACGTCGCACATCGCCAGCGGGAGTTCGCCATCAGGCTGGCGCTCGGAGCGCGGTCTGGCGAGGTGATGGCCCGGGTGCTGCGAGGAACGCTGGCTCGCGTGACGCTGGGCTCGCTCCTCGGTCTAGCCGTTGCCGGGCTGCTCGGCCGGGCGCTGGACGCTCTTCTCTTCGGTGTGCCGCCGGTTCACTGGCCCACATATGCGATCGTGCTGGTGGTCGTGCTCCTCGTTGCCCTGATCGCTGCGTGGGCGCCGGTGCGCTGGGCCTCACGCATCGATCCGATTGCCGTCCTGCGGCGATCGTGGCTCGAGGCGAACCGAGGGCTATGAAGGGGTACGATCCATCTCCTCGAGGGCGCGGATTCCCGAACGCATGCCGAACCAGAACGTACTCAGGCTCACCACTGCTGCGGTCGCGAAGCAGGAGTACATCAGCACGGCCCGTGAGGTCCGCATCGGCAGCACCCGCAGCTGCTGTGCGAGGTAAATCGACGATGGCCAGCCGACGAGCACGACGGTCACGATCACGAACAGCACGGCCAGGACCATGAACGCGACGCCGCCATAGGATCCGGCCACTTGAGTCGGATTGTCGGCCGCAAAGCGCGGGTAGCGGGCGCCCAGGCCAGTGGCGAGCCCGACCAGCGCGAACGCCATGAACACGATGGTGACGGCCGCGACCCGCTTCAGGAATGGATCCACGCCCAACAGGGCGTTCCCGGCGATGGTCAGGCACTCGCTCAGGATCAGGACCGGCACGAGGCCGGTCCAGAACTTCGACCACAGAAAATCGCGGAGCGTGATCGGCGCCGTGCGGATGATCCAGAAGGCCGCGCCCTCGGCCGAGACCATCGGGAACACGAATCGGACGGCCACGGTCGCCATGACGAACCCAGCCATCCCGAGGTTGAGGAGGGCGTACACGTTCTTCAGCATGCGGCTCATCGATGGGATGCGTTCCAGGTCGAGCACGCGGAAGTTGTAGAGGTAGACGAGCGCGAGCGCGAGCAGCAGCAGCAACTGCGACCACTGGCCGACGTCGCGCAGGAACACCTTCAGGTCCTTCACCAGTAATTGCCGCCGGATCGCCGTCATCGGGATGCGGTCGAGTGTCCAGTCGATCCAGCCCCAGCGGGTCACTCGGACCCTGCGCGCCTCCTGCGACTTGCTGAATCCCGCGAAGTGCCAGCGCTGAAAGAGGCTCGCCGCGCCCACCACCGCCGCCAGCGCCGTCGTCCAGAGTGCGAGCGCGTGAAGCGGATCCCAGCCGCCCTGCAGGCTGGCAAACAGCGTCTCTCCCGCCCAGAACGAAGGAAGGAGTGGAGTAATCGGTGATTGCAAGGTGGCGAAGAACGCCGTCACCTCCGGCATGGACTCCACCCGCAGCAGGCGCTCCGGCTGAATGAACCTGAAGAGCATGACGATGCTGGTCGCGAAGACGATGCCCATCAGCATCAGCACTTCCCGCGCCCGCCGGGCTGGGAAGACGTTGACGAGGCCGAGGGTGATCATCGAGCCCAGCGCCACCGGGATGGTCACGAAGGGCACGACGGCGAGGACCGCCGTGAAGTAGTAGGACAGCGGCGCCGAACGGGCGAGCCCGACACCGGTCAGCACCGGCGTGATGAACACCACCACCATCCACGAGGCCTGCCCCAGCGTGCGGGCGAACCGCGCGTGGAAGAGCCGTCGCGCATCGATCGGCGCCGCGAGCAGCAGCCGGAGATCATCGGACAGGAAGAACGTGGACAGCGATGTGACGATGCTGCTGAAGGCGAGGAAGGACAGGAAGGTGAGGAACAGCCACGAGAGCCCGAGCCGAATCAGGTAGTCGCCGAGCTCGGCGTAGAACGCCAGCTGGGTCGTCACCCAGTACGCGCCCCAGCCAATGACCCCGATCACCGCAAGGGCGATCCCACCGAACAGCGCCGCCCGCGCCAGGTCGCCTCGCTCACGGCGACGGGCGCGGTTCCGCGAGGCCCAGATCGAGGGCAGCAGGAGGTATGGAAACGGCTGAACCGCGGCGGCGTCGTGTGCCATCACAGCACCTCGTCGATCTCCTGGAGCCCGCTGCCCCCGGTGAGCTTGAGGAAGACGGCTGTCAGTTGCTCGTCGGCGTTGCCGGAAAGGCGCCGCACGTCGTCGACGGTGCCGCTCGCGATGATCCGCCCCTTCAGGATGATGCTGACGCGATCGCAGACCTCTTGTGCGACTTCGAGCGTGTGCGTGCTCATGAGGATGGCGACGCCGCGATCCGCCATGCGGCGGAACACGTCCTTGATCAGGCGCGCGCCGCGGGGATCCAGGCCCACCATCGGCTCGTCGACGAGCACGGCCCGCGGACGGTGCATGAAGGCCGCGCTCATCACCAGTCGCTGCTTCATCCCGTGAGAGAAGCTCTCGACCAGCTCGTCCCGCCAGCGAGCGAGTTCGAAGAGGTCGAGCATCTCCGAGATCCGCGCCTCCATCGTACCGCCGTCCATCCCGTACAACCCGCCGTGGAAGCGCAGGAACTCGCCGGCGGTGAGCTTTTCGTAGATGAAGGGACGATCGGGCACGAATCCCAATGACGCCTTGGCCTGCTCCGGCTCGATCATCAGATCGTACCCGTTGACCACGATACGGCCCGCCGTTGGCTTCAGGAGGCCGGCAATCATCCGGATGGTGGTGGTCTTGCCGGCGCCGTTCGGACCGAGAAAGCCGTGGATTTGGCCCGGTTGCACGTCCAAGGTCACGCCGTCGACCGCGGTGAAGCCTCCGTACTGCTTGACGAGATCGGTGATGCCAATCATGGGCGGCCGACCATCACGGGCGTGGCACCGGCAACGAGCTGAAGATCGAGAATCGTCATCTTCACGCGTCCGATCAGCGGCAGGATGGCGGCCTGCTTGTCCAGTCCACCGCGCGCCAGCCGCACGTGCGTGGCGTCGGCGGGGAACTGGTTCAAGGTCGGATCCACCGGGAGCCAGAAGCCGCGCTCCTTGCCCTCGGCGATGTACACCTCGGGCCACGCGTGGTAATAGAACGCGCTTCGGACGGAGACCAGCCCGACATCGATGCGCGCGGGAAGACCGGCGGCACGCGCCAACGCGACGAAGAGCGCGGTGTGCTCGTTGCAGTCGCCCACCCGCGTGCGGAGGACGTCGAGCGCCGACGGCAGGCTGACCGTCGGCTTCTTCTCGAGGAGGGCGTTCACGTGCCGGGTCAGGCGTTCGGCTATCTCGCGGGGGCTGTCTCCGCCTGCCGTCGCGCGGAGGGCCTCGGCGCGAATCTCCGGTGCGTCGCTCTCGATGAACGGCTCCGCTTGCAGGAACGCGCTCAGGTCGAGCGCGCCAGGCTCCGGCTGCAGGGTTCGCGCGTCCACGATCTCGATGACGTCGCCATCGACGCGTTGGCCGGCGCCCTGCAAGTCGGCGCTCGAGAGGTCCGCGCCCTCGAGCCTCAGGCGCAGCCGTTCCACGTCGCGCGGCTGCTCGATGCGCTGCTTGGACTGCGGCACGACGGCGGCCGCCTCGAGCAAGTCGACCTGGATGCTGCGAGACACCGCCTTGGCCATGGCGCGCTCCTGAGTCTCGGCCACCGTGAGCAGCCCCATCGGGCTCTCCTCGCGCACGACCTCGCCGGTATCCGTCACCCACGATGTCGTTTGGAGTCCGCCGAAGGACAGCTCGACGCGAAACGCCGGCAACGGCCGATCGCTGATGCGGACCAGCTCACGGCGTCCGACGGCCACGCTGACCGGGGCATTCCGCAGCGTCGCCGGATCGAACATGGTCCATTTGTGCCGGGCTCCCTCCCGGAGCCCGACGCTCGCGAGGTGGCGAGCCAGGCTCAGCATCAGTGCCGGTTGCTCGGACAATGTGCGGACCTCCGAGCGCGTGCGGCCGGCGCTCGTAACCGACAGCGTCAGCCTCAGCCCATCCAGCGTGCCCGTCACATGGACAGGCCCGGTGCCTGGGTCCAGCGAGAAGTCGAAGGACTTGAGGGCGAACGAGCGATCCACCCGCGCGGTGGTACGAATGGCCGCCGGGCTGGTGGCGCCAAGCAGCGCCATCTCGAGCCGGCCGTCCTCCTGGAGCTCGAATCCCTCCTCGGTCGGGATGATCTGACCGACGGTAAACCCGATCTTCTCGCCACGATAGTAGACGCCGCGCCACTGTGCGGCCGAACCATATCGGGCGAGATCGGTCGCCAGATTGGCCGCAGAGGCCACGAAGTAGGAGCGGTGCACGAGCACCGCCATGCAACCGACCCACGCCAGCACGGCCAGCCATGAGAGGGGCCGGGAAAGGTGTCGTGGCAGCGGACGAAGAAGGATCACCGCCTCCGATTATCGAGCGGAGAGCGGGAAGAGTGCAGGGCTTCCTGCACATGATTGCGCGTGAATGCGTCCGCCGGGATGAGCCACGCTGGGGATATGCTCAGTCGCGCCCATTCGCCGATTGCCCAATCATCCAATGAGTCGCCCAATCGCCAATCCTCAATCACCAGTGTCCCCCCGGCCCCCCAGTTTCCTCAAGCTCGCCGGCCCGGGCCTGGTGGTGGCGGCCACCGGCATCGGCTCGGGCGACGTGGTGTCGGCCACGGTGGGGGGTGCGCGCTACGGCGTCGTCCTCCTATGGGCCATTGCCATTGGCGCGTTCTTCAAGTTCGTGCTGAGCGAGGGTATCGCGCGGTGGCAACTGGCCACTGGTCAGACCGTGGTGGAGGGCTGGGCCGCGTACCTCCCGAGGTGGGTGAAGGCCTACTTCGCCGTTTACCTCGTCCTCTGGACCGTTGCGGTCAGCGCGGCGCTGACCAATGCCACGGGCCTGGGCATCGCCAACCTCACCGGCGGCGTCGTTCCTCAATCCTGGGGGGCGGTGGCGCACAGCCTGATCGGCGGTGTGCTCGTCTGGGTGGGGGGTTACGCGCGCTTCGAGAAGCTGATGAAGGCGCTCGTCGGGGTCATGGGCTTCAGCATCCTGATCTGCGCCGGCCTCACGATGACCAACCCCGGACCGGCCCTGCAGGGATTGTTCGTTCCTACCATTCCCGCCGACGGCGGGCGCTATGTGTTGTCGCTCATCGGCGGCATCGGCGGATCGATCACGATGCTGTCCTACAACTACTGGATGCGCGAGGAAAAGATGCAGGGCGCGCAATATCTGAGCTACGTGCGGGGCGATGTGGCGGTGGCCTACATCTTCACGGCAATGTTCGGGCTGTCGATCATGCTGATCGCCAACCGGACCTTCTTCCTGCCGGGTGTGACCATCACCGATGCCCAGGCGGTGCCCAAGATGGCCGAGATGCTGGGGTCGATTCTCGGTCCGCTTGGCGTCTACGCGTACTCGGTCGGGTTCTGGGCGGCGGTCTCGGCGGCGTTGTTCGGCGTCTGGCAGAGCGTCCCGTATCTCTACGCGGACCTCTACGGGATCTGGAAGGGTTATTCGCCCGAAGCGCGGATCGCGGTAACGCAGGTGACGAGCACGCCCTATCGGATTGCGCTGATCTTCATCACCCTGGTGCCGCTTCCCCTGGCGTTCACGGGCAGCCCGCTTTCCATCATCGTCATTTACACCATCGTCGGCAGCATGTTCGTCCCGTTTCTGGCCGCAACCCTCCTGTACCTGAACAACCGGGTGCCGTGGACCGAGTCGGTCCCCCGCAATCACTGGACGACCAACGCCCTGCTCGTGATTATCGTCGCGCTGTTCGTGTTCGTCGGTGCACAGGAAGTGCTCGCGCGACTACGGTAGCGCGGGCGTGTAGAATCCCGGCCGGAGGCCTCGTCATGCGCGCTCTATTGCCCAGTCTTGCCGTGTTGCTGCTCGCCTCTGGAACCGCGGCCGCCCAGTCCGGTCCGACGGAGCCGCCTCCAAAGCCGATGCCCGATGTCTCGGCCCTGATTTCGCGACTGAGCCTCGAGCGCTATAAGGCCACTGTAAAAGGGCTGACGTCCTTCGGCGATCGCCGCCAGGGGACGGAACGTAACCGGAAGGCCGTTGATTGGATCGAGGCACAGCTCAAGAGCTACGGCTGTCCCTCGGAACGCATCAAGTATCTCTACGACCCGCCACCTCCGTCCGAACGGGCCGGCGGCGCGCCTGCCGGTGGTGGCGCTCCGCCGGTCGCGCCGGGCGAGGTGCCCCGCATCTCTGGCGGCGGCCGGCCGCGCGGCAACCGCGCACGCACCGGGGTCAACACCGACCCGATGCGCCAGCCTGACGAAAAGCTGCGGGCCCTCAACTCGGAGCCCACGAAGAACGGGCCGCGCGAGGAAGTGTTCTGCACGAAGGTGGGCAGCAAATTTCCGAACGAGATGTACATCGTCGGCGCGCACATGGACGGGCACGGCTGGGGCGAAGCCGCGAACGACGATGGGTCTGGGACCGCGCTGGTCATGGAATTGGCCCGGATTTTCAGCATGCCGGACGTGGTCACCGAGCGCACAATCCGTTTTGCCCTCTGGAACAACGAGGAAACCGGCCTCAATGGCGCCCGGGCGTACGTCGAGCAGCGACAGGCGCTGCAGGGTAAGGAAGATCCGCCCGGATCGGGCAAGTATCCCGAGCCGAAATGGCTCGGCATGATCCAGCACGACATGATGATGTTCGATCATGGCGCACCGCGCGCGGATGGCACCGTCTCTCCAGAACAACGTCCTGAAGCCGACGTGAACATCGAGTTCCAGTCCACGGCCAAGAAGGCCGAGGACGCGATGACGCTCGCTTTCTTCTTTCATCGCGCGAACGAGCTCTACGCGACCGATTACCCGGCTCAGGTGGGACCGCATATGACCAATACCGATTCCACGCCGTTCATGGATCTGATCCCGGCGATCAGCCTGCGGGAGAACGAACGCGGCGTACACGTTGGTGCCGGCTGGGATCCGCACTGGCATCAGCCGACGGATGTCTTCGCGACCTTCAGCGACAAAGACTTTCGCCTGGGACTGAACGCCGCGCAAACCACGGGTGGCGCCGTGGCGGAGTTGGTGCGCACCACTATCAAGAAGTAGAGCCGAAGTCCCTTTTGAGGCTGACTTTACTGACCAGCTCCGACGAACACTGAGGCTCCGCGGCAATCGGGTGTCGATGGGCTAGCGTGCCGTAAGTCGTTATGGGCCAAAAGGCTAGCGACTTCTAATCAACTGGTGCAGAACTGGCGATCTGTTTGCACGCCTGTGACTCCGTCTGCATGATCGAGTTCCGCGCCGCTGCCGTCGGGGCACCAGAGTTCCCGCCCGAACTGTTGGTCGAGTCCCTCCCCGTGCTTGTAGGGGCGAGCGGGCCCATGAACCGCCTGCGCGCCAAGGTGCTCCACGCCGCCGTCGGCGAGGGCTTCGCGCTCGTTCTTGGTGAGCCGGGTAGTGGCAAGTCCCTCGTCGCGCGTGCCCTGCACGAGCAGGGGCTGCGAGCGCCCAGGGCATGCGTCGTTGTGCCCTGCCACGCCTTGCCGGAACGGCTCCTCGAGGTCGAGCTCTTCGGCAGCGCCTCGGACGCGACCTGTCGGCGGCACGGCATCATCGAGTCAACAGCTGGCGGCACGGTCATTCTCGAGAATATCGAGCTGTTGGGTGGCCGGATTCGCGCGTTACTCGAGCGATTTCTGGAGACCGGTTGCCTGCACCACGTCGGCTCGCTCGGCGCCGGGCCCCCCGTCGACACGCGGATCATCGCCACGAGCTCACGTTTCGGCCGTTACCAGCGCGGCTCCCACGGAGGTTCCGAGGCGGCGTGGTGGGAGCGATTCGCCATCACCACTGTGCACGTACCGACCTTGAGGGAGCGTACCAGCGACATTCCACTCCTCTTGCACCGGTTTGTCGCGACGGCGGTGGCTCGGCGGGAATTGACGTTTTCGCAGGACGCCTTGGCCGCTCTGGAGTCCTACTCGTGGCCGGGAAACGTGAGCCAGCTCAGAAGCGTGGTGGAGCGGCTCGTGGCTGGCGCGGTGGGCACAGAAATCCACTCGAAGGACCTCCCCGTGGGGATCAGGCCGCGCCGTGCCGGATTCCAGATGCAACGGCCGAGCGTGGGGGAGGAGTTGTTCTCGCGCATCCAAGCGACGGGCGAGAGCTTCTGGTCGTCGGTGTATCCCCTGTTCATGAAACGCGAGATCACCAGGACCGATTTGCGGGATCTCATGCGGCGGGCGCTTCAGCGGGCCCGGGGCAACGCCGAGGAGCTCGTGCGGATCCTCAACATGCCCGATTCGGACCGCCAGAAGTTCGCACGATTCCTCCGCAAGTACGACTGCGAGTTCCACACGAAGTCATAGTCGACCCTGCCGCGGTGCCGCCGGGATCGCCACCCGGATTCTCATAGGCCCTGGAGAAGTGGCGGTGGGCGCGGCCACGCACCAAGTGGGGAGCGTGCGTGACGTGCTCGCGATCGTCTCCCGGACGATGGCACAGCAGACCAGCCGGCCGGCCACGGCCTGACGGGGGGAACCCGAGCGCCAGGCTAGGGGGACTCGAGCGCCCGCGGTTACGCTGCCGACGCAGGGTAGGCCCGAGGCTGCCCGACGATGCGCTCGAAGAACGGCGATGCCATCAGCGTCGTCACGATCGCCATGATGACCAGCGTCGCGAACAACTCGGCGGAGATAATGCCTCGCTCGAGGCCGATGTTGATGATGATCAATTCCATCAGGCCGCGAACGTTCATCAGAACGCCGATCCCAATGGCTTCGCGACCGGGTATGCCGGTCGCCATTGCCGCGACCGCGCAGGCGACCCCCTTGCTCACCACCGCCACCGCCAGGACCACCCCGCATATGAGCCACATGTAGGCCGTGTTGAGCAGGGTGATCTGGGTGTTCAGACCGGAGTAGGCGAAGAACAGCGGCAGGAGCAGCGCGACGCAGAGAGGCTGGATACCCGCCATCAGATCGCGTGCGCAGATCCCGCGCGGAATCGCGGCCCCCATGATGAACGCACCGAACACCGTGTGCAGGCCAATCACGTCGGTGAACCAGGCGCCGAGTGCCATCATCGTCAAGCCGGCCGCCCGCCCGGCCTCGGTCAGCTGGCCGTCCTTTATCACCCGATACTTCAGCCGCGCGAGGACAGGCCTCACCATGAGGAACACAAACGCCACGTAGGCCGCGCCGCCCGCGATGGTCCGGGTCGCCTGCGTCCAGGCCGAATCGGCCGTGGACAACACGATGGCGAGCAGGCACCAGGCGGCTGCGTCGCCAATGGCCCCCGCGCCCAGCGACACGGTGCCGATCGTCGTGCCCGACAGCTTCCTGTGATGGATGAGCCGGGCCAGGACCGGCAGGGCGGTGACGCACATCGAGGCGCCAAGGAACAACATCGCCTCGACAGCGGAGGTCCGCGCCGGGAAGAGCTGGGTGTAGTGGAAGAAGACCCAAGCCAAACCGGCGCCGAGCAGGAAGGGCGTCAACATCCCGGCGAACGAGACGGCCATCGAGCTGCGGAAGTGGTTCGCGACGACGTCGACCCTGAACTCCATTCCGACGACGAACATGTACAGGGCCAGACCGAGCTGGGACACCGGAAACAGGTAGCTCTGCGTGTCGCGCGTGAGTTGCGTCCGATCCCACGGAAAGAGCCAGGCTTGAAACTCGGGTGCCAGTTAGCCAAGCAGCGATGGTCCAAGGAGCACGCCCGCGACCATCTCTGCTACCACCTGGGGTTGTCCGAATCGCGCCCCGATCAGCCCCACCAGCCGGCACGTCACGAGGATGGCCGCCAGCTGCAGGAAGAACTGCAGTGTGAGCTCGATGTTGGTCATCGTTTTCGGGTTCCATCGGCTCGGACCCCAGGACGGACCAACGCTGGTGTGCGAAGCAGTGCCCGCACCACCAACGGCGACGTGTTTGTGAGGCCGGCGTTAGGGCTGTTGCCCGGATATTACCTGAAGAGGGTCACTCGCGCGTCCGGCCAGCCTGACGCCGCCTGGTAGTCCGTGCGCCGCCACGAGCTGAGGTCGCCGACGAACCGGTAGGAGTTAGGTGTTGAGCGCGCCGGCGCTCGCGTCGATCACAACGGTCGCGGCATCCCAGGTTTCCACGCTGGCAGCGGTCCGCGAGGCGGCGTCGTCGAGCCACAGCCATTGGTCGAAGGTCTGCAGCCGGACGCAGACTTCCGTGCTGGTGTAGGCGATGCGCACGTCCGTGTAGTTCCGCGCGGCATCGACGCGTCCGAACC
>DATLLC010000210.1:0-28331 GCA_035538015.1 Vicinamibacterales bacterium
CGCCGCGAGTTCGACAACAACCTCAACGGCGTGTTCGCCGAGAACAACAGCGAAATCCAGCTGGCGCCGGCAACGTCGGCCGCGGTCGCCGGACAGCAGATTGCGCCCGACCTGCATCAGCCATACATCGACGAGTTCATCGTCGGGTTCCGACACCAGTTCCGGTGGCAGATGGGCCTGGACGTGGGGTACATCAACCGCGCCTACAAGGACACCTGGGCGCGCGTGGACATCAACGGCTTCTATCCGGACGGGCCGGGCCAGCCGTTCGGGGGCTTTGGCCGGGTCGATCCGAACCAGGGCATCGTCTATCAGCAGACGAACAACTCCTGGAGCCAGCTCAAGTACCAGGCGATCGAGATGACGCTGACGAAGAACATGTCGAACGGCTTCCAGTTCATCGCCGGCATCAACCGCCAGTGGCACAAGATCGACGGCACGTGGAACCCGACGGACCCGGCGCGGTTCGTGCAGCCCGATCACTTCGCCAACAACGCAAACCTCTACATGCCACGTGGCAACAACGACGAGAACTCGCTACCCGACACCGGCAACGCCTTGAGCTACGGTCCCACGTGGATGAAGTATCGCGGCAACTTCGGCGCTGTCTGGCAGGCGCCGTGGGGCATCATGGTCGCGGGCAACCTCACTGTGCAGGCAGGCCCGTGGTCGGGATCGCCCCTGTACCAGCTGGCCGCCAACGATCCGGACGTGCTCCGCTATGGCCCGTCCACGGTCACGCTTGCCAACGGGTCGACGCAGCCCAACCCGCTGGCGACGCGCAACCGCTACGTGTTCAGCGACCGCGGTGAGGGGCAGCTGCGGGCGCCCACCATCAACACGGTGGGCCTGAAGCTCGGGAAGGTCATCAAATTCAACCGCTACCAGGTCGAGGTGGCCGGCAACGTGTTCAACCTGCTCAACGCGGGCGACTACACGCAGTACAGCTACAACAGTGCCTACCAGAGCTGGAGCTCGAACTTCCTGCTGATGGTCAATCAGCAGCCGGCGCGGGCGTTCCAGTTGACGGTGGTGGGTCGCTTCTAACCGCGAGACGGAAAGGCAGACTCGCCCCCGGCGGAGTGACGGGCATCGGCGCCCGCCCCTTCGCCGGGGGCTTTCTGTCGAGGCTAGGGGCGCTGCGCCGTCGTGGTGGCCGCCGGCTCCGCGTCGCCCGGCGCTTTCTCCCACGGGTAGGGCCGCTCGGTCACATAGCGCTCGAACCACTCGAGTTCCACGTTCACCTTGAACAGCTCGTGCCGCAGCTCCTGCCAGCCGTGCGGCTCGCGCGGGGCGCGGTAGAGATGGGTGGGTACGCCCAGGCTGCGCAGCGCCCGGAACATCTCCACTGACTGCGGCGGCGGCACACGAATGTCCTCGTCGCCAACTAGGAAGATCGTCGGCGTCTTGACGTTGGCCACGTACTTCAGCGGGGAGTGTTCCCAGTAGACGTCGATCGGGGCGTCCTTCTGCCACGGCGTCCCGCCGAACCACGGTGTCCGATAGGTGCGCACGTCGCTCTGGGCGTACATCGACACCCAGTTGGCGGCGCCGGCGCCTGATGACGCCGCCTTGAAGCGGTCGGTGAAGGTGATGATCTTGTTGGTCATGTGGCCGCCGCCGCTCCAACCCATCTTGGCCATGCGGACCCCGTCCACCAGGCCACGCGCGATCAGCGCGTCCACGCCCGTCATCACGTCGAGGTGGGCGTTCACGAAGTAGTGGCCCACCATCTCACGCAGGAACGCATCGCTGTAGCCGGTGCTGCCGCGGTAGTTCGGCTGGAGCACGAAGTAACCCTTCGCCGCCAGCACCTGCGTGTAGTTGCTCCAGCGTCCGAAGCCGAACTTGTCGGAGGCCTGCGGTCCGCCGTGCGTCTGCACCACCAGCGGATAGCGCTGCCCGGGCTGGTAGTCGAGCGGGTAGAAGAGCATCCCCTCCACGGCCACGCCGTCGGCGCCCTCCCACTTGAACTTCTCCTGGCGCGGCAGGCGGAAGTCTTTCGCGTACCGGTCGAAGACGTGGCTCACCTGGGCGATGGTGCCGGTGGTGGTCGTGAAGACGTCACCGGCGTTGGCGGGATCATCCTTCGTGAAGACGTGCCGGCCGTGGGTGGGCACGTAGCTCCACCCGCCGATGGCGTGATTGCCGCTCGTCAGCGCCCTCGGCGTCCCGCCCGCCGCCGGGATCTCGTAGAGCTGGCTGTGCACGCCCATGTTGGCGACGACGAAGATCGACCGCCCGTCCTTGCTCCATGCAGCGTCGGTGATCTCGTACCCGAACGTGCTGGTCAGATCGCGCGCCGAGCCGCCGCCGGACGGCATGACGAACGTGTTGGCGTTGTAGTAGGTCTCGAACCGCTCATTGGACCCCGACAGGAACAGGAGCTGGCTGCCATCCGGCGACAGGCTGGCGCCGCTCTCGGCCACAGTGTTCTTCGTCAGCGCGACGGCACTGCCGCCGTCGGCGTCCATCACCCAGACCTCGCCGCGCTCGGCGTCGCCGAGCACGGTGCTGGGCGCGCGGTGGTGCGCGATACGCCGCCCGTCGGCCGACAGCTCGTAGCTCAGTATCGAAAAGCCGCCCGACGTGACGCGCGACTCCGCGCGGGTCGCCATGTCGACGCGCCACAAGTGCCGCGGCTGGAAGTTCTCGTCGAAGGCGTAGACGTCGTTCCTGGCTTTCTCACGGGCCAGCTGCTCGGGCGACTTGGCGTCCTCGGCCAGGAAGTAGAGGAACCGGCCATCGGGAGACCAGGCCGGGCTGCTCGCCGCCGTGGCGTGCGCGGTCAGCGCGCGGGACTCGCCCCCGGTCATCGGCAGCAGCTGGATCTGCGCGGCGTCCGCGCCATCGCGCTTGCCGACAAACGCGACCCACTGCCCGTCCGGCGACCACCTGGGCTGGCTCGCTCCCTGCTTGCCCGACGTGAGCTGCACCGTGCCGGTGCCGTCGAGGCGCACCCGCCACAGGTGGCTGACGCGCTCGTTGGCCGCCCAGTCCGCGTCGGCCTGCACGTAGACCACCTGGGTCCCATCCGGGGAGAGCTGAGGCGCGCTGACGACCGGCACGCTGATGAGGTCGGTGATCGACATCGGCCGCTGCGCGAGGGCCGGTGCCGACAGCAGCGTGGTCAGACCGAGCGCGGCGGCGAGCCGGCGAATTGTCATGGTGGCAACCTCCCGGAACAGACGCGCACGTCCGGCAGGAGTGTAGCCCAGACAGCGCGCGCCGCGGCGCGCGAGCATTCGCGTCTATCCTCGGCAACTCCCGGGGCCGTCCGGCTCACGTCAGCTTCAACACCTGCTCCATGACAAGACGCGGACCACGATCCGGATCCTGCTCGACCCGGCATTCGTTGTTGAACAGCATCGTGTCGCGTGACGCCGCGGAGTACGGCGGCCACCGTGGCAGCTTGGGCGTGTTCGGATCGCCAGTGCGTGCGAAGGCCACCCACGCCGAGCTCGTCCTGTCGGCGAGCGCATGCGCTTCGGGCATCTTCGAGATGAGCGGTCCTGCGATCTTGATGTTGTTGAAGACGAACGGTATCTCGATCGTGTGCGGCGACCGCATGTGACCGCCCCCCTCCGGTGTTTCCCAGTCGTACCGATAGGCGAAGGCCGGCGCGCCACGTTGATCCGCTTTCCGCTTTGCCAGCTCGCGCGAGTAGGTGCCCCGCGGATGCTCGGTTGCGATCAGAATCCACAAGTCCCAGGGTGACGCCTGCGGGCTCGCCTTGCGGAAGGCTTCAATCACGCCTGTGGGATCCGCGCCGAGCCGTTTCGACGCGCGCTCCCTGAGGCCGGCTTCGTCGAGCGCCAGTTTCTCGGGCGTCGGCCGATCGTAGAGCGTCTCTTCGGTATGGGCATACCCGATCAGCAAGGGGATGTCCGCCGACAACGCCGGCCCTTTCGGATCCCATGGATGAGCAGGGATGATCCTGCCGTCGACCATCGGCGTGTTCGGTGTCATGCCCGGCTCGCGCAGCGCCATTTTATTCTGCACGGCAGCATCAACCTCGAGCAGGCGCTGCATGGGCACGCTCTGAAGCTCGCGAACCTGACCGGCCTTCAATCCCAACTCGGCGAGCAGCAGGTCCGTCCGCTTCACCGCATCCTCGTGCGTCGTCAGACGAAGCACTGCGCCGCTCTCGATGATCGCGCGGTGAAAGAGTCCCCGGGCGCCGGGCATCGACATCAGCGTGGCGACCTTTCGACCGCCGCCCGACTGGCCGAAAATCGTGACGAGATTCGAATCACCGCCGAATGCCGCAATGTTGTCGCGGACCCATTCGAGCGCGGCCACGATGTCGAGTAAACCGACGCTGCTCGACGGCGCGAAGTCGGATCCCATCGCGTCGCCGAGATAGGTGTACCCGAACACGTTCAGCCGATGATTCAGCGTCACGACGACCGCGTCGTGTGTGCCAGCGAGGCTGGTGCCGTCAAGAATGCGTCCGGAGCCGGAGCCGCTCGAGAATCCACCGCCGTGCAGCCAGACCATCACCGGACGCTTGCGCCCATCCTTCAGGCCGGGCGTGAACACGTTCAGGACCAGGCAATCCTCGCTGCGCTCTGCCGGTGACCCGGCGGCCGTCGTCCCCGAGTTGTCGCTCGTTTGCGGCGCTGTCGGGCCGTACGCGAGCGCATCACGCGTGCCGCTCCAGGCGGTGGGCTTGACGGGCGGCATGAAGCGGTTCTGTCCGCTCGTCGGTCCGCCGTACGGAATGCCTTTGAACACGTTGACGGTCTCGATCACGACGCCGCGAACTTTGCCGCTCGAGGTCTCGGCGATCGCGTCCTCGAGAGCGGTGCCCGTAGCAATTCTTCCCCACGGCGCGAGGTACGCTCCTGCAGCGAGAAGCGACGCATGCTTCACGAAAGCTCGGCGGCTCGAAATCTGCGTCATCTTCGGCTCCTGTCGAACTGTTCCTGTACGCCTGCTGAGCAACGCCATGGAAGACGTGGCGACCACAGTGTAGGGCTGATCGACGACGTTCGCTACAGGCACCGCATCCGGACGATTGTGGCTATGAGCGGCCCGTTCGGTCATGCGGCGCCCGCCACGGAACGAGGCATTTGACAGCTGGAATTAAATGAGCGACCATTAATTTTCAAATGGCTCGCCCTCGTAACGCCGACGGACAACGCACGCGCCAGGCCATCCTCGACGCCGCACTCGACCTGTTCGGCGAGCGCGGCTTCTTCGGGACCAGCCTGCGAGACGTCGCCGGCGCGGTCGGGGTGCGTGAAAGCGCCCTCTACAACTACTTTCCGAGCAAGGACGCCTTGTTCGAGGCGCTCATCGCGGCCGACCAGGACACCAAAATGGAACGTCTGTCGGCGGCCCTCGATGGTCCGAGCGACGATCCGCGACCGATCCTCGAACGGCTGGCGCGCCTCTCCCTCGAGGACTTTGCCAGGCCGCGCCAGCAGCAGCTCTTCCGAATCCTGATGTCCGATGGGCTCCGGCTCGCCCGGGCGGGACGCCTGAACCTGGTCGAGCGCATGGGAAGCGGCCACGTCCGCGTCAGCGAGGCAATGCAGCACTTCATCGACCGGGGCTGGCTGCGCGCGGCAGACCCCGACCTGCTGGCGCTGACCTTCGCCGGCCCCCTGCTGCTCTGGCGCCACATGCTGGCGATCGACGCCACCCTCCCCGCCCTGCGGGATCCAGATGCCTATGCCCGCCAGCACGTGGATCACTTCCTCCGCGGTGCGGCGGCCGATCAACCGGTGAGCCGCGCCCGCACACCACGCGCGCGGGCGCCACGTCGAACGAGCGCGCGGCGCCGTCCGGCCACCCGTCAACGTCCCTGAGCCGCCATGACCGCCCGATTCCCGTTTCGTGTCTCGACTTGTTCCCTGCTTGCGGTGGCTGCGTTGAGCGTGCTGGCCACCGGCTGCGGCCGGCAGCAAACCGGCGCCATCGCCGCCGAGGGGGAAACCGCTGCCGTATCGGTTGGCAGCCTCACCGTCGTCGAGGAGTCGATCACGCGCTTCATCCGCGTGAGCGGCACGCTGGTCGCGCAGGAGAAGGCCGAAGTCTCGGCCGAGATCAACGGCCGCGTGGTCGCCACGCCCATCGAGCGCGGCAGCCGCGTCGGCGCGAACGACGAGCTCATTCGCATCTCCGGCGCCGAGGTGGCGGCGCAGGCCGATGAGGCCCAGGCCAACGTCGCGCAGATCGAGGCACGTCTGGGCATCGCGGGCGGCGAGCCCTTCGACGTGGAGCGGGTGCCCGAAGTCGCCAGCGCGAAGGCGTCGCACCAGCTGGCGGTGAGCGAGCTCAATCGCGCCCGGCAGCTCTCGGAGCAGCGCCTGCTCTCGGCCGCCGAGTTCGATCAGCGGTCGGCGCAAGCCGAGGCCGCGGCACGGCAGTACGACACCGCCAGGAACGGTGCCCTGCAGCAGTACCAGTCGCTGGTGGCGGCGAGGGCCCGCGCCAGCCTGGCGAAGAAGGCGGTCGCCGATGCCACGGTGCGGGCGCCTTTTACCGGGGTGGTCGCCGAGCGGCTCGTGTCGGTGGGAGACTACGTCACGCGCGGCACGAAAGTGGCCACGGTGCTCCGAATCGACCCGCTCCGCGTCGAGCTCACGGTCCCGGCATTGTTCGTCGCCGAGGTAGTGGGCGGGCGGGCGGTGACGCTGGAAGTGGATGCCTTCCCGGCTGAGACGTTCACCGGGCACGTGCGCTTCGTGTCGCCGGCGCTCAACGCCGAGTCGCGCGCGCTGATCGTCGAAGCCGAGGTGGCCAACGAAGACGGGCGCCTGAAGCCCGGCCTGTTCGCCACCGCGCGCATCGAGCAGGCCAACCGCGCGGATGCGCTGCTGGTGCCGGCCGCGGCGATCCGTACGGTTGCCGGCACTCCCCGGGTCTTCGTCGTCGGCGGCGCGGGGAACGATCGCCGTGCCGAGGAACGCGTGGTCGCCACCGGACAGGTGATCGGCGACAAGGTGGAGATCACGCGTGGTCTCCAGGCTGGCGAAGTGGTCGTCGCGTCGGGTCTCGAAAGAGTCGTGGACGGCGTTCGCCTCACGGTGACGAGGTAACGAGCCGTGCAGTGGCTGGCTGAAATCTGCGTCAAGCGCCCGGTCTTCGCCTGGGTCCTCGTCCTGTCCCTGACGGTCGTCGGGCTCTATGCCTTCGGCCAGCTGGGCGTCGATCGCTTCCCCAACGTCGACATTCCCTCCGTCCTCGTGACCACGCGACTCCCCGGAGCGGCGCCCGAGCAGGTGGAGACGGAGATCACCGATCGCATCGAAGAAGCTGTCAACACCATCAGCGGCATCGATCAGCTCACGTCCACCTCGTCTGAAGGCATTTCGCAGGTGGTGGTGGCCTTCAAGCTGGAGAAGGACTCCGACGTCGCGGCACAGGAAGTACGCGATCGCGTCAATCGCGTCCTGCCGCTGCTCCCCCGCACCGTGACCCAGCCGATGGTCGAGAAGCTGGACCCGACCGCCTCACCGGTGATCACGGTGGCCGTGACCGCGGCCAAGCCGCTTCGCGACATCACCGAGTTCGCCGACAAGGGGCTGCGGCGCTGGCTCGAGAGCGTGGACGGCGTCGGTCAGGTCGTCGTGATCGGCGGGCGCAAGCGCCAGGTGAACGTCTGGCTCGACGCGGAGCTGCTCGGCTCCCAGGGCCTGTCGGTCAACGAGGTGGCGCGCGCGCTCCAGGCCCAGAACGCGGACATCCCGGGCGGACGCATCGATCGCGGCGCCCAGTCGGTCACGCTGCGCACGCGGGGCCGCGTCGATACGGTGGACGCGTTCGGCGACATCGTGATCCGCGAGGTCCAGGGGCACCCGGTTCACGTGCGGGACGTCGGGCGTGTCGAGGACGGCATGGCCGAAGCCGCCACGCAGGCCAGCGTCAACGGTGTGGCCACGGTGCTCCTGCAGATCCGCAAGCAGTCGGGCACCAACACGGTGGCAGTCGCCAACAGCATCAAGGACCGCCTCCAGATCATCCAGTCGTCCCTGCCACAGGGCTACGAGCTGCGCATCGTCCGGGACGAGGCGCAGTTCATCGAGGCCTCGATCGCAGCGGTCGAGGAGCACCTCATCGTCGGCTCGCTGCTGGCCGCGGGCGTCGTCCTGCTGTTCCTCGGCAACCTCCGGTCCACGATCATCGCCGCCGTCGCCATTCCGACCTCGATCATCGCCACCTTCGCGCTCATCTGGTACATGGGCTTCACGCTCAACATGCTCACCATGCTGGCGCTGACGCTCTCGGTCGGCATCGTGATCGACGATGCGATCGTGGTGCTGGAGAACATCTACCGCTTCATCGAGGAGAAGGGTATGCCGCCGATGCAGGCGGCGATCGAGGCCACACGCGAGATCGGCCTCGCGGTCATGGCGACCACGCTGTCGCTCGTGGCGATCTTCGCTCCGGTCGGCTTCATGAGCGGCATCGTCGGCCGCTTCATGGCCAGCTTCGGCCTGACCATGGCCTTCGCCGTGCTGGTGTCGCTGTTTGTCAGCTTCACGCTGACCCCGATGATGTCGGCGCACTGGTTGAAGGCCCCGCCGAAGCGCGATCCCGATCACGACTCGAAGCACAACCTGGTGTTCGGGCCGCTCGACCGAGCCTACGCACGCATGCTGCGGTGGAGCATGGCCCACCGCGGGATCGTCGCGGCGGGCACCGTGCTGGTGCTGCTGTCGAGCATTCCGCTGTTCCGGTTCACCGCGGTCACCTTCACGCCGCAGGACGATACCTCTCAGTTCGACATCACGATGCGGGCGCCGGAGGGCACCAGCCTCGCCGCCACCGACGTCCTCGCGAACCGGGTGGCGACGGCCGTCCGCAAGCTGCCCGAGGTCGACTTCACGCTGGTCACGGTGGCGGGCGATACCGCCGGCACGCTGAACACGGCGTCGATCTTCGTGCGCCTGCGCGAGATCGAGGACCGCGATCGCACGCAGTTCGCGGTGATGGCCGATGTGCGTGACGACGTCCTGCCAGCGACGGTGCCGGCGGGGGTGCGCGTGGCCGTGCAGATGACCGGCGGCCCTGGGGGCGGCGGCGGCGATATCCAGTTCATGCTGCAGGGACCGGACCTGAAGGGCCTCGAGCGCTACAGCGATGCGCTGCGCACGGCCGTGAAGTCGATCCCTGGATTGGTGGACGTGGACACGACGCTCAACGCCGGCAAGCCGGAGCTGTCGGTCTACCTCGATCGTCCGAAGGCGTCCGATCTGGGTGTGCCGATCGCCGACGCGGCCGAGGCCCTCCGGCTGCTGGTGGGCGGGGATCAGGTCTCCACCTACAACGAAGGGGGCGAGCAATACCAGGTGTACCTGCGAGCGGAGGATCGGAACCGCGGGTCGGAGGGCGCCATTGCCGCCCTGCCCGTCCCCTCGACTCGGCTCGGCATCGTCACGCTGGACAACATCGCGCGCCTGGCGCCCGGCGACGCGCCCGCGACCATCAGCCGGACGTCGCGACAGCGGCAGGTGACGCTCACCGCGAACATGCTGCCCGGCACGTCGCAGGCCGCGGTCCAGCAGAAAATCGCCGACGCGGCGCGCGATCTGGGCATGCCGCCCGAATATCGCGCCGACTTCGCCGGCCGCTCGCGTGAGTTGAACCGCACGGCGACGGCGTTCCTGTCGGCGATCGCGCTGTCGTTCATCTTCATGTACCTGATCCTCGCCGCGCAGTTCGAGTCGTGGCTGCACCCGGTGACGATCCTGCTCTCGCTGCCGTTGACGCTGCCCTTCGCGCTCATCTCGCTGATCGTGTTCCAGCAGTCCCTCAACATCTTCTCGGGCCTGGGACTGCTCGTCCTTTTCGGCGTGGTGAAGAAGAACTCCATCCTGCAGATCGATCACGCGAACCAGCTGCGTGAAGCCGGCCTGAACACGCACGACGCGGTAATCCAGGCGAGCCGCGACCGGCTGCGGCCGATCCTGATGACGACCATCGCGTTCGTCGCGGGGATGATCCCGCTCGTAATTACGCAGGGCGCCGGTGCGGCGACCAATCACGCGATCGGCTGGGCGGTGATCGGAGGACAGACTCTGGTGCTGCTGGTGACCTGCTGGTGACGCCGGTCGCCTATTCGCTGTTCGACGAGGCCCAGGAGCGGCGGGTGCTGCGCCAGGGCGCGAGCTGGCTGCGATCGAAGCTGCCGACGGCCAACCCGACTCCAGCGGCGTAGCGGGCCGCTCGTCGCACTACACGCGCGAAACGGCGAACAGCGTCAGGTCGTCGGCGAACTGCGGGCGGCCGCGGAAGGCGGCCACGTCGCGGACGCACGCGTCGACCAGCGCGCGAGGGGTTCGCGGGGCGGCGGCCGTGACCGTGCGCAGTCGGTCCATACCGTAGTCGGCTCCGTCCGCGTTCTCCGCCTCGATCAGCCCGTCGGAATAGAGCAGCAACGTCTCGCCCGGGGCCAGTCGCACCGTGACCGACGCGAAGCTCGTCACGCTGAACATCCCGATCGGAAGGCCTGTCGCGTCGACCGTGGCGACGCCGCGAGGGCCGACCAGCAGGGGCGGCAGGTGGCCGGCGTTGCAGAGCTCGATGTCACCGGATGCGGAGGCCCGGCCGCAGACCAGCGTCGCATAGTGCATCGGGAGGGTGCTCTCGCAGAAGACGCGGCTGGCGCGCTCCATCAACTGGCTCAGCGGCAGGCCGACGGAGACGAGCGTGCGCAGCATGGCGCTGAGGTGTGACATCAGCATCGCCGCGGAGACGCCCTTGCCCGCGACGTCACCGAGCAGGAAATACGCGTCGCCGTTCTCGGTGCGGATCAGATCGCAGTAGTCGCCGCTGACCACGCCGGCTGGCTGGTAGTGATGCGCCGCCTCCCACCCGTCGATGCGGGCCTCGCGGGGCGGCAGCAGCCCGCGCTGGACCCGCGCGGCGAGGTCGAGATCCTGTTGAAGCGCCCGAGCCTCGGCGGGCGTCAGATGGTCGAGACACACACGCGTGAGCGGATCGGCCAGCAGGCGGTCTGACTCGATCGGCTCGTGGCAGGTGTCGCAGAGTCCGTAGGTCTCGGCGTCAATCCGGCCGAGCGCGGCATCGACCTCGCGGAGCAGTCGTGCCACCTCAGCCGTTTGAACGGGCGCCGAGGCTGCCCGTTGCAGCCAGCCACGTCGGCCGATCAGCTCGTCGCGCAGGATGGGCTGGATGGAAATGGGTGGTGCGGACATGGGACACCCTGTCGGGGATCTTGACGGGCCCCGGGCCCTGCATGTTCCCGCGTCGAAGCCTGATCGAGGGGCGGCGGCGGGTGCCAGCGGACCGCTATCATGCTGGACCTCCAACGAGCGTGGAGGCGCTGACATGAATCGAGTTCCAGCGAGTGTTTCTCACGAGCTCCGGCGCAAGTTACACTCCGGTTCCTGCGGGGGTGAGGTGTGGCCACCAACGTGCTCGGGCAGCCGCTGCAGAATTGTTGCGCCGACCCGGTGACCGGTTTCTACCGCGACGGCTTCTGCCGCACCGGGGCCGACGACGGTGGCCGCCATACGGTGTGCGCCGTGATGACACAGGAGTTCCTGGAATTCACGCGCGCGCAGGGCAATGACCTCTCGACACCGCTGCCTGCGTTCGGATTCCCTGGCCTCGTGGCGGGTGACCGCTGGTGCCTCTCGGTCCATCGCTGGGCCGAGGCACTCGAGGCCGGCGTGGCGCCGCCGGTCGTGCTCCAGGCCACCGCGGACCAGGCGCTGGACGTCGTGTCGTTCGACGACCTCTTCGCGCACGCGCTTGTGTAGACCGGCGGCCACGCGCCGTGGGCCGGCAGCTATGATCGAGGCATGCCAGGCTGGCGTCTCGAGCATACCTACGCGGAGCTGCCGCCGCTGTTCCACACACGGGTGGCGCCGACACCGGTGCGGGAGCCGGCGCTCGTCGTGTTCAATCGGCCGCTCGCACGATGGCTCGGTCTCGACCCGGAACTACTGGACGGACCGCCCGGTGCCGCTGTCTTCGCCGGCAACGCGTTGCCGGACGGCGCCGAGCCCCTGGCGCAGGCGTATGCCGGCCACCAGTTCGGCGCTTTCACTGCGCTCGGCGACGGCCGCGCGATCCTCCTGGGCGAGCAGATCACACCCGGCGGCGAGCGCGTCGACATACAGCTGAAGGGCTCCGGTCAGACGCGTTTCTCCCGCCGGGGAGACGGCCGCGCCGCGCTCGGCCCGATGCTCCGGGAGTACATCATCAGCGAGGCCATGTACGCCCTCGGTATCCCAACCACGCGCAGCCTGGCGGTGGTGACGACCGGGGAGCCCATCTATCGCGAGACGGTGCTCGACGGGGCCGTGCTGACGCGCGTGGCCGCGAGCCACATCCGGGTCGGCACCATGGAGTGGGCGGCCGCGCGTCGCGACCATGAAGCGCTCGGCCGGCTGGCCGATTACACACGGCGCCGGCATTACCCCGAACTGGTCGGCGTGCCCGACCCTCACTTCGCCTTGTTCGAGGCCATCGCCGAACGGCAGGCGCGCCTGATCGCGCGCTGGCAGCACGTCGGGTTCATCCATGGCGTGATGAACACCGACAACATGGCCCTCTCGGGCGAGACCATCGACTACGGCCCATGCGCGTTCATGGACGCCTACGATCCGGCCACGGTGTTCAGCTCCATCGATCACAACGGGCGGTATTCGTACGGGAACCAGCCGGCCATCGCCCAGTGGAACCTCGCGCGCCTCGCCGAGGCGATGCTGCCGCTCTTCGATGCAGATGCCGATCGGGCGGTCGAGCGGGCCACGGCAGCACTGGAGCGGTTCGCCGCCGCGTTCGATCGACACTGGTTGGATGGTGCGCGGGCCAAGCTCGGGCTGTTCACCGAGGAAAGCGACGACCGTCAGCTCGTGCTCGATCTGTTCGCCTGGATGCAGCGCCGATCCGCGGATTTCACCAACACCTTCCGCGCGCTGTCGAGCTCGACCCCCCTCCAGTCGGACGCCCTCGCCGACCCCGAGGTTGGCGCGTGGCACCAGCGATGGCAGGCACGTCGCGCACGGCAGCCCCAGTCGCGCGACGAGTCGGCCGCCCTGATGCGCCGCCACAATCCCTCGGTGATCCCACGCAATCACAAGGTGGAAGCGGCGCTCGAGGCGGCCACCGAGGACCACGACCTGGCCCCGATGCGGGCGCTGATGGACGTTCTCGCGGCGCCCTACGATGAGGTTCGCGACTCCGAAGAGTTCAGCGCGCCAGGTCCGCCCGGCCCGGGCTATCGCACGTTCTGCGGGACCTGATCGACACGTCCCGCGTCCACCGCCGTCACACGGCGTCATCGCGCGTCACAAGGAGGTGGGGGCTGAAAGCGCTCTCGTGCCGGCCCACGCGACGATCGCCGCCGCTTCGTCGAGCGTCACCTCAATCGCGTGATGCTCCGCCAGCGCGGCGCGGAAGGAAGCGGCATCGGCCAGCGGCGTCTCCTGCCGCACACCGCCTTCGGTAAGGATCACGCGGTCGCCGGCTACGCTGACCCTCCCTCGCAAGGTCGCCCGTGAGCACACGACCCGCTGGGTGAACGTCGTGTCCGGTGAGGTCTGCTGGTAATTGCACATCTCGCGGAACGACTCAGGAGCGTGGCCCTCCAGTGTGAAGCGGTAGCCGTGGTCCCACTGGTCGGGGTCTCGCTGCGCTTGCATGATCCAGCCGTCGTCGTCTTTCAGCAGCCGAAACGACGTGAACCCGGCTTCCTGCACCAGGTCCGACTCGAGGCGCAGCGGTACCAGGAACGATTCGCCGAAGCCGACGTCCGCCAGCCACGATCCGGCGTCCGCTTCCACCCTGAGGGCCATGTGATCCTTGTCAGGACCCCACTGGCTCCCGTTCCAGACCCTCGCCGAGAGGAACTCGACGCGATATCCGAGTGCCTGCAGCAGGTGGCCGAACAGCGTGTTGAGCTCGTAGCAGAACCCGCCGCGCCGCTCGACGATCATCTTGTTCCACAGCGCCTCGGGCGACAGCGAAATGCGGCGGCCGAGGGGGATGTCGAGGTTCTCGAACGGCACCGTCAGCATGTGCTGCCGGTGAATCGCGGCGAGCGTGCGGTGGGTGGCCGTAGGCGGGCCGGTGTAGCCGATGCGCGCGAAGTAGCGATCGACGTTCACGCGCGCAGGTACCGCTGGAAGCGGAAGCGATTCTCGAGCAGGCCGAGATCCGTGACGTATGCCGACGGTCCGATGGCCTCCACCTTGGCCACGATCGTCGTCAACACCTTCGAGGCGCGAGCCTCGTCGAAGGCCCGGACGAGCTCCTCGGCGGTCCGCGCCATCGCGGTGCGCGGCACGCCCGCCGCCTGGGCGACGGCGGCCAGGTCCGTGCCGCTGCTCGTCGCCGTGGGGAAACCGCCAACGGAGAGCAGTGACTCGTTGTCGAAGACGACATGTACGAGGTTGCCGGGCCGGTAGCGAGCCATCGTGCTCAAGCCGCCCAGGTTCATCAGCAACGAGCCGTCCCCGTCGAGTACAACCACCGGCAGCGTGGGGCGCGCCAGCGCAATGCCGAGGCCCACTGACGAGGCCAATCCCATCGCGTGCTGCAGGTAGAAGAAGTTTTCGCGGTGTCCCAGCGACTGCAGCTCGGCGGCCACGGCGCCCATGATGGTGACCACCGCGCCGTCGTGCAGCCGTTCGTAGATCGCGCTCAGCGCGTCGACGCGTCTCATGCCTCCTCCCACATCAGATCGCGCGACAGGAGCAGCGCGACGGGCTTGAGCGACGAGTATGCCAGCGTCATGGCCTGCGCGACGCGGCGCGGCACGTGTGACGGATTGTCGAGCCGCTCGAAGGGAATCCGGAGGGCCTCGAGCACCGGCTCGGTGGCACCGCCGCCCTCGGTCTGCCAGGGGTCGCGCTCGCCGAACCGGCCGCGATCGCTGATCAGCATCAGCAGCGGGATGCGGTAGAGCTGCGCCCCCGAAACGATGCCGTTGATCGACGCCAGGAAGCCGTGATTCTGCATGAGCATGGCCGAGCGCACCCCGGCCAGGTGCGCACCCATCGAGATCCCCACTCCCTCCTCTTCCTTGGCCAGGCGGACCAGGGTGATCTCGGGGTCCTCGTCGGCGAGACGAATCAGGTGCACGAGCCACGTCTCGGGCAGCGCCGACATGATGCGCACGTCGGCCGCCTTCAGGGCGTCGAACAGGAGGCGGGAGTTGGCGAGGGAGACGGGCATGGTGGAGCCCGATCCTACGCCATCGAGTCAGCGCCGGCGGGCTCGCCTCTTCAGGTATCATGCGCCGGATAGGGCTATGCGATATCGCCGGCTTATCCTTTCCGGCCTGGTGCTGTTGGGCTCCGGCAGCCTTGCAGCAACGGTCGCCGGGGCTCGGCAGGCTGCGCCCGCGGTTCAGGCCGCCGGCGACGGCGCGCGCCCTGCCGGTGTGTCCTCCTCCTCCTCGTCCCCGACTCAGGAGCTACCGCAGGCGGTCGTGACCCGCACCTGCGTCGGTTGCCACAGCAACCGGGCGCGGGCCGGGAACCTCTCGCTCGAAGGGTACGCGATCGATCATGCAGCGGCGGACCGCGAGACCACCGAGAGGATGATTCGCAAGCTGCGCGCCGGCCAGATGCCGCCGCCCGGCGCCCGCCGTCCTGAGGCGGACGTGCTGGCCAATCTTGCGACCTCGCTCGAAGCGCAGATGGACAAGGCCGACGCGTCGCCTCCGGGCCGCCGCACCTTCCAGCGTCTGAACCGTGCGGAGTACGCCCGATCGGTCGGCGATCTGCTCGCGCTCGACATCGATGCCGGCCAGTACCTGCCGCTCGACCCCAAGAGCGCGAACTTCGACAACGTCGCCGACGCGCAGTTGCTCTCGCCGACGCTGATGCAGTCTTATCTCACCGCGGCCGCCGAGATCAGCCGCCTGGCCGTGGGCGACCCGCGCGCTACGGCCCGGGAGGTCACCTTCAACGTGCCCCGCTGGGTGTCGCAGCGCGAGCAGGTGGACGGTGCGCCGTTCGGCACCCGTGGCGGCACCTCGGTCGAGCACACGTTTCCGGCGGACGGTGACTACCGGTTCCGGGTGTCGTTCTATTACGAGACGACGGGCGCGTTGTATGGCAACGGCCGCGCGGCCTTGCACACCGCCGAAACGCCCGAGCAGATCGAGGTTGCGGTAGACGGCGCGCGCGTGGCGCTGCTGGACATCGATCGGTGGATGAACTCGTCGGATCCCGACGGTCTCAACCTGTCTACCGAGCCGATCCGCATCACCGCGGGGCCGCATCGTGTGTCCGCCGCGTTCATCCGACGGTTCGAAGGACCGGTACAGGATCTCATCTCACCGCTCGACTGGTCCATCGCCAGCACCAGCATTGCGGACGCGTACGGCTTCACCACGCTGCCGCACTTGCGCGACATGGCCATCACCGGTCCGATCCACATCAGCGGGGTCTCGGACACGCCGAGCCGGCGCGCGATCTTCACGTGTCATCCCGACTCGGTGCCGCGGCAGGCCACCTGCGCCCACGAGATCGTCACGCGCCTGGCGACGGCCGCGTTTCGCCGGCCTGTAACCGAGCGCGATTCGGTGGCGCTGATGTCCCTCTATCAGAAGGGCGCGGCCGAGGACGGGTTCGAGGCCGGCGTGCGCCTGGCCATCGAAGGCATCCTGGCCAGCCCGCGCTTCGTGTTCCGGTTCGAGGAGCGTCCCGCCAGCGCACGCGCGGGCGCGGGCTATGCAATCGGCGACTTCGACCTCGCCTCGCGCCTGTCCTTCTTCTTGTGGGCGAGCGCGCCCGACGAGCCCCTTCGCACGCTGGCCGCCGCTGGACGGCTCTCGGATGCGACCGTCCTGGCCCAGCAGGTCAGGCGCATGCTGGCCGACCCGCGCGCGGACGTCCTTGCGTCCCGCTTCGCGTCACAGTGGCTGCGGCTGCAGGACCTGGACAAGCTGAATCCCGACGTTCGCTACTACCCGGATTTCGACGAGCAGCTCAAGGCGGCCATGCGGCAGGAAACCGAGCTGTTCTTTGCCAACCTCGTGCGCGAGGATCGGTCGGTGCTCGATCTGTTCACCGCCGACTACACGTTCGTGAACGAGCGGCTCGCCCGGCATTACCGCATGCCTGGCGTGGTGGGCAGGGCGTTCCGGCGGGTGTCGTATCCCGATGATCGGCGAGCCGGGCTCCTCGGCCACGGCAGCGTCCTGACGCTCACGTCGCACGCGGACCGCACATCCCCGGTGCTCCGCGGCAAGTGGGTGATGGAGGTGCTTCTCGGCACGCCCCCGCCGGCCCCGCCGCCCAACGTTCCCGACCTCGATGCCACGCCCGACGCCGAAGAAGGACGCCTGCGGACCGTTCGCGAGCGCATGGAACAGCACCGGGCCAACCCGGCCTGCAACTCGTGTCACCGGATGATCGATCCCATCGGCCTGTCGCTCGACAACTTCGACGTGACGGGCGCGTGGCGCATCCGGGACAACGGCATGCCGGTGGACGCGGCGAGCACGTTCTATGACGGCACGCCCCTTGGCGGGCCCGCGGACCTGCGGAAGGCGTTGCTCTCGCGCACCGACGTGCTGGTGCAGACCTTTGCGGAGAACCTGATGACCTACGCCCTGGGGCGGCGGCTCACCGCGACCGATATGCCGGCCGTGCGCGCGCTGGTGCGGCAGGCAGCGGCTCGCGAGTACCGCCTCTCCGACTTCGTCCTCGGCATCGTCCGGACGGCGGCCTTCAGGGAGAAGGGCGCCGAAGAAGGCGCGACGGCACTGGCGGGCAACGGAAGGGGACGATAACCATGGGTGTGATAGCCGGCAAGCACGTTCCGCGGCGGACCATGCTGCGCGGGCTGGGCGCGACGATCGCCTTGCCGCTGTTGGATGCGATGGTACCGGCGCGGGCGCAGTGGAATGCGGTGGCCCGCGCGGCTGGCATCGACCGGACGCGCCTGGTCTGCATCGAGATGGTGCACGGTGCCGCCGGCGCCTGCGAGTGGGGCGCATCCCAGCATCTCTGGTCGCCGGTGGCCAGCGGCAGCGCCTTCGACCTGACGCCCAGCTCGCTCAGTCCGATGGAGCCGTTCCGTCGCCACATGACCATCGTCAGCGACACGGACGTGCGAGGTGCTGAAGCGATCACGCCACCGGAGATCGGCGGCGATCACTTCCGATCGAGCGCGGTCTTCCTGACCCAGACTCATCCCAAGCAGACCGAGAGCTCGGATGTGCGGGCCGGCGTCTCGCTCGATCAGATCTACGCCGGGCGACACGGCCAGGACACGCCCATTCCCTCGATGCAGCTCTGCATCGAGAACGTCGATCAGGCCGGGGGCTGCGCCTACGGCTACTCGTGCGTCTACACGGACATGATCAGCTGGGCGTCGCCCACCGAGCCGCTGCCGATGATCCGCGATCCGCGGATGGCGTTCGACCAGCTCTTCGGAGCCGGCGGGTCGCCCACCGAACGGGCGTCGCGCCGGCAGGCCGCCGGCAGCGTGCTGGACTTCATCACCGGGCAGGTGGCCGACCTCAATCGGCGTCTGGATGCGGGCGATCGCCAGCGCATGGAGCGATACCTGAACGACGTGCGGGAGATCGAGCGCCGCATCCAGATGGTGGAGGCGCGTAACCAGTCAGGCGAGGCGCGCGAACTGCCCGGCGCGCCGGCCGGCGTGCCCGACTCGTTCGACGAACACGTCAAGCTGATGTTCGACCTGCAGGCGCTCGCCTTCCAGGCCGACGTGACGCGCGTGTTCTCGTTCAAGATGGGGCGCGATGCCTCCAGCCGCGTTTACCCGGAGAGCGGTGTCACGAAGGGTTTCCACCCCTCGTCGCATCACGGCAACAAGCCGGCCAACGTGACCGAGTTCGCGCAGATCAACAAGTACCACGTCAGTCTCCTGCCCTACTTCCTGCAGAAGCTGCAGTCGATGGAGGAAGCCGGGCAGACGCTGCTCGACAAGAGCCTCATCATCTACGGTTCTCCGATGGGCGACGGCAACGTGCACAACCACAAGCGGTGTCCGTTCGTGCTCCTCGGTGGCGCGCAGGGCAAGCTGAAGGGCAACGTCCATCACCGCGCCGAGGCGGGCACGCCGATGGCCAACGTGATGCTGTCGGCGATGCACATGATTGGCCTCGACGACATCCAGCAGTTCGGTGACTCGACGGGGACATTCGCGTTGTAGGTCGTGAGGTCTTGGGTCTTGGGCTTGAGGTCATCGGGGATTTGAGGCCTCGAGGCTGGAGCTGACGAGATGAAGAGCGTGCTTGAACGCGTCGGACGAGCGGCGGCGGTCGCGGCAGGGCTCGCGCTGGGGGGCACCGCGATCCACGCGCAGATGGCGCCTCGATCGCCGCTCGCGGATGCCGCGATGCGCGGCGATGTCGCGGGCGTACGGACGCTCGTCGCCGAGCGCGCGGACGTCAACCTGCCGCAGGGTGATGGGATGACCGCCCTGCACTGGGCCGCGCGTCGCGGGAACAGCGAGATTGCCAGCGCGGTGCTCGAGGCCGGCGCGAACGTGAAGGCGGTGACCAGGCTGGGCAGCTACACCCCGCTCCACCTGGCGGCGCAAGAGGGTCATGACGGCGTGGTGCGGGCCCTGCTGGCGCGCGGGGCGGACGCCGGCGCCATGACGAGCACGGGCGCCGTGCCGCTGCACTTTGCGGCGGCGTCGGGAAACGTCGCGACGATCGCACTCCTCCTCGAGCGCGGCGCCAATCCGAACGCCAGAGAGCCGCAGTGGGGCCAGACTCCTTTGATGTTCGCGGCGGCGGCCGGCCGTACCGACGCCGTGAAGCGGCTGATGGCGGGCGGCGCCGACCCGGCCCTCACCGCTCGCGTCATCGACATCAGCGCGCGCAACCGGGAGGATTCGGCGGAAAGCCGTGCCCGCAACGCGCGCATCGCCGCCATTCAGCAGCAGCGCGCGGCCGAGCGGGCGGCGGCGGGGCTGTCCCCCGTCCGTGGCGCGGCCGGGCGGGCCGCTCGGGCGGCGGCCGACAACGACGCGGGCAACGAGCCCGAACCGCTCGGTTACGCCGACCTGGTCGGTGCCCACGGCGGCCTGACGGCGCTGCTGCTGGCCGCGCGCGATGGTCACGCCGAGACGGCGCTGGCGCTCGTGGAAGTTGGCGCGAACATCAATCAGGCGAGCGCGGCGGACCGCACGACCCCCCTCCTCATGGCCACCATCAACGGCCACTTCGACCTCGCGAAGCAGCTGCTCGACCGCGGGGCGGATGTTCGTCTGGTCAGCGACGGCGGCGCCACGCCGCTCTACGCCGTCCTCAACATGCAATGGGCGCCCAAGGCGCGCCATCCGCAGCCCGCCGACTACATGCAGCAGCAGATTGACTATCTCGATCTAGCCAGGGCGTTCCTCGACGCCGGCGTCGACGTCAACGCGCGGCTCGCGAAGTCGCTCTGGTACACGACCTACAACCGCGACCTGCTGGGCGTGGACCGCACCGGCGCGACGGCGTTCTGGCTGGCTGCCTACACGCTGGACATCCCGGCAATGAAGTTGCTGCTCCGCTATGGCGCCGACCCGCACATCAGGACCGCCAAGGTGCCGGAGCGCTACGAGGAAGGTGGGCCCGATCCAGACGCGCCCGACAGGTCGGGCTTGCCGCCGGTGCCATGGGGAGGACCGGCTGTCGCGCCCATTCACGCCGCGTCGGGCGTCGGGTATGGCCTGGGCTTTGCGGGCAACACGCATCGTCACGTACCTGACGGCTGGGTGCCGGCCGTACGGTTCCTCGTCGAGGAGCTGGGCGCCGACGTCAATGCCCGCGATCACAACGGTTACACGCCGATGCATCATGCCGCCTCGCGCGGCGACGACGCGCTCATTCGCTACCTCGTCTCGAAGGGCGCCGACCCGAAGGCGGTGGCGCGCAGCGGTCAGACGACGGTGGATCTCGCGAATGGTCCAGTGCAGCGCATCCAGCCGTTCCCCGAGACGATCGCGCTGCTCGAGAGCCTTGGCGCGGTGAACAACCACCGCTGCGTGAGCTGCTAGGTTCGCGGCCAGCGCCTTCCCCGCATCGCACGGGCAATCAGGGTCCTTGCTCGAGCTGGCCGCCTCAGGCCACGGCTCAGGTCGCAGGTCTTCGCCTGTTGCCCCGACTGTGTCTATAATCGGCGCCGACGCGGCTCCTTCCGAGGAGGGTTCCATGCTAGTACGTCCTCTCGGCCTCGTCGGGTCAGTCCTCGCGCTCGCCGTCACGGCCTCGGTCGCGCTCCCCGCGCAGGCTCAAGACCAGGGGATCGGTACGTGGCGGCTCAACGTCTCGAAGACCACCATGAGTCCAGGGCCCAAGCCGGTGAGCTCCACGGTGACGATCGAGGCCTCGGACGGCGGCATCAAGCAGGTGACCGAGCAGTCGCTCGGCCTCGGCGCCTCGAAATCGGAGTTCACGGCGCGGTTCGACGGCAAGGACTACCCGATCCGTGGCAATCCGAATGCGGACGTCGTCGCCTTGAAGCGCGTCGACGATCGCTCGTACGAAGTCATCGGCAAGAAAGGTGGCAAGGTGACAATTACGTCCCGCGTGACGCTCTCGGCCGACGGGAAGACGCGCACCGTCGTGCAGACCGGCGTCGACGCCAAGGGGCAGAAGGTCATGAACACCATGATCTACGACCGCAAGTAGGCGGCGCGGTGATCGCGAGTCGTGCGGGGCCGTCTGCGCCACTTCGAATGAAGACTGGGCGCGGTGAAGGGAGTAGCCTGTGCGCGGAGGCATCCTCGATGACACCGCACACCCCACCCACACGCCGGGGGTTCTTCGCCACCTTCGGTGCGGCCGCGCTCGCCGCGGGCTCGACCACTTCCGCGCAGGGCCGTCCCGCGGCACCGGCTTCCGCGGCGCTGGACGAAACGGCGCGGCTGCTGAAGAGCCTCTCCGAAGCGCCAGGGCCGTCGGCGTTCGAAGAAGAGGTCCGAAAAATCGTCGTCGCGGAATACACCGGCCTTGGCGCCACGATCGATTACGACGGGCTCGGCTCGGTGCTGGCCGCGCTGCCTGGAGGCGCCACGGGGCCGCGGGTCATGGTCACGGCCCACATGGACGAAGTCGGCCTGATCGTGCAGCACATCACGCCGGACGGCTTCATCCGCGTGAAGATCCTCGGCGGCATCCTCGAGCAGGCGCTGCCAGACCAGCGATGGACGATCCTCGGGCGCAACGGCCCAGTGCCCGCCGTCACCGGCTTGCGCACGACCCATGTCCTCCCCGCGTCGCAGCGCGGCGTCGTCTGGTCGCTGGACGACACCTTTCTCGACGTCGGCGCCACGTCACCAGAGGACGTCGAGCGCCTCGGCGTTCGTCCCGGCGACGGCATCGCGCCGCTCACCGAGTTCCTCGTCCTCCCCAACGGGCGCTATGCCGGCAAGGCGTGGGACGACCGCGTCGGCCTCGGCGTCATGATCGCGGCCGCCCGCCGCATCCGGGCCGAGAACATCCGGGTGCCCGCACAGGTGCTATGGGTGGCCACGACGCAGGAGGAGATTGGCTTGCGCGGCGCGCAGACCGCGGTCCAGAAGGCGCGGCCAGAGCTTGGCATCTCCATCGAAGCCGGGGTGTCGGCCGACTATCCCGCGATCGGTCCGACGCAGGCGCAGGAGCGGCTCGGCGGCGGCCCCGGCCTCTTCCTGCTCGACAGCTCGATGATTCCCAACCGCAAGCTGCGCGACTTCTTCTTCGACGTCGCCCAGGAGGCGCGCATCCCGTTGCAACCAAACGTCCTAACCGGATACGGTGAGGATGGCGCCGAGATCCAGCGCTTCGACAGCGGCCGGCCCTCGGTGAACATGACGGTGCCCACCCGCTATCTTCACGGACACACTGGCATCATCCAACGGTCGGACTTCGACCGCGCGGTCGAGTTGTTGATCCAGGTCCTCACCCGCCTCGATTCGACGAAGGCCGGACAGATCGCCAGCTTCGTGCCGTGAGGTTCCTGTCGATTCTCGCCGCCGTCGGCACCGTGACACTCGCGCAGCCGCCGGTGCGAACGCCCGATGTGCACTTCACCCCCACGCGTCATGCGATTGCGGATGCCATGCTGCAACTGGCCGGTGTCGGCCCCGCCGACGTCGTTTACGACCTGGGATCGGGCGATGGCCGCATTCCCATCATCGCGGCACAGAAGTACGGCGCCCGCGGCGTCGGCATCGAGATCGATCCAGCGCTCGTCACGGTCGCGAGGCGGAACGCCGTCGACGCCCAGGTCGCCGATCGCGTGATGTTCATCCTCGGCGACCTGTTCGAGGCCGACCTGAGCGACGCGACCGTGGTGACCATGTACCTGTCACCCAACATCCTGAAGCGCCTCGAGCCGGGTCTGCGGGCCTTGAAGCCGGGCACGCGCATCGTGTCTCACCAGTTCCCGATGGGCGGCTGGATACCCGACAAGAGAGCGACCGTCGACGAGGCCGAGCTCCTGCTGTGGGTCGTCCCCGCCCGCGGGCTCGACAAAATCGCCGCCACGAAGGACAATTTGTCACCCGCTTCGACCCAGGTTGACGCGGTCGCGAGATAGATCGACAGATAGATCGACAGATACATCACCGGATCAAACGATCACCAGCTCGATCGCCAGATCACCACCTCAAGAGATCACCAGATGGGAATCTTCCTCGACTCCGTGCCTCTTTCCGCCATCGTCAAGATCCGCGACATGATGTACACGGTCAAGGACCCGTTCCGCCTCGACCAGGGCGACGTATCCTTCGACGCGCCGGACACCTTCAAGAACGCGGTCGGGAAGGCGCTCGACGCCAATCACACGCACTATCTGCCGACCGCGGGCCTGCCGCGGCTGCGCCAGCTGTTGATGGAGAAGATGCAGGCCAAGAACGGCATCCCCGTCGGGTCCGCCGACGAAGTGCAGGTGACCAACGGCGGCACTCACGCCATCTATGCCGCGATGCACGCGGTGCTGGATCCGGGCGATGAGGTCATCGTCCCCGATCCCGAGTGGCCGCCAACGATGGCGATCGTGACGGCGGCGCGCGGCGTGCCAGTGCCGGTGGCGCTGCACGAGGGACTGGGCTGGCGCTGGGACCTGGACGAGCTGGAACGAGCCATCACACCCAAGACCAAGGCGCTCTACATCAACTCGCCCAACAACCCGGCCGGCGGGATCCTGACTCGCGCCGATCTCGAGCGTCTGGCGTCGATCGCCCGCGAGCGGAACCTGCTGGTGTTCTCCGACGAAGCCTACGAGGACATCGTGTTCGATGGCGAGCACGTCAGCATCGCGTCGCTGCCCGGGATGTACGAGCGGACGATTCCGCTCTACACGTTCAGCAAGACCTACGCGGTGACCGGCGTTCGGGTTGGCTACTACGCCATCCAGGATCCGGTGCTGCGTGCGCGTGCGCTGAAGGTGGTGCTCTACACGACGAGCAACGTCAACTCTCTGGCGCAGTACGGCGCGATCGGCGCGCTGGAAGGATCGCAGGCGTGCATCGAGGAGTACCGGAGGGAACTGAAGCTGCGCCGCGACCTGTTCTACGAGGGCGTCAAGGACGCAGCACCGGGCATCCTTTCCGGAACGCCGCCGCCGGGGGCGTTCTATGCGTTCCTGCGGATCAACCCGCAGTGGGTGAAAGACGCGGGCCTGCCGGGCCAGTCGCTGTCGTGGGCCATGGCCGAGCACTTGATCAAGGGCGCGCGCATCGGCTGCGTGCCTGGCGTGGACTTCGGCGCGGCCGCGGAAGGCTACCTGCGCTTCTGCACGTGCCGCAGCCGCGAGGAGTTGACCGGGGCGCTCGCCTCCATGAAGTCACTGCTCGCGGCCGCCCGGGTTCATTGACTGGCTGCAGCAGCGTCCATTGATGATTGAGGATTGGCGATTGACGATTCATTGACGATTGGTGAATTGGCGATTGGGCCATTCAATTGCACCATTCAATTGAATGTCGCCGATCGAAAAATCACCCGATCGTCAATGAATCGCCCGATCATCAATCATCAATCATCAATGAACCGTTCGGCCCGCCGCCCGCCTGCGTCCTGAAAGTTGACGCGGGCGGGGCCTTCGGAGTTCACTCCTCGTCACCATGACGCCGAGACTTCTCGCCGCCGCCGTCCTTGCGGCCCTCGCCATTGCGCCCGCGATGGGCGCCCAGACCGGCGCCGCGCCGTCCACGCCAGCACCGGCATCGCCTGCTGCCGAGGGTCCGGTCGGCCCCAGCCCCTACGACGTCGTTCGCGGCTGGCACAAGCCGTTTGCCGAGACCGGGTTCGCGTTTGGCGGCAACTCCGGCGTCTTCGCGGAGTCGCCAGACCGCATCTTCGTCGCACAGCGCGGCGAGTTCCGCCTCCCGACGCCGATTCCGCCCGAGTACGCGGGGTTCGCCGGGTCGATCAAGATGAACGTCCTGACCCTGGTCGATCGCCGGGTGTGGCGCAACTGTCTCTACACGCTCGACCGAAATGGGCAGGTGAAGGAACGCTGGACGCAGTGGGATCGGCTCTGCGAGGCGTCCGACGGCCCCGGACCGCACCGCCTCCGGATCAGCCCCTACGACCCCGAGCGGCGCGTCTGGGTGGTCAACGAGACGTTCCACCAGATCTACGTATTCTCGAACGACGGCAACAAGCTGCTGAAGACGCTCGGCGAGAAGAACGTGCCCGGAAGCGACACCACCCACTTCGCCCGGCCGCAGGACGTCGCGTTCCTCCCGGATGGCCGGATCCTCATCGCCGACGGCCTCGACAACCACCGCGTGATCATCCTCGACAAGAGCCTGAACTACCTCGCGGAGTTCGGCGGCAATGGCAAGGAGCCCGGCCAGTTCCAGGGCGTGCACGCCCTCGGCGTCGGGCCCACTGGCCTCATCTTCGCGCTCGATCGATCGGGCGGACGCGTCAACGTGTTCCGGACGACGGCCGATCCGAAGAAGGTGGCGTTGGTGGACACGTGGCCCGGCTTCTCACTGCCGCTGGACCTCATCGTGAATGACGATGCGGTCTGGATGACGGACCTGAAGCCGCTCCGGTTCGTGAAGCTGGACTTCAAGGGGAACCGGCTCTACACCTGGATGGTGCCGCCGGACCTGCCGGACGGGTATCTCGAGGTCCACACCTTCTCGGTCGATTCCGCCGGCAATTTGTATGGCGGCGACAACCAGTACGGCCGGACCCAGAAGTTCGTGCCCAAGCCGGGCGCGGACGCGACGCTGCTGGTCAAGAGCCCGTGGGTGGACCGCTCGCGACGCTAAGCGTCACGAACACGAGGCGCGCCGCCATCAGTACGCGAGGGCGTAGCAATCCCTTCGCGGATCCGCACCCGCGATCCGATTGCCGCTGCTCGGATCGATCAGTACCGCCGTCGCGCAGCCCGACATGCCGAACGTGCGGAGGCGACTCACGTCGTGGCCCCGCGCCTTGAGCGCGTTGAACACGTCGTCTGGCACCGCCGCCTCCACGTTGAGCTTGTTGAATCCGCCGTCGTGCGGCCAGAACGACCCGAGGAAGTGGAGCGTCTGCACCCGCGGGCGCTCCAGCGCGGCGTGCAGGTTCGGATACCAGGCGTCCCAGAACTCGATGGTGCTGAGGAATGCCTGCAGGATCGTCTGGTCCTGGTTGTCGCCGCCGGGTGTGCCGAGCGCCATCAACGGCATGCCGTCCTTGAACACCATCGACGGCGTCAGCGTGTAGCGCGGGCGGGCGCGCGGGCGGATCTGGTTGGCGCGCGTCACGTCTAGGAAGAACTGCTCGCCGCGCACGCTCATGCCGATGCCGGTGTCGCCGAGGATGACCGCGCCGTTCACCCACCCGCCGCTCGGCGTGGAATCGAAGACGTTGCCGTCCTTGTCCACGATCGCGATGTGCGTCGTATCCTTGCTGACGCCAGCCGAGTCGAGCCCGCGTGAGGCCAGCAGGTCGGCCGCCGAAGCATCAGCACCCGCGGCTGTGGCCGACGTGCCGTCCTTGACGTCCGCCTTCCAGAAGGTCCACTGCTTCACCTTCGAGTCGTGCTTCAGCGGATCCCCCGCGATGAACGCCTTCGAGGCGCGCGCCGGTTCGATCAGCGCCGCCCGCTCCTTCGCGTAGGCCTTCGAAAGCAGCCCCTCGGCAGGCACCTGGACAAACGCAGGATCGGCGTAGTACGTGTCCCGGTCGGCGTAGGCGAGCTTCATCGCTTCGGTCACGGTGTGCAGGTAATCAGCGCTGCCATAGCCCATCGCCTTCAGGTCGAACTGCTCGAGGATGTTGAGGGTCTGCAGCAGCATCGGTCCCTGACTCCCGAAGCCGTGCTTGTAGACCGTGTAGCCGCGATAGCTGGTCTGGGCCGGCTCCTCGATGCGGGCGAAGAACTCGGCGAAGTCCGAGAGATCGAAGGGCGCGCCGTGTTTCTGCAGGAACGCCACCATCTCCTTCGCGATGTCGCCCTTGTAGAAGCGATCACGTGCCGCCACGATACCCGCGGCGCGGCCCTTCGCCTTGGCCGCGCGCTCGGCGTCGACCATGCTGGTCAGGGTCCGGGCGAGCGTGGGCAACGCAATCGTGTCACCCGGCTTGTAATGGCTTCCGTCCTTCCGGTACCAGTACTTCTGGTTGTCCGGCCACTTGTCGAACAGCTTCTTCTGGTTCTCGATGGCGCGGGCCGTGCTGGTGCGCAAAGGGAAGCCCTTCTCCGCGTACGCAATCGCCGGCGCGGCCACCTGCTCGAAGCTCATCGTCCCCCACTTCTCGAGGACGGTCAGTGCCGCGTGCAGCGCGCCGGGGGTGACCGCGGGGTCGAGGCCCTCCCCCGCCAGCGTCTTGCCTCGCGACAGGTACCAATCGACGTTGACCGCCTTCGGCGCCCACCCCTGCCCGACGATGGACGTGACCTTCTTCTCCTTTTGCGGATAGACGAGGACCAGCGCCTCTCCGCCAAGGCTGTAGAGATCCTGCTCGACGACGCCGCCGACGAGCAGCGCCGTGACACCGGCATCGAAGGCGTTCCCGCCCTTGAGCAGCGTGGCCAGGGCGGCCGCGGTGGTCAGCGGATGCCCGGCGGAGACGCCGGCGGTGGGCCCGGCCACGGCTGGTCGCAGCGCCGATCCGGCGGGCTGTCGGTCCTGCACGGGCACCTGTGCGCTTAGCGAGGCGGGCGGCTGCAGCAGGCCAGCGATGGTGACGAGGACGAGCAGGTGGGTCCGGTGAAACCGCGTCATGACAAGGGCTCCTCGGGCGGATGGTAGCACCCGGAGGTCGGTGCACGAGCGCCACGCGATCGATCAAAGTCATGTCGAACTGGCCTCAGGCTGCTGCATGGGACGATTCCCCCGACGAGGTCGACAGTAGGGCTTCACAACGGCCACCGGTGCCAGATTCCCGGATGCGCGGCCGCGGGATGATAGCACCGACAGTTGAGCGCGGGCGGGCA
>DATLLC010000211.1:0-23723 GCA_035538015.1 Vicinamibacterales bacterium
GGCCATGGCTAGCTCACGAAAATGAACTCGTTCGAACTCAGGAGGATCTTCACGTAGCGGCCGAAGGTCGAAACCGGCAGCATCTTCTGCGCCTCGTCGTCCGAGGGTTTCGCGCCGGGCTTGACGCCGGCCATCATCCCGTCGGCCGTGGGTTCCGTGTCCCCGCCGCGCTCGGCGTCCTTCGTGTCGGGCGCCGCTGGCTCGGCCGGGATCGCTTTTCCGTCTGCGTTCTTCTTCTCGGCCTCTTTCGCGGCCCTAGCCCGGTCCTCGTGCTGCTTGAGGGCCTCGGCCTGCAGGAAGGCGCGCCCGGCCTTGACCTCGTCCGGCGTCGGCGCGCGCCCGAACAACTTCCGGTACACCTTCTCGATCCGCGCGGCATCGTCGGGCTCGTCGGCCACGCTCTCGGCGAGCCGCTCCGCGTGCTGCTGCATGAAATCGCTGTTCATGAAGAACAGGCGTTGCAAGGGGACGTTGGTCGAGAAGCGCTGCTCGGCAGTCTGGCTCGGACTCGGGAAGTCGAACAGCTGCAGGAACTCGTCGAGCTTGTAGCGGCTGACGCGGCCGTAGACAGTACGACGCGTGCCGAGCGGGGTGAGCGGCACAGACGGGCCCCCGACGCGCGGATCGAGCGCGCCGGACACGAACAGCACCGAGTCGCGAATCTGCTCGGCGGCGAGCCGCCGGCGAGTCGCGTGCCAGTAGAGGCGGTTGCCGCCGTCCTTGGCGAACGCGCGCGCGTCGTGATCCGCGCTCAGGCGATACACCGCGCTCCGCATGATCTCGCGATGCATGGCCTTGATCGACGAGCCGTTGGCGACGAAAGACTGGGCCAGGTAATCGAGCAGCTCGGGATGCGTCGGCCGCTCTCCATTCACGCCCAGGTTGCTGGGCGTGTTCACGAGCCCGGTCCCGAAGTGGCCCTTCCACACGCGGTTGACGATGACACGTTGCGCCAGCGGACTCGAGGCGATCGCCCGTGCCAGCTCCAGACGGCCGCTGCCCGCCGAGAACGTGATCCGATGATCCGAGCTCAAGACCGAGAGGAACCCGCGTGGCACGGTGTCCCCCAGGCGCATCGGGTTGCCGCGCAGGTGCACCTTGAGGTTCTCGACAGTCTCCACGTCGCGCACGCCGTGGACGTAGGTGTACTTCGGCGGCAGCGCCTTCTCCATCGACTCGATGTCCTTGCGCAGCCCCGCGATGAGCTCGCGGCGATCCGGGCCGAGCCGCTGTTCGAGCCCCCATCCGCGGAAGCGGAGCAGACCCGGCTTGCCCGGCTGGTACAGGCCGGGCAGCCCTTCGTCGGTCAGGTCCACGATGAAGACGTCCCGATAGAGCGCGGTGCGCTCTTTCGACATGCTGCGCAGCTCGAGGCCGCAGCCGGGGCAGAAATCGTCGTTGGTCTTGAACTCGTTGGGCTTGTTGGAGGGCTTCTTCGGCTTCGCGGTCGGCAGCGCCCGCGCCCTGATGATGTCGTTCTCCTTCTTCAGCTCACGCTCTTCGAGGAGAACGCTGACGATCAGCTCCTGGAACGCCGTGGCGAGCGTCTCGGCTTCCTTGGCCGTTCCGCCCCTGCCGATCATGTCCTGCCAGTCCTTCAGGTACGGGTAGAACGTGGGCTTCCTCTCGAGGAAGGCGAGCCATCGATCGAAGAGCTCGTAATCGAGCTTCTCCTTCTCGATGATCTCGGCCTTCTCCTTCTTGGGCTCACCCCTCACCTGCCAGGCCGCCTTCATGTACCTCGAGGCCTGGAAGGCCAGCGTCCCGCCTAGCTGCTGCGCCTCGGTGTTGGTGTAATCCCGGAGCAGCTCGCGCTTGTGCTCGAGTTCCTCGTCCTTCGCCTCCCGCTCGGCGACCACGGCCTTTGGCGCGAGCGGGTACTCATAGTACTCGGTGTTGAGGAAGACGCCGCCGAGCGCGTAGTAGTCCTTGGTCGGGATCGGATCGTACTTGTGGTCGTGGCAGCGCGCGCAGCCAACGGTGAGGCCCAGCATGCCGCGGCTGACGGCGTCGACGCGATCGTGGCGCTCGTCGGCGCGCGTGATCTCTACCGCGCCGTTGTCGTAGTACCAGGGACCGAGGCCGAGGAACCCGAGCGCGGGCAGGTGCCGCAGGCGCTCCGGCTCGTCCAGCAGGTCGGCCGCGAGCTGCGCGGTGACGAACCGGTCGAACGGCAGGTCCTCGTTGAAGGCCCGAATCACCCAGTCGCGATAGAGGTGCGCGTTGGGGTAGGGGTTGAGCCCGCGGCCCATGGGGTCGAGGCTGCGGTAGTCGTCCTCGCCGTAACGGGCTACGTCGAGCCAGATGCGGCCCCAGGCCTCGCCGTAAGCCGGCGAGGCGAGCAGCCGGTCCACTACTTTCTCGAATGCGTCGGGCGCCTCGTCGTTCACGAAGGCGTCCACTTCCTCTGGCGTCGGAGGCAGGCCCGTCAGGTCGAGCGTCGCGCGGCGAAGCAGCGTGAGCTTGTCGGCAGGCCCGACCGGGGACAGTCCTTCTTTTTCGAGCCGCGCGAGGATGAAGCGATCGATATCGGTCCGCGCCCATGCGGTGTTGGCCACCGCGGGTACCGCGTGGCTGGCCAACGGCTGGAACGACCAGAACGCTCGCTGCTCCGGCGTGATGACCTTCTCGGCGGCCGGTGGTGCGGCCGCCGTCGTCTCGCCCGTGCCGGGCCAGACGGCTCCTGCCTTGATCCACTCTGCCACCGCCTCGATGTCGTCCGCGGGCAGCTTGGCCCGGCCTCGCGGCATGCGGGGGAAGCCCTCGGTGTGCTGAATGACCTTCAGGAGCGTGCTGTTCTCCGGGTCTCCCGGCACGAGTGCCGGACCGGTCTCTCCGCCCTTCAGGAGCCCCTCGCGCGAGTCGACGCGCAGGCCGGCCATGGCCGATTGCGAGTGACACGCAAAACAGTTGGCGGCGAGCAGCGGACGCACACGCGCTTCGAAGAGCTCGAGGGAGGCGGGTGTCGCGGGTGGAGTGGCTTGTGTGGCGGGTAGGGGGGCGGCCGGCGGTGCCCCGGCGGCCGGTTGCGCTCCTGGGTTCTGGCCGGCGCCGAGCGCCGTGCCGACCAGGACAATCGCAGCCAGCGCCAGCAGCAATCGGCGCGCGCCAACGGAGCACACGTATGACGCCATGGTGCTATAAGTATGACTCTTCGTGATGGGAACGGCCAAGTCCCCTGAGATCCCCCCTGGGGGCGGGCCGAGATGCGGTCGACGGGTTGGGTATGATGCCCGGGATGCGGCGACCGGGGGTGTTCTGGGCAATTTCGATGACGGCTATTCTCGGGCTCGCCGGAGTTGCGACGTCTCCAGCCCGGGCGCAGGACAAGCCATCCGCCCCGGCTTCCCCGCACCCGGCAGAGATTCCGATGGCGCGGCTGACCCCCGACGCCACCCTTCAGGTCCGGCTCGAGCCTGGCGCCGTCGCGTCAGACGACGCCGTCTGGCTGCCTGGCCGGGAAACCGGTAGCCTCGTCCGGATCGAAGCGAAGGGCAACCTGGTCGGCACGCCCATAGCCGTCGGGGCCCAGCCGTGCGCGTCGCTCGTGGTGGCGTTCGACAGTGTGTGGGTGCCGCTCTGCGGCGACCAGGCGATGGCGCGCCTGGACCCCAAGGCCGCGAAAGTGACGGCGACCTCGAAGGTGAGGATCGCCTCTGCCGACGGTCGTATCGCCACCAGCGCCGGCAGCATCTGGGCGATCACCGATCGGAAGGGGGTGCTTTCACGGATCGATCCGGACACGAACAAGCCGGTCGCGGAAATCTATGTTGCGGCCGGCGCGGCGGCGGTCGTGGCCGGTACCGACGCTCTTTGGATCACGAGCGAGGACAGCGGACGCCTGACCCGTGTCAACCCGCACAGCAACGAGGTGATTGAGGAGATCAAGGTCGGGGCGAAGCCCGTGCGCCTGGCGGTTGGCGAGGGTGGCGTCTGGACGCTGAACGGCGATGGCACCGTCACACGGGTCGATCCGGAGACCAACAAGGTGGCGGCCACCATTGCGATCGGCGGGGAGACGACGAAGGGCGATATCGCGGCGGGCGCAGGTTCGGTCTGGGTCAGCCTGCCCGGCGCGCCGATTCTCCGCATCGACCCGCGCACCGATCGGGCGGTTCAGCGCTTCACCGGTGACGGTGGAGGTGCCATCCTCGTCGCTCATGGCTCGTTGTGGGTCGCAGCAGGGCCGCAGACGACGTGGCGCCTCGACCCCAGGATGGTGGCCGCCGTCCGCCCCTAGATCAACCGATCACCCGATAGATCACCAGATCGCCAGATAGATCGGAAGATCGATCACCAGATCATCAGCTCGCCAGATCGATCGCCAGATCACCAGCTCGAGAGATCGAGAGATTCACAATCCCTGCGCCCTTCCCTCCCTCGCGTCTGCCGACCATCGTCCCGATCGCCACACCTCTGGTCGCAGAACCACCAGCACCGTCAGCACCTCCAGCCGGCCGATCCACATCGCCAGCGTGAGCGTGAAGCGGCTGACCGGATGGAGGTCCGCATAGTTGGCCATCGGTCCCACCAGGTTGAAGCCCGGGCCGATGTTGCCCAGGCAAGCAATCGTGCCGCTGATACCGGTGATGATGTCTGCGCCAAACGCCACGACGATGCCGGTACAGATCGAGAAGACCAGCAGGTAAAACAGGAAGAACACGATCACCACCTGCAGGATGTCGTCGGGGACGACTCGCCCACCCAGCTTCACCGGCAACACGGCACGCGGATGCAGCGTGCGGCGCAGCGACTGCAGCGTGTAGCGTGCCAGGACGAGGTGGCGCACAACCTTCGGGCCGCCGCCCGCCGAGCCGGCGCAGCCGCCGATGAACATCAGGACCAGCAGCACCATCTTGGCCTGCTCGCTCCACAACTGGAAGTCCTCGCTGGCGAACCCGGTCGTGGTCAGGATGCTGAGCGTCTGGAACAGGGCAGTGCGGATTGTGGGGAGGAGGCCCCGGCTGAGACCGAGCGCGAGGACCAGCAACGCGGTGGAAACGATCACGATGCCCGTGTAGGCGCGCAGCTCTTCGTCGGACAGCAGGATTCGTGCATCACGTCGCGCCAACGCACGGTACTGGAGGGCGAAGTTCGCGCCGGCGATGAACATGAAGGTGATGATGATCCACTCGGCGGCCGGGTTCTGGTACCCGGCGAGCGATTGTGGATGCGGGGAGAACCCGCCGGCGGCAAGCGTGGCCATCGAGTGGCAGATCGCGTCGAACCACGACAAGCCCGCGAGACGTAGCGCCGCTACCTGGATCAGCGTCAGCGCCGCATACAGGCGCCACAGCAGAACCGCCGTGCGCCGGATTTGCGGGCTCACCTTGTCCTCGCTCGGGCCGGGCGACTCGGCGAAGAACAGCTCGCGGCCGCCGATCGAGAGCCGCGGCAGGATGGCGACGAACAGCGCGATCACGCCCATCCCACCGAGCCAGTGGGTGAGGCCGCGCCACAGGAACACGGCGTGCCCATAGGCCGTGAAGTCCCTCAGGATGGTCGCGCCCGTCGTCGTCAACCCGGACATCGATTCGAACAGTGCATCGATGAAGCCGATGCCCACCCATAGATACGGGATGGCCGCGAGGTGGGCGATGATCAGCCACACCGCGGATACCACGGTCAGTCCCTCGATGCGGCGCAGCCGCTCGACCGCCTCCTCGGCGGAGGTACCTCCCGCCCGCAGCATGACATGTCCGAGCACTGCACTGATCGCGGCGGCGAGGGCAAAGCCCAGCGCGTCCGAGCGCTCGCCGTAGTAGATGGCGACTGCGAGCGGTGCGAGGAACATGGCGCTGAAGTACCGGACCAGCACGCCGCACACGTGGACGACCAGGGAGTAACGCATGGGCTCGGGGGCGTCGGCCGCTTCAGCTTGCCTCGCGCGTGAAGTACCCGCGCACGCGATCCGCTGCTTCCTGTGTGCAGAAGACCAGCAGGTGATCCCCGGGGTGTACGAGCTCGTCGCCCCGCGGCACGATCGCTTGCTCACCACGGAGGATGGCGGCGACGATTGCGTCCTCCCCGGTGCCCATCTGCTTGAGCGGCCGCGACACGAACGTCGGCTTGACGGTCAGCTCGAACACGCGGGCCTCGCCGTGCTCGACGACCGCCAGCAGGCTGGTCGCGCCGCCGGTAATCTGGTGGAGAATCGAGACCACTGCCGCGCCCCGCGCCGAGATCGCCACGTCGATGCCGACGCGCTCGAAGAGCCGCAGGTTGGCGGGCCGCCCGACGCGGGTGATGACCTTGGGCACGCCCAGCTGGCGGCCGAGCAACGAGGCCAGCAGGTTCCGCTCGTCGTTGTCGATGACCGACACCAGCACGTCGCTGCGGCCGACGTTCTCGGATTCGAGGAACTCCAGGTCGGTGCCGTCGCCGTTCAGGACGAGCGTCCGGCTCAGGCTCGCCGCCAGCACCGCCCCTCGCTCGGCGCCTCGCTCGAGGATGCGCAGGTCGATGGACGGGATCTGCTCGAGCCGCTGGGCGAGCTGGAAGCCGACGTCACCGCCACCGATGATCGTCACCTGCAGGCGCCCGCCAGTGCGTCCGGGGTGCACGCGGGCCTCAACCGCCTGCATGGCCTCGGGCGTCCCCATCACGATCACCTTGTCGCCGGATGCCAGCTGGGTCGTGCCGCGTGGGACGAAGATGCGCCCCGCACGTTTGACTGCCACGATCAGGGCGCCGCGAGGCAGGTGCAGGGTGCTCACGGGGCCGGAGGTGAGGGCCGACCCTTCGTCGAGCCGGTACTCCAGCAGCCGCATCACGCCGCCGGCGAACACCTCGGCGTCGATGGCACCCGGGGCCGTGACGATCCGCTCGATGTCGGCGGCGAGCTGGGCCTCTGGCCAGATCACGCGATTGACGCCGAACGCCGCCAGGCCGCCGCCCGCGCCGGCGCTGTCGAGGAACTCGGCCCGCGACACCAGGCAAATCGTCTGCGGTTGGCCCAGGCGGTTGGCCAGCGCGCAGGCCACGATGTTCACCTCGTCCAACCCGGTGGCGGCCACGAAGAAGCCGCATCCGGCCACGCCGGCGCGCGCGAGCACTTCCTCGTTCGTGCCGCTCCCGAGCAGGAACTCCACGTCGATGGACTGGAAGACGTCCTCGACGTGGGGATCCTGGTCGACGACGACGACCTCGTGGTCGGCGGACAGAGCCCTGGCCAGCGACGCCCCGACCTGGCCGCCGCCGACGATCACGATGCGCAACAAGGCGGGCGAGAGCGTAGCACGGACGAGAAACGCCGGAGAACGGCCCTGACCTGTCGCCACGTGACATAATCCCGGCCTCGGATGCCCCTCGCTACCGGCACACGGGTGGGTCCCCACGAGGTGACCGGCTCGCTTGGCGCGGGCGGCATGGGAGAGGTGTATCGGGCGCTCGACACCAGCCTCGGCCGTTCGGGCGCTCGGGATCGGATCGTCGTCGTGCAAGACTGGTCCGAGGAGCTGAAGCGACTCGTGAAGACACCGTGACCGCCCACCAGCCGCCAGGCCATCCGCGATGAGCACCGACGACCTGATCGACGCCCTGACTGCCCACCGCACCCTTGGTACGGTGCCCCGCGAGGAGCTCGTGTGGCTGACGACCCACGGGACCGTCCGGCACGTGGCGACCGGCGAGGTGGTGAGCACGAAGGGCACGCCCGTCGAGGGCATGTTCATCGTCTTGTCCGGCCACATCGTGCTCTACGTGGATCGCGGCTCGGGCCCGCAAAAGGCCATCGAATGGCGAGGCGGAGACGTGTCCGGGCTGCTGCCGTATTCCCGGCTGGTCGCGCCGCCCGGCAACGCGGTGGCGCAGGAGGACACGACCCTTGTCGCGATCCCCAGGGATCAACTGAGGGCGATGATTCGGGAATGCTACGAGGTGACCGCGATCCTCGTGCACACCATGGTGGATCGGGCGCGGATGTTCACGTCCGGCGACCTCCTGAACGAAAAGCTCCTGTCGCTCGGCAAGCTGTCGGCCGGGCTGGCACACGAGCTGAACAACCCGGCCGCGGCCATCGAACGCGGCGCCGCGTTGCTCGAGGATCGGCTCGAGGAGGCCGAGCAGGCGGCTCGCGTGCTGGGCGCAGCCCGCCTCGACACGGCGCAGATCGAGGCGCTCGACCAGCTCCGCTCGTCCTGTCTGGCAACGCGGGTGAGCGGCGTGCGATCGCCGCTCGAAGAGGCCGAGCGACAGGAGGCGATGGCCGACTGGCTCGAGGATCATGGGCTCGACCCCGCGCTGTCAGACGCGCTCGCCGACACGTCGGTGACCTTCGCGGCGCTGGATTCGGTCGCCGCCAGGGTCCAGGGACCGGCGCTCGATGCGGTGCTGCGCTGGGCCGCGTCCGGCTGCGCGGTGCGCGGGCTGGCGTCGGAGATCCAGGAAGCGGCGCTGCGGGTCTCGGGCCTGGTCATGGCCATCAAGGGATTCACACACATGGACCAGTCGACGGCCGCCGAGCCCGTGGATCTCGGTCGAGGCCTCAGCAATACGGTGGCAGTGCTCCGAGCCAAGGCACGGGCCAAGAGCGCGGCGGTGTCGGTGGAGATGGAGCCGGGGTTGCCGCCCGTACGCGGTTACGTCGGCGAGCTCAATCAGGTGTGGGCCAATCTGATCGACAACGCGCTCGATGCCATTCCGGTCTCGGGCCGGGTCGACGTGCGCGCGGCCCGCGAGGGCTCGCGCGTGCTCGTGCGAATCGTCGACAACGGCGCGGGCATGCCCGAGGAAGTGCGCGCCCGCATCTTCGATCCGTTCTTCACCACCAAGCCTGTCGGCCAGGGTACCGGCCTCGGCCTCGACATCGCGCGGCGGCTGATTCTGCACAACGATGGGCTCGTCGAAGTCGAGTCCCAGCCGGGCCGGACGGAATTCCGCGTCTTCCTGCCGGTCGCGAATTGATCCCACATCCCTCCAGTGAACTGAAGGCCAGGAAGTCCCGAGGCATCCCGTTGAAGAAGCCCGTCATCCTCGTCGTCGACGACGACCCGCAGGTCCTGGCGGCGGTCCGCCGCGATCTCCGATCGAAGTACCGGGAGCAGTACACCGTGGTCGGAGCGGCATCGGGCCGCGAGGCCCTCGACACGGCGCGAGACCTGAAGGCCCGCGGCGACGCGCTGGCGATGATCATCAGCGATCAGCGGATGCCCCAGATGTCGGGCACCGAGGTGCTCGCGCGCTCGCTCGAGTTTTACCCTCAGGCCCGGCGGGTGCTGCTCACGGCGTACTCCGACATCGATGCGGCGCTGCGCGCTATCAACGAGGCGCACCTGCACCACTACCTGTCCAAGCCGTGGGATCCGCCCGAGGACAAGCTGTTCCCCGTGGTCGACGACCTGCTCGACGACTGGCAGATGCAGCGCCCGCCCGAGGCCACGGGGCTGCGTCTCGTCGGCCACCAGTGGTCGCCGCGATCGCACGCCATCAAGGACTTCCTGGCCGGCAACGTGATCCCGTATCGGTGGCTCGACATCGAACGCGATGCGGATGCGCAGACGCTGCTCGACGCGGCAGAGGTCGGAGCTGACGGTCTCCCCTGCCTGCTCTTCGAGGACGGCTCGGTGCTGCGCAACCCGGAGACGCGGGACGTGGCCGAACGGCTCGGCCGCCCGATGTCGGCCGCTTACGATCTCTACGATCTGGTGATCGTGGGCGCCGGCCCGGCCGGCCTGGCCGCCGCCCTGTACGGGGCATCCGAAGGTTTGCGCACGCTGCTCGTCGACCAACATGCGCCCGGCGGACAGGCGGGCACCAGCTCGCGCATCGAAAACTACCTCGGGTTTCCGAACGGCGTGAGCGGCAGCGAACTGACGCGCCGCGCGCTGGCGCAGGCGCAGCGGCTCGGCGCCGAGTTCCTCTCGCCGTTGACGGTCACGGGTGGCGCCATCGACGGCGGCTACACGCGGCTGAGGCTCGCCGACGGGCGCGAGCTGGTTGCACGCACGATGCTGGCCGCCACGGGGATGATCTACCGCGAGCACGACGCGGATGGCTGCGCCGAGCACTCCGGGGCCGGCGTGTACTACGGCGCGGCCCTTACCGAAGCCCCGGCGTTCGCCGGCCGGCGCGTCTTCGTGGTTGGCGGCGGCAACTCCGCGGGTCAGGGCGCGATGTGCCTCGCGCGCTACGCCAGCGACGTGCAAGTCGTGATTCGCCGCGACTCGCTGCAGCCGACGATGTCGCACTACCTCATCGATCAGATTGCGAAGACGCCGAACATCCAGGTTCGTCCGTGCACGGAGGTCACTCGTGTCGAGGGCGATGGTCACGTCGAGCGCGTGGGCCTCACGACTCTCGAGAACGGTACCACCCGAGTCGAACCAGCGGATGCGGTGTTCATGTTCATCGGCACCCGGCCGCGGAGCGACTGGCTGCCGCCCGCCGTGCTGCGTGACGGGAAGGGTTTCGTGCTCACCGGGCGCGAGCTGGTGACGGCCGAGGCGTTTCCGCGCGTCTGGAAGCAAGCGCGCGACCCGCTCCTCTTGGAGACCAGCGTGCCGGGCGTGTTCGCGGCCGGCGACCTCCGTGCCGGCGCGATGAACCGGGTCGCATCGGCGGTGGGGGAGGGCTCGATGGTGGTGCGCTCCGTCCACGAGTATCTGGCGCTCACCTGAGATTCACCGACCCTCGGCCTCGCGACCCGTCCGTGTAATATCCCCGCCATGGAGACCCCGCTCACCCCTCTCGAGTTCATGCGGCGCGCCCGGCGGCTCTACCCAGGCCGCGATGCGGTCGTGGACGGGACGCTGCGTTGGACCTACGCCGAGTTCGGCGAGCACATCGACCGCTGGTCGGCGGCGTTGCAGGGCCTTGGCGTCGGGCAGGGCGACCGCGTGGCCTACATCGCGCCCAACACCCACGCGCAGCTCACTTCCTTCTACGCGGTGCCGCAGATCGGCGCGGTGCTGGTGCCCATCAACTATCGGCTGGCGCCCGACGAGTTCACGTATCTCATCGAGCACAGCGGCTCGACGGTGGTGTGCGTCGATGGCGATTACCTCGACGCCGTCGATCGGATTCGTCCTCGCCTCTCGCAGGTGCGCCATTTCGTCGCGCTGGACCACCCTCGCGACGGATGGCTCGACTACCACGCGCTCGTGCGCGAGACGCCTCCCGAGCCACGTCTCTCGGCCGTTGGCGAACGGGACCTGCTGACGATCAACTACACCAGCGGCACTACCTCGCGGCCGAAGGGCGTGATGATCACGCATCGCAACGCCTGGATGAACTCGGTCGGCATGCTCACCCACATCCGGATGTCGCCGGCCGACGCCTACCTCTGGACGCTGCCGATGTTCCATGCCAACGGCTGGACCTTCACGTGGACGGTGACGGCGGTCGGCGCCAAGCACGTCTGCCTCCGCAAGGTGGAGCCCGCCGCGGTGTTCCGGCTGGCCACCGCCGAGCGCGTCACCTGGATGTGCGCCGCGCCGACGGTCCTGATTGCGCTGGCGGGCGCCCCGGCCGACATGCGGGGGTTCGCGCCGCGCGGCGTGCACGTGATGACCGCCGGTGCGCCGCCGGCCGCGGTGACGATCGATCGGCTCGAGCAGGGACTCGGCTGGACCGTCATCCAGATTTACGGCCTGACCGAGACCGCGCCGGCGATTTCCATCTGCGAGCCGAGGCCCGAGCACGCGGATCTCGCGTCGGCCGAGCGCGCGCGCATCAAGGCCCGTCAAGGCGTGGAGCTCATCACCTCGGGCGAGTTGCGAGTGGTCGACGCCAACGGCAACGAGGTGCCGTGGGACGGCGCCGCCGTGGGCGAAATCGTCGCGCGTGGCAACGTGATCATGGCCGGTTATTACAACGACCCGGAGGCGACCGCCAGGGTCATGAGCGGCGGATGGTTCCACACTGGCGATGCGGCGGTGATTCACCCCGACGGCTACGTGGAGATCCGCGACCGCCTGAAGGACGTGATCATCAGCGGCGGCGAGAACATCTCGTCGGTGGAGGTCGAGGCGACCCTGCTCGCGCACGAGGCGGTCCAGGAAGCTGCCGTGGTCGGCATGCCGGACGAGAAGTGGGGCGAAGCCCCCACGCCTTCATCGTCTTCAAGCCTGGCCTTGCGGCGACCGGAGACGTGCTCCGCGAGTTCTGCCGCGCCCGCATCGCCCATTTCAAGGTGCCGCATTCGTTCACACCGGTACCGGAGCTGCCGAAGACGGCGACCGGCAAGATCCAGAAGTTCGTGCTGCGCCAGGGCCGGCCCAACCTGTCCCGTCAGTAAGCCTCCGGGCTGGGGACTGGCACCGTTACACTGGAAGTTGCGGCAGTTTCTGCTAGCAGAGCAGAATTTGCAGCGATATCGCCTGTAACGGTGCCAGTCCCCAGGAGGCAGGATGCAACTCGGCATGATCGGGCTCGGCCGCATGGGCGGCAACATGGTACGGCGGCTGCTCGCGCGCGGCCACGCGTGTGTCGTCCACGACCGGTCCCCCGACGCGGTGGCAACGCTGGCGCGGGAGGGGGCCGTCGGCGCCGGCTCGCAGCAGGCGCTCGTCAGCGCGCTCGACCCGCCACGCCACGTCTGCCTCATGGTGCCCGCGGCCGTTGTCGACGACGCCATCGCCGCGCTGGCACCGCTGCTCGAGCCCGGAGACGCCATCATCGACGGCGGCAATTCCCACTATCACGACGACATCGCGCGCGCCGCGAGGCTGAAGGAACGAGGCCTCCACTATGTGGATATGGGCACGAGCGGTGGCGTCTGGGGGCTGGAGCGCGGCTACTGCCTGATGATCGGCGGCGAACGCGAGATCGTGGCGAGGCTGGATCCCGTGTTCCGGGCGCTCGCGCCTGGCGCCGGTGACATCCCGCCGACGGCCGGCCGCGAATCGAAGGGCGGCACCGCCGAGCTCGGCTATCTCCACTGCGGGCCTTCGGGGGCCGGTCACTTCGTCAAGATGATCCACAACGGCATCGAATACGGCCTGATGGCTGCCTACGCCGAGGGTCTCAACGTGCTTCGCCACGCGAACATCGGCGCCGGCGGCCGCGAGGCCGATGCCGAGACGACGCCGCTTCGCCACCCCGAGCACTTTCAGTACGACTTCGATCTGGCCGACGTCGCCGAGGTGTGGCGGCGCGGCAGCGTCATCACCTCGTGGCTGCTCGACCTTACCGCGCAGGCGCTGGCCAGCGATCCGGCGCTGGAGGCGTACGCGGGCCAGGTGTCCGACTCAGGGGAGGGACGGTGGACAGTGGAGGCCGCCAACGAGGCCGGCGTCCCCGCTCACGTCCTCACGGCGGCGCTGTTCGAGCGCTTCGCGTCGCGCGGACAGGATCTCTTCCAGAACAAAGTGCTGTCGGCGATGCGCAAGGGCTTCGGCGGCCACGTGGAGAAGCGATGAACGGCACGAAGCTCGCCGCCGACGCACTCGTGTTCTTCGGCGCGACCGGCGACCTGGCCTACAAGAAGATTTTCCCGGCCCTGCAGGGGCTCGTACGCCGGGGACGGCTGTCGGTGCCGGTCGTGGGGCTCGGCCGCTCCGGCTGGACCCGCGATCAGTTCATCGAACGGGCGCACGCCAGCGTCACCGAGAACGGCGGGCTCGACCCGGAGGCCTTCCCCGTGCTGGCGTCGCTGCTGCGGTACGTCGACGGCGACTACAACGATCAAGAAACCTTCGCCGCGCTGCGGGCCGAGCTAGGCACGGCCTGCCGGCCGGTCCACTATCTCGCCATTCCCCCGAGCGTCTTTCCCGTCGTCATCCACCACCTGAAGGCTGCGGCCTGTACCGAGGGGGCGCGGGTCATCGTCGAGAAGCCCTTCGGCCGCGACCTCGAGTCGGCGCGCGCCCTCAACCGTACGCTTCACGAGTCGTTCGACGAGTCCCGGATCTTCCGCATCGATCACTACCTGGGCAAGGAGGCGGTGCAGAACATCCTCTATTTCCGCTTCTCGAACGCGTTTCTGGAGCCGATTTTCAATCGGCATTACGTGGAGAACGTCCAGATCACGATGGCCGAGGACTTCGGAGTAAAGGGCCGGGGCAAGTTCTACGATGAAACCGGTGTGATCCGCGACGTCCTCCAGAACCACCTGCTCCAGATCGTGAGTTACCTCGCCATGGAGGCGCCATCGTCGACCTACGCCGAGGCCATTCGTGACGAGCAGGCGAAGGTCCTGCGCACCGTGCGGCCCCTTCGTCCCGAGGACACCGTGCTCGGACAGTTCCGCGGCTACCGCGACGAGCCCGGAGTGGCGAGGGACTCGAAGCTCGGCACCTACGCGGCCGTGCGCCTGCACGTCGATTCGTGGCGCTGGCAGGGCGTACCGTTTGTCGTCCGCGCCGGCAAGAGCCTCGCGCAAACCGCGACCGAGGTGTTCGTCGAGTTTCGTGGCGCGCCGCCCGTGGTGTTCCCGGAGCCGCCGCCGCCGATGGGCAACTACATCCGCTTCAGGCTCAGTCCGCATGTCGCCATTGCGCTCGGCGCGCGGGCCAAGCGACCGGGTGAGGGCATGATCGGACAGCCGGTCGAGCTCATCGTCACCGACCAGGCCGCGCAGGGGAGCGACGATCGCATGGACGCCTACGAGCGGTTGCTCGGCGACGCGATGCTGGGGGATGCCACGCTGTTTGCGCGCCAGGACGTGGTGGAAGCGGCGTGGGCGATCGTCCAGCCGGTCCTCGACGCGCCCGTTCAGCCGCTGGAGTACGCGCCAGGGACCTGGGGTCCCGCCGAGGCGGATCGTTTGGTCCGGGACGTCGGCGGCTGGAACACGCCGGCGTGAGGTCTCGAGGTAGGGAGGTAGCGAGGTCTTGAGGTCCTGGGTCTTGGGTCTTGGGCCTTGAGCGTCTCCCTTTTTCTCTTTCTCCTTTTACTTCCCCCTTGGGATAACGTATTGCCCGCCTGGAGGTTTCGATGTCGACTGCCCGCACCCTCGCCCTTGCCGCCGCGTTCGTCTCGTGGAGCGCTACCGCCGGCTTCACCCAGGCGCCGGTAGCCACGTTCCCCTACGACCACATCCACCTGAACGTGCCGGACCCGGCCGCCGGCGCCAACTGGTACGAGAAGAACTTCGGCGGCAAGCGCATCACCGAGGCGCCCGATCGCCTGATGTTCGGCAGCACGCGCTTCATGTTCCTGCGCAAGGCCGACGCCACCCCGAGCGCCGGCAGCGCCATCGACCACGTCGGCTTCTCGGTGCCCGACCTCGACGCCACGATGAAGGCGCTCGAGAGCGCCGGCGTGAAGATCACGACGCCCGCGCGCGATGTGCCGGGTCTGTTCAAGCTTGCCTTCGTCGAGGATCCATGGGGCACGCGCATCGAGGTCGTGCAGGATAGTGAGCTCCTCGGCTTGCACCACATCCACCTGCGCCATCCGAATCCCGACGAGGGGTTCGCGTGGCTGCTGTCGAATTTCGGCGGCCAGAAGACGCAGCTCAAAGGGCGGATCGACGCGCTGAAGTACAGCGCCGAGGGCTTCAGCGATATGTGGATCCTCGTCACCAAGGGCGAGGCACAGCCGAGCATCGGCCACGCGATCGATCACATCGGCTGGCGCTCGACCAGGCCGCTGACCGACACCATGAAGGAGCTGACGTCGAAGGGCGTGCAGGCCACCAGTGAGCCGCGGCCGTTGTCGTTACCCAACGGACCTTCGATCAACTTCGCGTACGTCGCCGGTCCTGCCGGCGCGCGGATCGAGCTCGTGGAGCGGCCCGGGCTGAAGCCGGGACAGTAACGAGCCGGACACGAAGGTCACCAGGATCGTTCAGCAGCAGCGCGCGCGACGGTCGAAGACGAGCGCCGGTCCGCCCTTGTCGAAGTGCGCCACGATGCGATCGCGGCGGTTCAGGAGGGCGTCGATCTCGCCGTCGTTGAGGTAGTCTCCCGCGGCCCGCTTGAGGCCGTCTGGATCGAGCTGCCGGAGCCGGTCGAGCACGACTCGATCGACGCGCGAGAGGTTTTGCGGCGAGAGGAGATCCTTGTTGAGTCGGAACGCTCGGGAATGATCGATCATCCAGATGTTGTAGGACTTGTCGATCAACAGGTTCCCGAGGTTCCGATCCACGTTGGCAATCAGCTGATCGAACAACCGCGTGATCCACATCTGCTCGTTCCAGTCGTTCGTGTTCGGTACCTGCCGCTTCTGCCGGTAGCGCTCCTGCTCGTCCATCAGCACATCGTCGACCCACCAGGTGAAGGAGCCGGACCTGCCGTTGTGGCGGCGCTCCACCGTGGCGGGGATCATGCCGAGCGACAGGAGGCGGTCGATCCGGTAGGCGGCCACGTTGAAGCGCCAGCTGTCCTTGAAGTTGAGCTCGGTGCCCTGGGTGCCCTGGAAGACGGCTTTCGCCTCCTCGATGGTCTGGACGCTGGCGTCGTGCGTCATCGTGCCGTCGCTCAGGGTCACGCGCCTGGTGTTGGTCGTCCCCTTCGGCGCGGATCGCTCCTTGACGATGCGCGCGGTGGCCAGGAACTTCTCTCGGTCGTCGAGGCTGAGGGATGCCGCGTCGACGGCGGCTGACGCGCTCGAGGCCAACGCCGGCGCCTGGGCGGCCGGCGCGGGCGGGTTCAAGAGCACCCATCCGAGGAGGAGCGCGACGCACAGCATCGGGCGATGAAACCGGCGGGGGTGCGCGCGCATCGATTCCTCCTTGGCGGCGTGATGAGGTCGGCGAGGAACGGATTCTAGCGCCATCGGCCAGCGATCGGGAAGGGGACTGGGCATCGGCTGGATCGTCCCGTCGAGGCTGGCGGTCGTTAATCGGGCGCGTTACGCGTGACCCAGCGGGCAAAGGCCTCCATGAATGTCTTGAGGTAGGTCCGGGTCTTCTGGTCGGTCAACCGGCCATCCGCGTCGAACTTGTCCCGGGCCTGGCCGACGAACACCTGCGGTGCCGGCATCACGGGCGCGGCCACGAACTCGAACGCTGCCCGAAGCTGACCCTGAGCCCGTGCGGTCCCGAGCTGTCCGGGGGTCACGCCAACCAGTGCGGTCGGCTTGCCGCCGAGCACGCTCCGGCCCGGCGGCCTCGACAGCCAGTCGATGGCGTTCTTCAGCACCCCCGGCATCCCGGCGTTGTATTCCGGCGTGGCCACGAGCACGCCATCGGCGGCGGCGATGGCATCGCGCAGGCGTTGAACTGCCTCGGGTGTGCCTTCGGCTTCGACATCCTGGTTGAACAGCGGCACATCGGCGATGGGCTGGATCTCGATCGCCATGCCGACTGGCGCGACCTCGGCGAGCGCAAAGAGAATTGACCGGTTGAACGAGGCCTTGCGAAGGCTGCCAGAGATGGCGACGATGCGCATGGGCGATCCTGCTTCGGAATGCCCTCGAGACGCCAGGGCACTTCGGGCGGTTCGGCGTCCATCGCCGAGGGCCGAATCACGCTGCTTTCGGACTACGGGTCCACGAAGCTCGAGATGCGGGCCGGCGAGCCACAGCGCCTGCCGGGTGGCCGCCGGTGCCGGCAATGCCGGCAGCGCGTTGTGCAACACCCACACCGCGGGCTACACGATTGGCGGCGAGGGCCTGGCGATCGGGAAGAGCGTCTCGACCCGGAAAGCCTGCCCGCCCGCCACTGATGACCCAGGAGCAGGCCTTCCTGGCGTTCCTCGAGGCAGTCGATCGGTTCGAGATAGGCGGGGATGGCGCCCTGATCCTGCACGCCGCCATGCGCACGCTGCGGGCGAGGCGATAGCGGTATCGCAGGATGGGCGCGCTCAGGAAATCCGCCCGCGGGCGGCAATTGGCAGCGCGCTGACCTCCTCGCCCTCGACGAGCCAGGCCTGGTCGACGAGATTCGAGACCACGCAGGCATGGTTCGGCAGGATGCGAACGAGGTCGCCCGGCTCCTTTGCCGTCTCGCCTCGGGTCACGCGCACGGTGGCGTGTTCCTCCGACAACCGCTCGATGACGAGGTCATCGTCGTCGAGGACTGTGCCGTAGCCGGCGATCGGTTGGAACCCGCGTGCGCCGTCGCTGCTGAGCGTCTTGCTGCCAGCGTCGAGGATGACCCGGTCTGGCGCGGGCTTGCTGACAACTCGGGCCAGCACCGTCAGCGCGCACTCGTCTAGCGTGGCGGCGCCGAGTCCGACCTGGGTTCGGTCGAAGTAGACGAAGTTGCCCGGTCGGTACTCCGTGAGGCCATCCTGCCGCAACGAGAAGCGGGCCGTCGGCGTCGCCCCGGCGCTCAGTTCGTCGATGGTGACGCCTCCCGCGCGCGCGGCGGCGGCCAGCGCCGTGAGCGTGTGTGCTTCCGCTGACGCCATCTCCTGTAGATGCACCTCGGAGGCGGCGTGATACGACTGCCCCGCGTGGGAAAGCAGCCCACGCAGCCGAAGGGCGGGCAGCGCCGCGATGTGCTGGACGAACAGCACTGCGGTTGCCAGGTCGGGATCGATCCCGCACCGGTGGAAGCCGACATCGACCTTCACCAGGACATCTATCGTGACGCCCGCTGCCGCCAGTGCCCGTGACCAGGCGTTGGCCACCCCGATGTGATCGACGATGAACGAGACGTGCGTGCGCGACGCCAGGGCAATCAACCGGTCCGCGTTGGACGGGTTCAGCGGGTAGGGCAGGCGGATGTCCTCGATGCCGGCGTTGCCGAACACCTCGGCCTCGCCGAGCTTGGCACAACAGATGCCGACGGCGCCCCGATCGATCTGCCAGCGCGCGATGACAGGACTCTTGTGCGTCTTGGCATGCGGCCGCAGCCTGATGCCGCGAGCATCGGCAGCCGCCTGCATGCGATCGATGTTGCGAAGCAGGCGCGCCTTGTCCACCAGGACCGCGGGCGTGCGAAGGTCCGCGAGTGTCACCTGTTGATCATGCCATGCTTCAAGAAGGCGGCACCCGTCGCGGCCCTTCCGAGCTTCGTGACGCGCGGGCACATGCAGTAACCTCTCTGCGTCGGATGACCAGCCGTTGCCCAGCGGGGTTTGATGCCCGGCCAAGGAATCGACCTGCCTGTGCTACTCGCGAGGGCCGCCGGTGTCGTTGAGCATGGTGCCGGCCGTGGGCGCTGTGCTCGAGCGCATCCTCGACGATACCTACTCGCTGTGGCACGACGGGCTGAGCCGTCAGAACTACGGGCGTTACTGGGCGGCGCAGCTGAAGACCGCGTGGGGCCAGGCCCACCTGGGCCGCGTGGCCCTGCAGGACGGGCCGCATGTCGTCGCGAGCGCGAAGCGCTACGACTTGTCGCTCCGGGTGGACGGACGGATCCGCCGGGTGCTGGGCATCGGCGCCGTCTTCACCGCGGCCCCCTACCGAGGCCGCGGAGCGGCGAAGGAACTGCTCACCCGCCTGATCGAGACCGCTGAGGCCGAGGGCTTCGAGTTCGCGGCCCTCTTTTCCGAGATCGCGCCGCGCATCTACGAGCAGCTGGACTTCGTGCCCGTGCCTCTCACCGAGTGGCGCCTCGCCGTTGATCAGAAAGGGGGCGGGCCCCCAGCCGTCCTCGTGCGCAGTGGCGACGATCGCGATGTGCCGGCCATCGCCGAGATATCGGCGGCGCGGGTTGCCGGCACGCGTCTCGCGGTGGCGCGCAGCGAGGATTTCATCAAGCACGGCATCGCCAGGAGACGGCTGCTCGCCGGCCTCGGACCCCCTGGCCTGCGCGAAGTGGAGTTCCTGGTCAGCGAGGAGGGCCATCAGCCAGTGGCGTACATCGTGTGCGTCTCACATGTCGGGACCTGGTTCATCGAGGATGCGGGCGACCGTGACCCCGCTGGCGCGCGGCTGGGCGCGATGCTCCAGGTGATGCTCGCTCGTCATCCAGGGGAAGCCGTGCCGACGATTCGTGCGTGGTTGCCACACTCGCTGCAGCCGCCGCAGATCCGCATCACCCAGGAGAACCCGACGAGCGAGATCCTGATGATCCGCCCACTGAAGGATCGTACGCTGCCCCTCCCGCCCCTGTCCGCGGCCGAAGTGGTCTTCTGGCACGGCGACTACTTTTAGAAAGAGCGACTCAAACTCAGATTTACCGCGGCACCTGGCTCAATCCCAGCGTCACGCTCTTCGTTTCACCATCCTCAATCGTCACGCGGATCGCCTGGTCCTCGACGGCAGCCAGGAACTCCGGGTCGCTGTCCTGTCCATCCTCGAGCCCCTGCACGGCAATCGCCAGATACTCGCCAGGCGGCAGCGCGCTCAGCCGGAACCGGCCTTCCTGATCGGGACGCGCCGAGCGGATGAAGCGCGACTGGACGCCGCGCAGGTTCTCGTTGATCGGGAAGAGCACCACGGTCGCATCGAGCACCGGCTGCTTCCGCGCGTCGAGTACCGCGCCCTCGGCGTGACTCAGCTTCTTGGTGATCACCACCTCGACGCCTGTCATCACCTGTCCAGGCGCCACGTCGAGCGGGACGTCGGTCACGTCGTTGCCGTTGGAGCGCACGGCCCGGAGTGCCCACCCGGACGGCGCGTTGACGCGCAGGAGGCGCGAATCGGTGACGTTGCCGAGATCGAACGCGCCGTCCGCGCCGACGCGTGCCTGTCCACCACCGGCTCCGGCCGGACCGGCGATCGGTAGGTCTGGCACCGCTGGGCGGGCGATGACTTGTACGCCCCCAGCCCCCGCCGGGAGCGGGTCGCCCGTATCGGTGACCACGGTGCCCTGGATCCGGCCGGCCGGGGCGGTCACGACCATCAAGCCCGCGACATCTTCGAGGCCGACAGTGAGATCCATGCGTGCGAATTCGCCGTTCTGGCGATCTCCGGCCCGCGCCTGCAGCTGATACCGACCCGGTGCGACGTTGCCGATGTAGAAGCTACCGTCGCCCTCGATGCGCCCGCCGGAGCCGCCTTGCAGGAATCCAGGCCCGCGCTGGGCCTCGGCGCCGTTGGCGCCGGAGAGCATCACCATCCCGCCCCAGTGCGGCGTGCCGGTCGCGCTGATCACTTGTCCCCACACGCGGACCAGGCGCGTGGCCAGCAGCCCGAACGAGATGCCACCCTGCTCCTGCGAGAGTGCCACGCGCACCCGCTGCGCCTCGGTGGAATTCGGCGTTCCGGGAAAATACGTCGGAGCGAACCCGGACAGATCGTCGCCGGCGTCGGTGACCTCGCCCGTGCGAAGCACGCCGCTGACCAGGTAGTCGCCGGGAGCGAGTCCGAAGAGCCGATAGAGCCCCTGGTCGTCGGTCGTATCGCGGGCCCCGGCGCGGACGAGCCGGCGTGTGCCGCCGACGAACGCATAGCGCCACGCTGTGACGGCGGCGTTGACGACCGGCTCCCCGAATTCGTCGGTGATGCGCCCGCTGATGACGCTGCCGCGGGGCAGCCCGATGATCAGCTTGTCCAGTGTCTGGGCATCGCCGATCTCGAGGGGCGTGCCCGACTCGCCCGGCCGTCGCTGGCCGTACTGCAGGGTCACGAAGCCGCCCTTGCTGGCGGTGAGCGTATAGCGGCCGGCGGCGAGCTCGCGTACTTCGAAGCGGCCCTGCGCGTCGGTGGTCGTGACCCGCGCGTCGCGGAGACCGACGCCGCTGACGCGGACCTGCGCCCGGCGAATGGGCGTGCCGGAGTCGGCAGCCACGATCTGCCCGCGGAGCACGGCCGTGCCGCGCCCAGCCTCGGCGTTGGGCGCCTGCGCCCGCGGCGGCGTGCGGGCGCCCTGCGGCCGGACCGCCAGGGGCCCGGCCCCCTGACCCGGCGTGGTTGCACCTGGGGTCTGGGACTGGGTGGCCGACGCGCTCGTCCACGCGAACAGCACCGCGGCTACGAGTGCTCTCGTCACGATCGGGAGTCTACTCCTTGGTCTTGGGTCTTGGGTCTTGGGTCGTAGATAGATAGATAGATAGATAGAAGGCGAATCTCTTGATCTCTTGACCTGGCGATGTGGCGATCGATCGTGAGATCTATCGACCCAGTGATCTGTCTGTTGATCTACGAACCACCCTCAAGACCTCAAGACCTCAAGACCCTATCTATCTATCGAACCTCTGTGAGCCGCAAGTTCAGCGCCTTTGCCTGGCCCTCCCCGATGTCGAACGCCGTCGCGTGCTCGAGCGCGCGTGTGAGGAACTCCGGGTCGGATTGCTGACCGTCCTCCAGTCCGCGCACCACGACGGCACGGTAGTTCTCGGCGGGCGTCAGCCGCAGGCTGTACTTCCCGTTCGGATCCGGGCGCGTCTGCCGGATGTAGCGCGAGTTGAACGTTCCCCATCGCTCCCTGCTTTCAGGAAAGATGACGACGATGGCGTCGGTCACCGGCTGGTTCCGCGCGTCGTGCACGAGGCCGGAGAGCTCCGTGACCTTCTGCGTCAATACCAGCTCCACGCCGTCCACGGTCTGGCCCGGGCCGATCTCCACGGGAGTGTCCAGCAGATCCACGTTGTCCTGCCATGCGTGGCGGACCGACCAGCGGCCGCCGGGCTGATCCACACCGCCGCTGATTCGCACGGCTTCAGTGAGCCCCGTCAACTCGAAGGTCCAGTCGTCGTGGACGACGCTGGGACGCATGCCCATCATGGGGCGCGAGGGATCGGGGGGCTGCGCGAACAGACGCACCTGCGCCGGCTTGAACGGCAGCTTCGTCCCATCGTCGGCGACAACGCGTCCGCGGATGCTTCCGCCACGCCCGGTGACGATAAAGACGTCGCGCACGTCGTCGCCGTTGACCGGGACGTCGACCCGCGCGACTTCGCTCTGCGTGTCCCGCATCGCATCGCGCGGCTGCACGATCAGCGAGTAGGTGCCGGGTGGCAGCCCGCCGGTCTGAAACGTGCCGTCCGGCCGGATCTGCGCCCCGTTCATGTTGAAGCCCATGCCCATCACGTCGTCGTTGCGCGGCGCCACCATCATCATCCCGCCCACGAACGGCTCGCCGGCGCTGGTGTTGACGCGGCCGCTGATGCGTCCGAGGCGCGCGGAGACGAGCGCGAACGAGACGTTGGCGACGTCCTGGCCGGCACGTACCGACACGCGGCGTGCGTCAGATAGGCTGCCGGTGCCCGGGTAATACGTGGAGGCGTAACCGTCAGACGGTCCGGTCACGGACGCCGCGTTCATCGGCATGAACTCCATGTTCCTGAGTGTGGCGGCAAGGTAGTACTCGCCCGGAGGCAGGCCGAACAGGCGGTACTGTCCGAGGTCGTCGGTGCGATCGTTGCCGCCATCCGAACCTGCGCCAACGAGCCGTCGCGATCCGCCCATGTACGCGAAGCGGTGCACGGTGACCTGGACCGAGGCGATCGGCTCTCCGAGCTCATCCACGATCCGGCCGCTGATGGCACCACCTCTGGGCAACGCGAAGTTCACCTTATCCAGCGCCTGACCGTCGACGATTTCGAGGGGTGTTCCCGGCTGGTTCGGACTGCGCTGCCCGAATTGAAGGTTGACGTAGCCGCTCCGCTGCGCGGAGACGAAATAGCGGCCGGCCGGCAGCTGCGTGATCTCGTAGCGCCCTTCCGCATCGGTCTGTCCAATGCCATTGCTGCCGCCTTGCGAAAACGCTCGCACGACGGCGCGGCGCAGCGGGGCGCCGGTGTCGGCGGCCACGACCTGGCCTCGAATGGCCGATGTGCCGCGCTCGTTGTCGCCAGGTCGCCGGTCGCGGGCCGGCCCCTGTGCGCCCGGCAACCCCGGCACGCCTGGCACCGGAGCGCCCGGGATCTGAGCGCCGGCTGTGCCCGGCGCCTGCCCTGGCGCCGGTGGCTGTTGTGAGGACGCGGTGGTTGGCAGCAGCCCAGGCGCCTGGCCATGCGAACGGCCGGTGGCAGCCAGCAGCCCGGCCGTGAGCACTGTTA
>DATLLC010000212.1:0-5503 GCA_035538015.1 Vicinamibacterales bacterium
CAGCTGGAGCATCACCTCCAAGCCGGCAGGCAGCACGGCTGAGCTTTCCTACACCAACGGCGTGGCCGACGATCCTGCGCCGACCTTCGTGGCCGACGTGGCGGGGGTCTACGTGCTCGGGCTCGTCGTCGGCGATGGCAAGACCTTCAGCACGCAGGCATCGCTGACGGTGACCGCGGCTGTGGGCAACGAGGCGCCGATGGCCAGTGCGGGTGATGACGTGTCGACGGTCGTGGGCACGACGGTGAGCCTCAGCGGCGCGCTCAGCAGCGATGCGAATGGCGACACGCTGACCTATACGTGGACGCTCGTCAGCCGCCCGGCCGGCAGCGTCGCCGCGCCGGTCAATCCGGGCAGCGCGACGCCGACGCTCACGCCCGACGTGCCGGGCCTCTACGTGGTCGAGCTGGTCGTTTCCGACGGCGTGCTCTCGAGTGCCCCCGACAGCGTCGTCGTGACCGCCGGTGACCCGAACGTCAACCTGGCACCTGTCGCGAATGCCGGACCGCGCCAGCGCAACGTCGCCATCGGCCAGACAGTCGTGCTCGATGGCTCGAAGAGCTACGACCCGAACGGAACCGCGCTAACGTACACGTGGACGTTCAAGTCGAAGCCGAAGAAGAGCACGGCGACGCTCCAGGACGCCACGACCGTCGCGCCGAACTTCGTCCCTGACGTCCGTGGCAACTATGTGGTGCAACTCGTCGTCAGCGACGGGGAGCTGACGAGCGTGGCCAGCATCGTAATGATCCAGGTCAGGCGCTAGGGCGCAGACTCACCTCGGACGCCTCGCGACGTTGGGGTGGTCGCACCGAGGTAGCGCGGCATGAAAATGCGAAGGGGCCGGATCTCGCGATCCGGCCCCTTCTTCTTGAGAGTGGCGCGCCCGGCAGGATTCGAACCCACGACCCCTTGGTGCGTAGGCGGTCCGAACAAAACCGCTGTGTATGGAAATCAGAGACTTGCGGCGCTTCCCACCTGTGGAGATCTTCGGTGCCCGTAGGGGCGCGAGACAACGTCCTCGGCATCTGCGGCATCCAGCACTCACGCGGACCGCACAGTCCACTCAGCGGTCAGCATCCCAAAGAGCGCTGGCCGCTCGCACATGGTTTCAACTTCCTGATTGAAGCGCGATGCGCGCGCCGCGTTCTGGCGAGTCGACCGATTGCGTGCGTCCGCCCGCAAGGCACTTGCCTCGCTCTGACCGACGGCGCATCCTCCTCGGCTGGAAAGAGCGGTGAGCACCCATGACCTACATCGGAGTTCTCCTTGCGATCACGTTCGTGTTCTCCGTCGCCGGCTTGTTCGTCTTCGTGTGGACACTGTCTTCCAAGACCCCGGCCGAACAGCAGCACGACGCGGAGGTGATCTTTCAGGACGTCGGACAGGTCGAGGAGCCTGCCGGCACGGCGTCGCAGGAGGCGGCGCTTCAGGCGCAGATGACCCACTCGGACGCTCACGCGTCCCCCATGTCGGCCGCCGAGCTTGCAGCGCTCGACCGGTCGTCGCGAGTGCCCTTCCTCGCGTTCCTGTACGGCGCGATGGGATGGCTGATCATCGGTTCGATCGCGGGGCTGATCGCGTCGCTGAAACTGCACTTCCCGGACTGGCTCGTGGAGCAACCCGAGCTGACGTTCGGTCGCATCCGCACGCTCCACTTGAACGCGGTCGCCTACGGTTGGTCAGCCATGGCGGCGCTGGCGCTGGCGCTGTGGTTGTTCCCGCGTCTGTTGCGCACACCCCTGGTCGGAGCCCGCTTCGCGGTGGCAGGCGCTGCGTTCTGGCACATGGGTCTGTTCCTGGGCATCACGGCCGTCGTTCTGGGATGGAACGGCGGCATGGAGTGGCTCGAGATTCCGAAACCGTTTACGCCGCTGCTGGTGCTGGGCGGCGCGCTCGTGGGCATTCCCCTGGTGATGACACTGGTACGGCGCCAGGTGGACCACCTCTACGTGTCGGTGTGGTACCTGAGTGCGGCGGTCATCTGGTTCCCGATCCTGTACCTCATCGCCAACCTGCCCGGCGTGCACTTCGGTGTGCAGGCGGCGCTGGTGAACTGGTGGTACGGCCACAACGTGCTGGGCTACTTCGTCACCCCGGTGGCGGTCGGCACCGCGTATTACCTGATCCCGAAGGTGCTCGGGACACCCATCGCGTCGTACAACCTGTCGCTGGTCGGCTTCTGGGCACTGGCGCTGTTCTACGGACAGGCGGGTGTCCATCACCTGGTGGGAGGACCCCTGCCGACATGGGTCGTGACGGTGGGCGTGGTGGCAAGCATCATGATGGCAGTGCCCGTCATCGCCTTTGCGGTCAACCACGGGTTGACCATGAAGAATCACTGGCGGGCGCTGAAGCACTCCCCGACCCTGCGCTTCGCGGTCGTCGGCGCCGTGGGCTATGTCGGCAGTTCGATCGAGGGCTGCTTCGAAGCGCTGCGGTCGGTGAGCACGGTGATGCACTTCACCCATGCCACCGTGGCCCACGCCCACTTCGGGCTGTATACGTTCTTCAGCTTCATCATGTTCGCCGGCATCTACTTCGCCGTCCCGCGGGTGCTGGAGCGTGAATGGCCCTACCCGAAGCTCATCGTGTGGCACTTCTGGCTGGCGTTTGTCGGCATGCTGATCTACGTCATCGGCCTGTCCATCGGCGGGGTGTTGCAGGGCATGGCGATGGTCGATGAAAAGCGGCCCTTCATGGAGTCGATGCTGCTGACGATTCCCTATTTACAGTCGAGATCGATCGGCGGAGGCATGATGGTGCTGAGTCACCTGGTCTTCGTCGCGCATGCCGTGCTGCTCGCCTTCAATCGAGGACCGCAGCGCACCGGACCGGCCCTGTTCCACAAGGCTGCGGCATGAACCGGCACCTCGATCTCGTCATCGGCGCGCTGATCGCCATCATGTTCGCCACCATGCTGCTGGTGGTCTTTCCGTACGCCCAGCTGGCTGACCTCAAGCCGCCCAAGGGCCTCAAGCCCTACACCGAGGCGCAACTGCGCGGTCGCGCGGTGTACATCCGCGAGGGCTGCCTGTACTGCCACAGCCAGCAACCTCGCGATCCGAAGCAGACGCCGGCCGACATGGCGCGCGGCTGGGGCAGGCCCTCCGTGCCGGCCGACTATGTCAACGACCGGCCGCCGCTGCTGGGCACCATGCGCACAGGGCCCGATCTATTCAACATCGGAGCGCGGCAGCCGAGCCGGGACTGGCACCTCGTGCACCTCTACCAGCCGCGCGCCGTGGTGCCCGGCAGCATCATGCCCGCCTACCCGTACCTGTTCCGCCACACCCGCGAGGGGGCGCCTGGCCAAGTCGAGGTCAATGTACCGGACAAGTTCAGGACCACGGGCGCGGGCTCGATCGTGGCGACGCGCGACGCGCTCGACCTCGTCGAGTACCTGAAGGGGCTCGACCACACGTATCCGATCCGCGTGGAGGACGCCGAGTCGGAAACGACGGGGGCGCCGAAATGACACCGAACAAGCCCACCGAGGCCCACCGCCGCGAGCGAACGGAGCCGACGGAGCGATTCACCCCGATACCGGTTCTCTATCTCATCTTCGTCGCCATCCTCACGACCATCGGCTTCGTCTACATGGTGAAGTACGCAGACGACGAGGGCATCCACGGCGACATGCGAACCGCATCGGCGCTCGCGCCGGCGCCCGCCGCAGCGTCGGGAGCAGCTGCCGCGGGCGACCGGATCTACGCGTCCCTGTGCGTGTCCTGCCATCAGGCGAACGGCCAGGGCCTTCCCGGCGTGTTTCCGCCGCTCGCCGATTCGGAGTGGGTCAAGACGGCACCCGAGCTCTCCATCAAGATTCTCCTTCTGGGTCTCGGCGGCAGCATCACGGTGAAGGGACAGACCTACAACGGCCAGATGCCGCCTTTCAAGCAGCTCTCCGACGCCGAGATCGCGGCGGTGTTGACTTACGTGCGCACGTCGTGGAGCAACGGTGCCGGCGCGGTGACCGCCGACGCGGTCAATCAGGCACGCGCGGCGCTGAAGGACCGCACCGATCCCTGGAAGGGAGAAGCTGAACTCGGGCGGCCGCAGTGAACGCAATGACTTGGCGCCTGGGGCTTGGCATGGCGACGCTGGCCGCCTGCCTCTGGATCCTGTTCGCGGAGACGGAGGGCCTGCGCGTCCTCACAAGCGCTCGACTGCCGGCGGTGCACGCGGCGCGGGGTCCGGCCTTTGCGGCGCCGCTGCTGACGCGCGACGCCGAGCCGCTTTCGGCGCTCCCGGCGCACGGCACCCTCAGGGTCGTCGAGATCACCTTCGAGCGCTGCCGCACGATTTGCGCGATCCAGGGAGAGTCGCTGGCCGAAGCCTTCAGGGCGCTGCGCTCCGACGTGGATGCGAAGCGCTTGCATTTCGTCTCCCTCAGCGTCGACCCGGGTGACTGCCCGGCCGGCATAGCGCGCAGGGTGAACCGGCTGAGTTCGGGCCACGACGGCTGGGACGGTGTGTGCGTGCGGGACGCGGGCGCACTCGCGCTGCTCGCACGGCGCGTGGGACTGGTGGTGCTCCAGGATGGCAGCGGCGAGTTTCGCCACACCACAGGCATCTTCCTGGTGGGCAGCGATGGCCGTGTCGTCGGCTACGAGCCATCGTCGAACAAGCAGACCCTGGTCCTCGCGATCCAGGAGGCGATGCAAACCCGGCGTGCGGCGCCCGATGGCTGAGCTCATGTTCGTCCACATGCCTGCGGCGCTGCTGCTGGGGGCGTTCGCCGGATGGCTTGCCAGGCGCCACATGCCAGCGCAGGCGCGCGAGGTGTTGAGCATCGCCGCGCTGGTCCTGGCCTCGCTCGTCATGCCGTTCTGGATGCTGCCTGTGATGATGGACCGGGCCGTAGCGTTTCCGGCCTATGGCGTCGCGCGTGACGTGTCCCTGGCGTTGACCGGCGCCGCCATCGTCGTCTGTCATTCGACGTGGGCTCCGGTGATACGCCACCTGTGGGCGCTGGAGCAAGTGGCCATGCTGGTCCGATACGCCATCTGGTACGGCTTCGCAGCGGTGGCCCTGTGCACGGCGTGGGACGCTGACGCCCAGAACGCCGTCGGGCGCGGCCTTCTCGCGGTGTCCTTGCTTTTCGCGGGCGCGTACGTGCTGCTGTGGTGGCGCGGATCGCGGCAGGCGCCGTCGACTCATCCGAACGCGCCGGCTGCATTCTAACCATCGAGGCACAGGACAAGATCACCGACGAGCGATTGATGCGTGTTGGCTCGGTGGCCTACGGCGCCCTTGTCAACGTCATGCTCGGTCACAGCGCCACAAAGAAAAAGGGCTCGCATCTCTGCAAGCCCTTGAATAGGTGGCGCGCCCGGCAGGATTCGAACCCACGACCCCTTGGTTCGTAGCCAAGTACTCTATCCAACTGAGCTACGGGCGCGTTTGAAGCGGGCCGCATGGTAGCACGGGGGATGGTTTTTACCGATCGGCTCGATTGACCGCCTCCCCTCTGTCATTCCGAGCCGCAGGCGAGGAATCT
>DATLLC010000213.1:0-3811 GCA_035538015.1 Vicinamibacterales bacterium
TGCTGATCGCTCGAGCCGCGGTGCCGGCGCTGCTGGCGATCAATCCGACGATCGCGCAAGCACTGGGTGCCGTGACGATTGACTGGCGCGTGCAGACGTTCAGCGCGCTGCTCGCGCTTGTCACGGCGGGCCTGGCAGCGACGCTCCCGGCCGCGCGCGCCCTGCGTGGCGATGTGTCGGCGCTGCTGGCCGCCACCACGATCCGGTCGACCGGTCCCCCGGTAACCGCACGCCTGCAACGGACGCTGGTCTCGGTCGAGGTGGCTTTGTGCGTCGCCCTGCTGATCGCCGGCACCGTCGTCATCCAGGGCATGCGAGATCTGTCCCGGCGCGGCCCCGGCTTCGAGCCCAGCGGGGTATTGACGGCGCAGATCCGCTTGCCGGAAGCCGCCTACCCGTCGCCCGAGCTGCGGGCGGCAGTGGTCACGCGCCTGCTCGACGAGATTCGCACGCTGCCGGGTGTCCTGTCTGTCGGCATCACCCAGAATGCCTTCGTTCCGAAGTTCTCGTATCAGACGCTGGTCAACGTCAAGGACCTTCCGACGCCGAACGATCAACCGCACACGGTGCAATACCGCCGCGTCAGTCCCGACTACTTCAAGACGATGCACATCAAGACCATCGGCGGGCGGGTGTTCACCGATGATGACGCCGCCGATCGGCCGCCCGTCGCCATCATCAGCCGGCGTTTCGCCGAGACCCTGATGCCCGGCCTCGATCCAGTCGGGCGAGTCCTCATTCGCAACAACCCTCCGCCGGTGACCATCGTCGGCGTCGTGGACGACGCGTCGGACGTGACCGTCGCGGAGCAGGCGGAGCCGACGTTCTATGTGGCGTGGTCGCAGAACAACGCCGCCGGCGTGCCGGTCGCGTTCGTCATCAGGACCGCGGTGGATCCGTCCTCGTTGCTGCCGTCGGTGAGGGAGACCCTGAAGCGCATCGACGCGTCGCTGCCATTGCGCAAGGGACAGCCGCTCGAGGTGTTCGTCAGCGAATCGACCGCTCCGGAGCGCTTCCGCGCCATGGTGCTGAGCCTGCTCGCTCTGCTCGGCCTGGTCCTGGCGGCGGTCGGCATCGCCGGCGTGACCTATCGGAGCGTGATCGATCGCACCAGGGACTTCGCGGTGCGCCTGGCGCTCGGCTCGGCGCCGGGTGGGGTCGTTCGCCTTGTGCTCGGCGAAACCCTCCGCGATGTGGCACTCGGCGCGGCCGTCGGCCTCGCCGGCGGAGTGGCCTCGTCGGTGCTCCTCGCGGGTTGGCTCGACAACGTCGCGTCAATGGACGCGACGACGACCGCGATCGCGGTCGGGATCATCGCGACCGTGGGTCTGGCCGCCGCGATCGTGCCGGCCTTGCGTGTGATGCGCGTCGATCCGGCGCGAGTGCTGCGCGGCTAGGCGGGGCGCTTGCGGACGGTTCGACGCGCCGCCGGGGCCTGCGCGATTAGCAGGCGGATGAACTCCTCCCCGAACGGCGTCGGTGCGGCGTCGCTGAGCGTGACCGCGTACCACTTGCGGAACACACCGTCCCTGGTGATGCGGATCGCCTTGAGGCCGCTCGATGCCAGGGCGCTGGCGATCGACCACTTCGGCAGGACCGTTGCCCCCATGCCCGCCTTGACCATCTCGATGATGCCCTCGGGCAGTTGCAGATAGGTGATGTGCGCCGGCTCGAGCCCGGCCGGCCGCAACACGTGCTTCACGACAAAGCTGTTCTCGATCGAGCGGGAGAACAGGTAAAGCGGTTCCGCAGCGATCTCTTCGGGGGTGACGAACGGGCGGGCCGCCCAGCGGTGCGACGCCGGCACGACGGCCACATGTTCATCGTCGAACAGCTCGCGATAGCGGAGCCGCCGGTCGTCGGACTCGTCGTTCATGATTGCCAGATCGAGCTTGGCGTCGAGGAGGGCCGTGATCGGGTCCACCGTGTACTCGGGGACGATCTGCAGCCCGAACGCAGGATAGCGCTGGCGCAGCCCGGCGACGATGGCCGGGAGCCACGAGTAGCCGGTGTAACAGTGCGTGCAGACGCGCAGCTCGCCGGCCGCGTGCCGCGCGATCTGGTCGACCTGCGATTCGACCCGCGCGATCGTCTGCAGCACGTTGTCGGCGGCTTCGACGAGCAGCCGCCCCGCCGGAGTCAGCAACATCCGCCGCCCGGACCGGACGAAGAGCGGCGTGCCCAGCTTGTCCTCGAGCTCGCGCAGCTGGTGGCTGACGGCCGATTGCGTGACGTTCAGCAGATCGGCAGCGCGGGTCACGCTTTCGGTGCGAGCCACCTGCGCGATCAGCCTGAGGTGATGCGATTCGAGGATCCGGTTCATCAGCTGTTGCTATCTTAGCGTGCCAGGATGCATCCGCAGTCGCAGCCCGCGGAATGCCTGTGTCGGAGGAGCAGCCCGTGAGCAGCATGGTGACCGGCGCGAGGGCACAAGTGGCGGCGCCGACCGGCGCATGTCGGCGCAACCCTGCGACCTGACCGCTCTTACGACGTCCAACCGCTCGTGATCGGCCGCGGCCGCATCGACTCACGAGCGCCGAAAACTACTCGACGCGGACCGCGGCGTGCATCCAGGGGTGAATGCAGCACTGGAACTTGTGCACCCCTGGCTCCAACCCGGTCAGCGATTGCGATCCGCCGTAGGGCACGAGGGTCACTTCATTCGGATTGCACTCCGGTGCAGGGATGAGAGTGCCGTTGAGTGGTGGAACGAAGCCGCCACCAAACTCCGCGACCTTCGTGAACGAATGTGCCCGGCCTCCCTGGTTCGTTACGTGGACCGTCTGACCCCGGCGAACCGATATGTACGAGGGCTCATTCCGCCAAGACGGATGGCCGATGACCTGGCCAGCGGGCGCCAGCGGGCTGATGAGAAACGCGAAGAACTCGTTGACGGTCACGTCTCCCCGGTAGGAATTCGAGCCGGGGAATGGCCCACCCTCGGGACAGCCGCCGAAGGCGTTGTAACCGGCGTCGTTCTCCTCGCAGCTGTCCATCATGGTGATTCTGGCATCGTTGCTGCGCACCTGGGCCTGGAGAACGGTCGTCACCATCCACCCGCCTAGCGCCAGCGCAAATACCGATAGGGGCACCCATCTGAGACGCATCATGTACCTCCTTGTGACTGTTAGCTGACAGAGGCGGGCACGTTACTCAAGAAGAGGGTGCCGATCAAGCCACACAGTTGTGCCTGTCACATGTGCCGGGCGGCCGCGGATCGACGATGCAATCGCGATGAGAGCGCCTGGCGGCAACTGACCGGCACGATTTCGGCAACCGGATCACTCGCGGCGGCGGGATCAGCAGTCCCGGCACCTTGCGACAATCAGGGTCATGTCGTCGCGCTGTTCCTGGGGACTGAACCGGCGGACGCCGTCGTAGATGGCGTCGATCAGATCACGCGGCGGCAGGTCACGATGCGCGTGCAGCGTCTCGACGAGCCGTCCCTCCCCGAACTCGTCGTCATGGGCGTCGAAGGCTTCGGTGATCCCGTCGGTGTAGATCGTCAGAAGATCTCCAGCGGAGAGCCGGAGCTCCGCCGTCCGGCACTCCCACGAGGAGAACATTCCCAGCACCGTTGCCGTCGGCTCGAGCCGCTCGACCTCGCCGCCGCGTCGCAGCACCAGCGCCGGCAGGTGTCCGCAGTTTGCGTAACGCAGGCGTCCCGCCAGGTCGTCGAACTCCGAATAGAAAAAGGTCGCGTAGGCATTGTCGGCCGTACTCTCGTAAAAGAGCCGGTTCACCGTCTGCAGAAAGCTCTCGGGCTGATCGACCGCAGTGGCGCATTGACTGCGCAGATTGGCCTGGAGGT
>DATLLC010000214.1:0-18608 GCA_035538015.1 Vicinamibacterales bacterium
CACCTGCTTCACCATGATCTCCATTCATGTCCCCGGCCACGCCTCTGGGCGCGACTGGCGAGGGCGCGCGCCGGAGCGCGCCCTCCAACGCTGCTGCGGAAACTCGCGATGTCGCCCGCGCTATCGCGGAGCGACTACCACTGCGTGAATGGGAGAGGGCCGGGCGGAGGCCGCGGAGCGACGTGGGGGGCGCGCTCGAGATGGGCGGCGCCTCGCGCGCGCGCGAGCGCCGGACGATGAGCGGCCGGCAGTCGGGCGAGAAGCCAGCCGCCGAGGGCCGCGAACAGGACCAGTCCCAGCCCCACGATCACGGAGGCCGCGGCAATCTGGATGACCGCGGTGACGGCTTCGGGCAGCGCCGGTGATTCGTACCCGACCTGCTCTCCCGCCATGGCGGGAGCATGGAGAAGTGCGGCCAGCAGCCAGATGCAGACGGCCTTCCGGCCCCAGAACATCGCGCCGCCGCTCCGGCGGAGCCCGATCAGCGCCGCTACCAGGCCTGCGGCAATCGCCCACCGCAGCACCAGGCCAGGCTCGGCCAGCTGACCGGCCCAAAGCTGGCTGCCGAGCAGCCAGCCGTGGAACAGCGCGAGCAGGCCGCCCAGGGCGACGAGGGTGTGGCGCAACATTGGAACCGGTTGATTCTATCCCAGCGATCGGAGAAGGGCAGTTTGCAAGGAATCTGGTGATCTCTTGATCTGGTGATCGACTGATCGATGTTGGGATGTGGCGAACTGGCGATCTATCTGCTGATTTATCTGTCGATCTATCTGTTGATCTGTTGATCTATACGGGCGCGATAGTGCCGCCACGTGGAACCTTGAACGTGTACAGGTGAACTTCCATAGAATGTCCCCGTGACTCCGGGTCCCCGTTTCACACTGCCCTGGACCGCGCTCCGGCGCATGCGGCGGGACCCGCTCGCTTTTCTCGAGGAAGTGGCGGGCTACGGACCAATGGCCCACTTCCGCATCGGCCGGCAGGACGTCTTCCTGCTGAGCGACCCGGCGGGCATCGAGGACGTCCTCGTCACCAACGCCGCTTCGTTCCGCAAGGGGCGCGCGCTCGAGCGGGCCAAGCAGACCCTGGGCGAGGGCTTGCTCACCAGCGAGGGGTCGTTCCACCTCAGGCAGCGCCGACTCGTGCAGCCCGCGTTCCACAAGGCCCGCGTCACCGGGTACGCCGATGCCATGATCCGGGCCGCAGTGGCGATGCGCGAGCGCTGGCAGGCTGGCCGACCGCTCGATCTGTCTTGCGAGATGAACCGCCTCACGCTCGCGATCGTGGCCGACACCCTGTTCGGCGCTCAGGTCGGCGGCGACAGCGACACGGCGCGCGTGCAGCAGGCGATCACCGACGTGATGGAGATGTTCGACCTCGTGCTGGTCCCTTTTGCGGACTGGCTCGTCCACCTGCCCTTGCCGAGGATGCGACGCTACCGCGCCGCGCAGCAGGCGCTCGACGATGTCGTCTACGGCATCATCGCGGCGCGGCGAAAGTCCGGGGAGGACCGGGGGGATCTCCTGTCGATGCTGCTCGGCGCACAGGACATCGAGGGCGCGAGCGGCGGGATGAGCGACCGCCAGCTGCGCGACGAGGTAATCACGCTGTTTCTCGCCGGGCACGAAACCACCGCGAACGCGCTCGCGTGGACGTGGGTGCTGCTGGCCCGGAACCCCGACGCGGAGCGGCACCTGCACGCGGAAGTCGACATGGTGCTGGGAGATCGTACGCCGTCGGCCGCGGACGTCCCGCACCTGCCCTACACCCGCGCGGTGGTGGCCGAATCGATGCGGCTGTTCCCGCCAGCCTGGACGATGGGGCGGCGCGCGGTGGTCGACTATCACTGGGCGGGACATGACGTGCCCGCCGGCTCACTTGTTCTGATGAGTCAGTGGGTCGTCCATCGTGATCCGCGGTTCTGGCCCGAACCAGCGCGTTTCGACCCGACGCGTTGGCTGTCCGAGCCGCCGCCACGCCCCAGATTTGCCTACTTCCCGTTCGGCGGCGGCAACCGCGTCTGCGTCGGTGAAAGCTTTGCCTGGACCGAAGCCATCCTCGTGCTCGCCACCATCACCCAACGATGGCGCCTGACCCTCGACGCCTCGCATCCGATCGAGCCGCAGCCGCTCATCACGCTGCGCACTCGGCATGGCGTTCGCGCCACACCCGAGCCTCGACTCAGGGATTGATTGTCCGCGCCTGGGCTTGGTCGGCCTGAGCCACCAGCTGGGCAAGGAAGCGGGCGATCCGCTCGAGCCCGGGCTCCGAGATCACGTCCAGCACCTCTCCCGTCGTGTGATAGAGCGGCGGCGCCTGCATGACGCTCACCTTGGCGACCGGCAGCGCCGACCAGCCTCCGGTCTCGCCACTCTGGAACGTCGATCGCTCCGAGATGAAGTTCACGCCGTATCGGGCCGGTCCTTGGTCGATGAGGGCCTGGAGGAACGGTGAGCCATTGGTGACTCCGACCGCGATAGGCGCCTCGCCGGAATCCGCGACGGCCTCGCGGTAGCCATCGGGCGAGGTCGTCCGCGCGGGCGAGAAGTTGCGCTGGGCCACGTGCTCGATATTGACCAGCATCAGTGCGGCCTTCGCCAACTCGGGGTTGGCCGCGACGAAGCTCCGGGGTCCGTTGATGCCGGGTGTGTGGTGACCGGCGCTGGCGACGAACACCAGCGTGCGATCGGGATGGTTGCCGGGCCGCGCGAAATGGCGCGCCAGCGCCATCAGCACCGCCAGGCCATCGGCGTTGTCGCCCGCGCCATCGAACCAGCCGTCGACGTGCGCGTTCAACACGATCACCTCGTCGGCCCGCCGGCCAGCGATCACGGCCACGGCGTTCTCCGCCTTCAATCCCGTGCGGGTCTCGGATGACAGCGCGATCCGCACGCGCACGCGATCACCGGCGCCGGCCAGCGCGGCACGATCCAGGACCTGCTCGAGAAAGTGGCCATCGCGCCCGCCGATGTTGAAACAGGGATTGCCGCAGTCGCTGAAGTCGCGTGACGCCTCGTTGCCGGGGAGCCGCACCAGATTGAAGACGCCGACGGCGCCGCGCTTGACCAGGTCCTCCGCGCGAGCGTCGACTGCGCCACGCTCGAAGAGCATGTGCCCCTGCGGCACGACGAGTTCCACCGCGATCTTGCCCTTGACGTCGATCAGCCGGGACACCGCGGGTGTGGCCGTACCCACGTAGACGAGCGGCGCGGTCAGCGTTCCGCCGGGAATGTTCGAGGGCGACAGCGGCAGGGCCGAGTGCAGCACGACGTCGGCCGTGCCTTCGCCGAAGGCGGGGTCCGCCAGCAGCCGCACCTCCCACGAGAGCGGCATCCAGAACGAGGCGCGCGCATCCTGGACGATCGGCTGCACGCGCACGTCGCCGATTCCGGCGCGTCGGAACTCCGCGGCCGCCCACTCCACGGTCTTCGCCGCGGAGGGGAACCCGGCCACACGCCCCCACATCTGCTGCGAACCCTGCTCTTCGCGCCGGCGAGCGTCGGTGGCAAAGCCGACAATGGTCTCGAGGTCCGCTCTGATGCGGCCGGCATCCAGGTCTGGCGACGCGGTTTCGTCGGCGGGCCGAGCTACCGGGCGCGGCGGCCGCCCGCCCACGCGCACCGCGGGAGCCTCACCCGGCCGGGGTGGCAGGCGGAGCCCGAACCACGGCCCGTTCGCCTTCGCCGGTCCGGCCTCCTGGGCCCAGAGGTGGGTTGGCACCATCAAAACCGCGACCAACAGGACCCCGGCGCGTCGTGCAGCCATGGCGCCGGATCTTACTTCTGTCGTCTGCCTTCTGCCGCCTGCCGTCTGCCGTTCGCCTGCCCGCCCGGTCATCGGCCGGTCGCGCGCGTCAGGTCACGCAGCCACGACTGGCGTTCCCGTGCCTCGACCCACTCGCCCCAGGTGTCCACCGGCCGCGGCACCTTCCAGGTCCAGTTGAGGTCGTTCACCACGCTCGGCGTGTTGATGCGATCGGTCCAGCCGAAAACGTCCAGCATCGGGACCAGCGACAAGTACGAGCCCGACTCCAGCAGCGCTGCGACGGCCGTTCGCACCTCCGGCTCGGTCAGGGTGGCAGCCAGCGGCTCGATGTCGTGGGTGCCTGTCGTCGCCACCGACAGCGGGGTGAAGGTCCTGGGGTCGATTAGCGGCTGGCCGGGCTGGTCCCAATGCCGCTCCCACTGGAGCACCTTGAAGCCCGGAACGCCCAGCGTGGCGATCGAGGTGCGCACGAACGCGGGCACCGATCCCAGATCCTCGGCAATCACCTCGGCGCCGGCCGACTTGAAGAAGCCGACGAGGTCCTCGCCAAGCGCCCGTTGCTCGGCCTCCCTGGCGGGTTCGAAGTGCGGTGGCTGGGTCTTGTCAAGCGGCCGCGTCCACGTTCGGTACAGGCCGACGAGGTGATCGATCCTGAAGCCCTCGAAGAGCTCGGCGTGGCGGCGCGCGCGCGCCCGGAACCACGCGTAGTCGCGCTCGCGCATCACCCGCCAGCGCCAGGGTGGCAGGCCCCAGTCCTGGCCGTCCTCCGCAAACGCATCTGGAGGCGCGCCAATCGTCGCATCGAGTCGGAACTCGGGCTGCCGCAGCCACACGTCCGCGCTGTTGCCGCTGATCATGAAGGGCAGGTCGCCGAACACGCGGACCGGCGCGGCCTGACGCCGCGCCGCCTTCCACTGCTCCGCGGCAATCCATTGCAGGTACATCAGGAAAACGATCTGCGGGTGGAGCCGTCCGCGGGCGTGGGCGACGGCCTCGGGCTCGGCCTGTCGCAGCGCCTCAGGCCATTCCCACCAGGCGCGCTGGCCGTGAAGATCGAGGAGGGCCCGGAACAGCGCGTAGTCCTGGAGCCACCACGACTCCCTGGCGCAGAAGTCGCCGAACGCATCCGCCCGACGCGTCCGGCCCTTCAGCTCCACTCGCGCGAAGTGTTCCCAAGCGCGGCGCAGCCAGCGCCGTTTCAATTGCCGCACTTCCGCATAGAGCACCCGGCGCGCATGCCGCACGTCGGCCAGCACCACCTGTTCCAGGTCGTCCAGTGCCCCTTCGCCGCCCAACGCGTCGAAGTCCGGCACGTCGGGCAGCGCGATGTAGGTGGGATCGAGGGCAAAGGACGAGAGCGCCGAGTACGGGGAGCGCTCGTGCTCAGGGAGCTCCATGACCGGCAGGATCTGCACGATCGACTGCCCCGCTCCGTCGGCCCATCGGGCGAGGTCGACGAGATCCGGGAACTCCCCGAGCCCCCAGCTGCGTCTGGTCGGGACCGAGAACAGCGGCACACCGATGCCGCTCGTGCGCGTCACCCCGCGCTCCCGCACGCCCGGGCCAGCAGCCGGGCGACGCCCAGGTCGAAGCCACCGGGCTCGACGATCAGGCTCAGGACGAGAAAGGCTTCACGGGGGAAGTCGAAGAAGAAGCCGGGATTTACGAGCACGCCGTCTTCGGTCACGAGCGTCACGACGAGATCCTCTTCCGGGCGGACCGCAGGCACCTGGACGACCGCCGACCACCCGCCCTCGGTGCGAAGCATCGTGGCGGCCGGCCACCGGCCGCAGGCGTCGGTGAGCGACTGCAGGTTGCGGGCGATGCGTGTCTGCAGCTGGTCACGCACCTCGCCGGCGCGGGCGAAGACCGCCGGCGCGGCCACCAGAATCGGCGTCGATACCGACAGGTAGCTGTCCGCGATGATCTCATACGCGGCAATGGTCTCCTTCAACGGAGCGTCCGGCCCACCCCACGCGATCCATCCAAGCTTCGCCTGCGGCAACCCGCAGGACTTCGACATGCCGCCGAGTGCGCAGGTCACCACCTCGTCCTGATCGAGCACGCTCACCGCGTCCGGCGCCGAGCCCAGCCTGTAGTCGAAGAAGACCTCGTCGCCAATCAGCGCGAGATCGTGGCGGCGGCAGATTCCGACCAGCGCGTGCAGGTCCTCCCGATGAAGGAAGGAGCCAGTCGGGTTGTTGGGCGACACCACCAGCAGGGCTCGCGTTTGCGGGTTGACGCTGCCCTCCACGGACGCTAGGTCGATGCGCCAGGCACCGTGATAGTCCAACGCGTAGGGCGCGGCGACCACGGCCTCGAGGCGCGTGAGGTGATCGAACAGGGGATAGCTGGGGTGTGGAACCAGCACCTGGTCGCCGGGGTCGCAGAACAGCTTGAAGAGCAGCGCATACGCCTCGCTCGTGCTGGAGGTGAGTGCGACACGATCCGGGCGCACCGTCCGGCCGTGACGGAGCCACTCACGGGCGACGGCCTGGCGCGCCGACATCAGGCCGAGGGGCTGCGGGTCGTAGGTCAGGCCGGACGGATCCGCGAGCGGCGCGAGCAGGTCCGGCGGGTAGGAGAGACCGACCCGCGTGGGGTTGGACTCGGTCAGGTCGATCAGATCGCGATTCGAGGCGCGGCGCACCTCGACCGCCCGCGCGATCGCGTTAGCGGTGAGATCCGGCGGGAGTCGGGAAGAGCGCATGCACGGCCGTCAGGACCCGACGACCTCGATTCGTTCGATGACGTCGCCTTCGAGCATGCCGTCGACCACCTCCATGCCGGCGACGACGGTGCCGAACACGGTGTACTGATGATCGAGTCGCGGCGAATCGACGAGGTTCACGAAGATCTGTGCGTCTCCGGTGTCGCGGCCGCGCGTCGAGATGCCGACGGTGCCCCGCCGGTGAATACCCACCTCGTCGCGCATGTAGAGCGCGTCACCCGCGTACTCGTTGGCGCCGGGGCTGCCGCCCTGGATGACGAAATTGGCCGCCACGCGGTGGAACGTGAGCCCGTTGTAGTAGCCCTCCCCCACGCGCCGGGCGATGCGGACGGCGGTGAGGGGAGCGAAGTCCACGTCGAGCGCGATGTCGAAGCTACCGCGGCCGGCCATGGTCACGCGCAGCCGCTTGCTGCGCAGCTCCTGGACCGCGGCCAGCGTGACGGCAGGAGACGGGACCGGTTGCGGAGCGGCCGCGCGCGGCGCTCCTGTCCAGGCCTGCAGAATTTCCGCGGTCTTGGCGGCGACGCGTGGGTCGAAATCCTTCAGGTAGGCGTCCAGTGCCGGGGCCTGCGCCTTGTCGCCGAGCGCCTGCAGGCGTTCGAGGATGGCGATGCGCGGGTCGCGCGACGTGTCCTTGTGTTCTTTCGTGATGCGCTTGAGCGCGTTGATCAAGGCCGGTACCGCTCGAGGGGCGGTGGAGGGATCGGCAAAGGCGCGGGTTGCCGTCAGCACGAGCTGGTAGTCGGATCGCCCGAGGGCGTCGAGCGCAACCCCGACCGCTTCGGGCCGCTTGCTGTCGATCAGGCTGGCCAGTGCGGCCTCGCGAACGTTGTCATGCGGATCCGCTCCGAGTGCGACGAGCACGCTCGTGCGTTCGAGCACGCCCGCCGCGCGTGCCGCGTACATCCTGACCTGCCAGGTCGGATGCTCGACAAAGCGCGGCAGCACCTGGGCCGCAGCCGCGGGCTCCCGGCGAGCCAGCGAGACGATGGCGTGGGCTGGGGCATGCCACTCGCGGGGCCTTGCCGACAGTTCGCCGACGAGCGACGCCAGCTCGGGTGAAGGGCCCTCGGCTTGCGGACATTCGCCGCCAAGCAGGTCGATCGCCTGGAGCCGGACGTGCGGGTCGGCGTCCATCACCGCGGCCCTGATCGGTGCGCAGGACGTAGCCTGAAGTCGCCGTCCCCAGGCCCGCACCGCCTCGAGCCGGACCGGGGCACTGCCATCCTTGAGCGCGCGTTGGAGGAGTCGCTCGCGGTCGGTCACCGCGCCCTCCGCGCCCGCGGCGAGGGCGGCCAGCCGCCGCACTTCGACGTCACGATCGCCTAGGGCGCGCTCGATGATCGAGGGCGTCGCTTCGTTGGCGGTCACGAGCGCCGCCATGGCCAGACGACGGATCCAGGCGGAGCGGGGATCGGCCTGCGGGCGCTGGGCTGTCGCCGACCAGCGGAGCCGATCCCAGGTGCGCGTCTGCAGTGACGCCACCTTTCGGCTGACGCGGGTCAGCGCTTCGAGGCCACGGACCGCGCCGGTAACGGCCGCGGTCTCCGGTTCGGCAAACGACTCGGGCGCCGGCAGCTGTTCGACCAGCACGCCCTCCGCGCGCGCCACTTCTTCCGGCGTCGCGTACGGCAAGCGCCCGAGAGCGGCCGCCAACTCGCCCCAGACTTCCCACAGCCCGGCGCTGCCATCCTGCTTAGCCCGCTCGATGAGCAGCGCCTGCACCTGTGCCACCGACTCGGGCGTGCGCGCGAGCTGAGCCAACGCCCACGCCGCCTCGGCCCGAATGCCGACGCCATCGCCCAGGGCCGGCGCCACCCAGCGGATCAGCTCGGGCTGCTCCAGCCGTCCGAGTGCACGAATGCCGGCACGCCGCTGTGCTCCGCCCGCCATCGCCTCGCGAATCAGGTCGGCATTGCGCGTGTCCTCCCCGATGAGCACGCTCTCGAGAGCTGCAGCCTGCCCCTGAGCCGAGACGCCGGGTTGCGCCAACGGGCCGACGGGGACCAGGGCCGCAAGGCCGAGAGACGCAAGCAGTGCGAGCGAGCGTCGGCGAACGGAGGTCACGGGGATTGTCCCTGCAAGGTTTGCGAGTACTCCAGCATTTGTACGGTCAGATCGCAAGGATAGGAGATCCGCACGTCGGTGATGGTGCCGTCAGCGCCGTACACCGCCTCCAGCTTCGGCATCACGAAGCCGGTGTAGGACGGCAGGCCGAGCCGGTCGACGCGCGCCAGCACCTCGTCACGTAGCGCCGGGTCGAAGTGCACGCCGTAGCGTTCGAAGAACGCTCGGGCGGCCTCGTAGTCGCCTTCCGATTTCATCCGCTGAACTTCGGCGAGCAGTTGGCCGACGCCGTGCTGGAACGCCGCTGTATCGGTGACGACGAAGTACGTCTTGCCGTCCCGCATCCGAGCCTCGACCGCGCTCGTGTTGGCCATCAGCCACCGCACGATCGCCTGCCGGTTGCGCATGTGGTCCTCTTCGAGCGAGGTCCCCTCTCGCACCCGGCGGAGCTGGACGAGCGCGTTCCGGGCGTACGCCTCGTACTCGGCCCGCACGATCGACGCCTGGTCAGCGGCCGGGACCAGACCGATCTCGGCCAGATACGGGTCTGCGACGAAATAGAGGGCGACGAGGTCCGCGCGCGACTCCTCGAGGGCAGAGTACTGCTCCCTCAGCAGCTCCTGCGGCTGCACCGTCACGCCCTCCGCCATCCGACCAGAACCGTGGCCGAGCACCTCGTGAATCTCGGTCGTCAACTCCCCGGCGAAGGCCGCCCACTCTCGCGCACGCTCTGCCTCGTCGTCGTCCCAGGAGAACTCGTGGCGGAGGCTCTCGGGCTGCGACTTTTCGTACGCGTCGAGGACGTTCGACAGCGACACGGACTTGCTGCCGTACTCTTCGCGAATGCGCTGATCGTTCGGGAGGTTGACGCCAATCGGGGTCACCGGCCCCGCATCGCCGGTCTCCACCACCACTTCGATGGCCATGGCCGACACGCCCTGCACCACCGGCTTCCGGAATCGCGGCTCGACGGGCAGGCGATCCTCGAACCACTGCGCGTGCGACGCCAGGGTGCGAATCTTGCCGGTCTTCTCAGGGTTGCTGTAGTAGACCACGCCTTCCCAGGCGCCCTTGACTCCGCGTGCGTCCATGTAGACCTCGATGAATCCGTTCATCGTGTCCACCGTCGTTTCGTGGTTGCGAACCCACGCGATGTCGAACGCCTCGCGATCCCGGTCGTCGCCGGTCTCGTAGAAGCGGATCAGCGCTTCGAGCGCGGTCCGCAGTCCGGCCGGCGCCACCGTCGCCGCGTCCCGCAAATGCGAGACGATGCGAACGATCGCGTGGTGGTAGCGCCCGCCCACGCGGTAGACCTCCTCGACGAGCACTCCGTCCTGCTTCACCAGCCGCGAGTTGACCGGGTGCTCTTCGCGGAACGCCTCGAGATCCGCCATCGTCACGCCGTTGTACAAGTTGTTGGCGCTCGAACCGAGGATGTCGCGGCCTGCGCCCGGTGTCTTGTTCGTGACCATCGGATCCACGGTGGCGTCGAAGAACATCGGGGCGTAACGCGACACGAGGTCCCCGGGCGTCTCTCCCGGCTGCAGCGGCAGGCGCGCGCCATTGGCGTGGGCGCGAGCCAGGACCGACGCGAACGCGTCGGGCGCGAGGTTGAGGACGAACTTGCGGGCCGTGAGGTTGTTGTAGGGGCCGGTATTGAGCCAGAACAGCTTTGTGTAGCGTGTGATCTCGGCCAGCACGTCGTCGGCAATGCCCCACGGGTGGCCGACCACCGCCTCGAGCATGGCGCGCATCGGCAGGTTGTGACGGTATCGCTGATCGTAGTAGATGTCGCGACCCGCCACCGCCGCGCAGTAGAGATGCCAGACGAGCACCTTCTCGGAGAGCGGCAGCGCGGTGAACCCGTCGGCATACAGCTGGACGACGGCGGCATCGTCGATCTGCTCGAGCAAGTAGGGGCGGGTCGTTGCCGGGGTCAGTGTGTCGGGCACGGCTCTCGGGCTCTTCACCTTCTCAAAGCTCCACCGCTACCTTCTCACCGTACTCGGGGATGCAAACGTTCCACCCCAGCTCTCGCTGAATGCGCGACCGCAGCGCGACCTGCGCGGGCGGCTCGCCATGAACGAGATAGGTGACGCCCGGTGGCGCGGGAAACGTGCGGAGCCACTGAACGATCTCGCCCGCGTCGGCGTGGGCCGACATCGCGTTCAACTTTTTGATCCTTGCCTGGACGGGGATGAACTGGCCGAACATCTTGATCTGCGTTGCACCTTCGATCAGGTTGCGGCCGCGCGTGCCGGCCGCTTGGAAGCCGACGAACAGCACAGTGTTCCGCGGATCCGACAACCCCGCGGCCAGGTGATGGAGAACGCGGCCGCCCGTCGCCATTCCGCTCGCCGAGATGACGATGCACGGGCCCGGCCGATCGACGACGGCCTGGGATTCGCGACTCGACTCCACGGGCTCGAAGCGCGCGGTGCAGAACGCGGAGACCTCGCCGCGGGCGGGTCGTACGTCCGGGTCCAGCTCCGCGGCATGCCGCCGGTAGTACTCGAGCGCGTGCACCGCCATCGGGCTGTCCACGTAGACCGGCAGCACCGGAACCCGCCCCTCGCTCTCGAGCTTCTTCAACCAGTAGAGCACCTCTTCGACCCGGCCGATGGCAAACGCCGGAACGATCACCTTGCCCTTGCGATCGGCCGTCTCGTTGACGATCCGGGCCAGCTCCGCGCCGTCGTCTTCTGGCGGATGCAGCCGATCGCCATAGGTCGACTCCAGCAGCAGCACATCACAGGCGACGCCTGGTGACGGATCGGGCAGAATCGGGCGATTGTAGCGACCGAGATCACCGCCAAACAGGATCGTCGCGCCGCTGCCGTCGCGGCGCTTGACCCGGGCGTAGGCCGAACCGAGCAGGTGCCCGGCGTTGATGAACTCGGCCTCGAGGTCGGGTGAGACGGGCGCCGGACGGTGGTAGCCGAACGGCTGTAAGCGCGCGAGCGCCTCGGCCGCGTCGTTCTCGGTGAAGAGCGGCAGCGCCGGCGTGTGCTTCGAGTAGCGTCCTTTGTTGGCGCGGCGGGCGTCTTCTTCCTGCAGGTGCGCGGCATCGGGCAGGACCAGCTTGCAGAGATCCGCCGTGCCAGCTGTGCAGAAGATACGGCCGGCGAAGCCGTTCGAAACCAGGCGTGGTAACAAGCCGGAATGATCCAGATGGGCGTGGGTGAGGACCACGGACGCCACCGACGCGGGTTGGACGGGCAACTGTGCCCAGTTACGGAGGCGGAGGGACTTGAGCCCCTGGAACATTCCGCAGTCGACGAGCACGCGACGATGATCGGATTCGAGCAGATACTGCGAGCCGGTCACCGTGCCGGCCGCGCCTAGGAAAGTCAGGGCACCCACGCATGAGCACTGTACTAGAATCTGCTACCCTGCTGGGACTGCCGTCGGTCTTGTCTGTCATGTTGCGACCATTCCTCTACGCCGATTCGTTGCGGGGACTGCTGGTGCCATGGGTTGCCGTCGCCGGACTGGTTGCGATGGCCAGCCCGGCGCATGCGCAGACGCCTTCGCTCGCCGCGTTCAGCAACGAACTGCAGTCGCTCGTGCAGCGTGTGGGTCCCAGCGTGGTGCAGATCAACGTCTCGGGCTACGCCTTGGCCGAGGCGGCGGGCTCGAAAACGGCTGATACGCTGCTCGAGCGGCAGCGCAGTACGGGCAGCGGGGTCATCGTCGACGCCTCCGGCTATGTCGTCACCAACTATCACGTCGTCTCGGGTGCGCGGCGGGTGCAGGTGATCCTGGCGCCCACGCGCGGCGCCGACAGTACCACCTCCATCGTCCGCCCGCGCGGCCGGACCCTGGACGCCACCATTGTCGGCGCGGACGAGGAAACGGATCTCGCGGTGCTCAAAGTGGACGCCACCGGGTTGCCCGCCCTGCCGTTCGGCGACTCCGACGCCTTGCGCGCGGGGCAGGTCGTCTGCGCGTTCGGCAGCCCGCTCGGGCTGGAGAACTCGATGACGATGGGCGTGGTGAGCGCGGTCGGTCGCCAGCTGAGCGCCGATGACCCGATGATCTACGTCCAGACCGATGCGCCGATCAACCCTGGTAACAGCGGCGGTGCGCTCGTGGACGTCCAGGGGCGGCTCGTCGGCATCAATGCTCTCATCCTTTCCCAGGGCGGCGGCAACGAGGGCCTGGGCTTCGCGGCGCCCAGTAACATCGTGCGCACCGTCTTCGAGCAGATTCGCAAGTGGGGTCGCGTGAAGCGGGGCACCATCGGCGTCTCGGCGCAGACCATCACGCCGACGCTGGCCGAGGCGCTCCGCCTGCCGCGCGACAGCGGCGTCATCCTCGCCGACGTGTTTCCCGAGGAGCCGGGCGCGGCCGCCGGGCTCAAGGTCGGGGACATCGTGCTGACGCTCAATGGCAAGCCAATGGAGAACGGCCGCCAGTTCGACGTGAACCTGTACCGCCTGGCGGCGGGTGACATCGCCGTGCTGGAACTGCTGCGCGGCAGCTCGCCCGTCAAGGCGGAAGTGGCCATCGGCGAGCGCCAAGGGGATCCCACCCGCTTCTCGGACCTGGTGACGCCGGAGCGCCACATGGTGGCGCGCCTGGGCATCCTGGCCCTGGACGTCAACGCCTCGCTGGCGGCGTCACTGGGCGGCCTGCGCGGTATCGGTGGTGTGCTCGTCGCCGCGCGCGCGCTCAATGCCGGCGCCGAGTACGGCCTCGAAGTCGGAGACATCATCTTCTCGGTGAACGGGGCCCCGGTGAAGAGCCTGGCCGATCTCAAGAGCACGATCGGACGGATGCCCGACAACGCCGCCGTCGCCCTGCAGGTGCAGCGCGAGGGGCAGCTGATCTTCCTGTCGTTCGAGATCGAATAACACGAAGAGCACGAAGGAGGCACGAAGCGAGCAGCCTTCGTGATCATCGTGTGAGTTTGTGTTCTTCGTGAGAGCTCGTGACCTTCGTGTTACAGCGCCTCGAAATAGCCGGTCTGGACGTTTTTCCGCACCTGGTCCCACGCGAACGCGGTGCCGTTCATCGCCACGTAGACACCTGCCGGCAGCACTTGCGCGAACGAGAGCGCGCTACCCAGGTTGAAGAGCCCGTCGGAGCTGCCGAACGCGTAGGGGATCATCGCGCCTGTCAGCACCACCGTCTTGCCCAGCTCCGCGCGGGCCAGCACGCCCGCCGTCTCGACCATGGTGTCGGTACCGTGGGTGATGACAATCCGTGGATCCGGGCATTGCCGGCAGTTCGACACGATCAGATCGCGATCCGCGTCGGTCATCTCGAGGCTGTCGATCATCATCAGGGTGCGGACGCTCACATCCACCCTGGAGCGGCCGAGGGCCAGCATCTCGGACACGTGGGTGTCCTTGAAGAACAGCCGGCCGTGGAGCTCGTCATATTCCTTGTCGAACGTGCCGCCGGTGACGAAAATACGAATCGCCATGTATGGAATCGCCATTGTCCGCTATCGCCGCCCGATCGAGGAAGTGCTCGCCATTCAGGAGGCGCACCGCGCGTATCAACGCGAGCTGAAGGCCGCTGGCACGCTGGTCGCGGCCGGGCCGCACGACCCACGGTTCGGCGGGATGTTCCTGGTCCGCCTGCCCGACGACAACCCGAACAAGGCGCTGGACGCGATTCGCGACGGCGACCCGTATTACCAGGCCGGCGTGGCGCAGTACGAACTGCTGGCGTGGAACGTCGTCATCGGCAAGGAGGACCTGGACCGACTGTGAAGGGCGTCCATTGATGATTGATGATTGGCGATCCGGTGATTTATTGACGATCGAGCGATTGCGCCATTGGGGCATTCAATTGCGCAATTTGGAAATCCAATTCGAATCTCCCATTGGCCCAATCGCCAATTGTTCAATGAATCGTCAATCGCCAATCATCAATCATCAATGGACGCAGCTCACTTCCTGCGTCTTTGACGCAGCAGTTCGCCCAGCAGCCACGACACCACCATCACCGCGATGACGGCGAAGAGCGCAAGGACGATCGGTCGGCCCATGGCTCAGCGCCCCGCCAGCGCGCGCTCGGCCGATCCGCTCCCGCCCTTGTGCGGCCCGCCGGTGACGGCCGATACCACAATCCCCACCGCGACGACCACTGCCGCCCCGATCAGGTTGTGCCAGAGGAACGCGACGTTGGTGAAGGTTGCCACGTACAGGATGGTCGCCATCCCCACCAGCACCCCGACGAAGGCACCGGTGCTGTTGGCGCGCTTCACGCCGATGGCGAGCAGGAACACCCCGAGAATCGAGCCGTAGAACAACGAACCGAAACGGTTGACGACCTCGATGAGCGATCCCAGCTCCACGGCCCACACCGCGACGATGGACGCGAACAGTCCCCAGAACCCCGTCGCCAGCCGCGATGCCATCAGCAGATGGGCGTCGCTCGGCTTCGACGGCCCGAAACGCTGGTAGAAGTCGATCACGCTGGCCGTGGACAGCGCCGTCAGCTCCGCGGATGAGGCCGACATCGCGGCGACCAGGATGGCCGACACGATGATGCCAACCAGGCCGATCGGCAGCTTGGTCGTCACGAAGGTCGGGAACACGTAGTTCACGTCGCGGTACGACGCATCACCCGACACGTCGCGGACGATGGCGACCGCGCGTTCGCGGATGGCCTTGACGTCCTCGTCCGATCTTCTGAATGTCGCCTGCGCGTCCGCCACGGCGGCGTTCCCGCCGGCCCCCCCGCGGGCATCCAGCAACTGCCGCGCCGCCGAGCCACGTTCGCTGACCGCCTGGCCAAACTGCGCTTCGAGGGCCGCGTACTCCGCCGCCTTACCGCTCACGCGCACCTGTGATTCGTGCACCGGATTGAAGAGCATCGGCGGAGGCGTGAACAGGTAGAACGCGAACATCAGCACGCCGACGAGGAGCACGAGCGTCTGCAGCGGAATCTTCCAGTAGGCGCTCATCAGCAGCGAGCTGCGGGCTTCGTCCACCGACTTGGCCGCGAGATAGCGCTGGACCTGGCTCTGGTCGGTCCCGAAGTACGAGAGAAAGAGGAACAGTGCCGCGATCGTGCCCGACCAGAACGTGTATTGCTGCGTGATGTCGAAACGGAAGTCGAACATCTGCATCCGGCCGGTGGCGCCGGCCACGTGCAACGCGTCGAAGAAGCCGACACCGTCGGGCAGGCCGGACACGAGCATGACCACCGCCGCGCCGAGACTGAACACCACGATGACCATCTGCTTGACGTCGGTGTAGGCGACCGCGCGGACGCCGCCGAACATCGTGAAGATCGTCGTCGGAATGCCGATCAGCAGGCAGGTCGTCGTCACGTCGAGCCCGAGAATCACCGACATCACGACCGCGGGCGCCGAGATGACCACGCTGCACGCCATGGCCCTGGAGAGCAGGAACAGGAGGGCGGTGAGGGACCGCGTCTTCGAATCGAACCGCGTTTCCAGGTACTGATACGCGGTGAAGACCTTGGCGCCGTGGAAAAACGGAACCAGGGTCACCGAGAGGATGATCATCGCCACCGGCAGCGCGTAGTAGTACTGGAGGAACCGCATGCCGTCGGCATAGCCCTGGCCGGTCGTGCCGATCATCGTGATGGCCGAGAGCTGCGTGGCCATCACCGACAGACCAACGAGCCACCAGGGGAGGCTGCGGCCGGCGACGAGGTAGCCTTCGAGCTCCTTCGACTTGCGGGCCTGCCGTACGCCGTCCCACAGCACCCAGGTGAGATAGGCGATGACCACGAACCAGTCGATGCGGCTCATCCGGGGATCCGCGTCGTCAGCGGCTGAAGTACTGCTGCAGCGCGTACAGCGACAGCAGGGTGACCGTCCAGACGACGAGCACCTTGACGTAGTTCCGCTGCACCTGGGTCATAGCTGGCGGACCTGCTGATCCAGCGACGCCTGCGCGCGCGCCAGATGATCCCGTCGCGCCTGCCACGCCGTCCGGTCCCGTCCGAGCGCGTCCTTCGACACGCCGAGCGCGCGCGAGGTCTCCGCCGGAGCGGGACCTCCGTAGGTGGTGCGCACCTCGACGAAATGGCGCGGGCTCATGATGGTCTGCAGCTGCTCCTCGGTGTAGGCGGGCGTGTGACCGAGGATTGCCTGCGACGCCTTGGCCAGCGCCTGGGACAGCGACGTCCGCGGGTCCTCGGTCCGCGCCTTGAGCAGCAAGGCGGCGATGGCGTGCGCGGCGCGGAACGGCAGGCCGTGGTCCCGCACCAGCGTGTCGGCCAGTTCGGTGAGCGTGGTGCCGCCCTCACCCGCGCGGGCCGCGAGCCTGGCGACGTCGAAGTCCGCCCCCCGCATCGCCGCCGCGACCAGCGTCACCGCGCGCGTCGCATCCCGGTACGTCGACGCGACGAGCGGCTGCAAGTCATCCTCCGTGTCGACGATGTCGCCGAACGGCGTGTTGTGCACGGCCGTCGCAATCGCCTGCGCCTGACCGACCGCCTTGCTCGTAATCGCGCGCGCGTGCTCGAGCGCCACGGGATTGCGCTTCTGCGGCATGATGCTGCTGCCCTGCACGAAGCCGTCGCCCAGTCGCAGGTAGCCGAACTCCATCGTGCACCAGAGCAGCAGGTCCTGGATGACGCGCCCGAGCCCGATGAGCAGCACGTGAGTCGCCGACACGCCTTCGAGGAGGTAGTCCACGGTCGCGATGCTGCCGTAGGTGTTGCAGGTCGGCCCGGAAAAGCCCAGGAGCTCGCTGGTGCGCCGCCGATCGATTGGAAAGCCCGTGCCCGTGATGGCGCAGGCGCCCAGCGGATTGAGGTTGGTGGACTCGTAAGCCGCTGCGAGGCGGGCCGCGTCGCGTTCCAGCTGCTCGATCACCGCAAGCAGGTAGTGCGCCACCGTGGTTGGCTGGGCCGGCTGCGTGTGCGTGTGAGCGCCGTAGACGGTATCACGGTGCCGCCAGGCCAGGTCGATGAGCGCGGCGCGCAGCTCGATCGCGCCCGTCGCCACGGCCGCGATGAACTCCCGCTGCCAGATGCGATACATCGTCATCGCGATGTCGTTGCGGCTGCGCGCGGTGTGCAGACGGCCGCTGATGTCCTCGCCTGCGGCCTTTTCGATCAGGCGCTCGATGAAGAAGAACAGGTCCTCGTAGGTGCCGTCGTAGGTGACTTCGCGCACGGTGTCGAGCGAGATGCCGTCGAGCGCCCCTCGCAGGACCCGCGCGTCCTCAGGGGAAACGATGCCGCACTCGGTGAGCATCACCAGGTGGGCGTAATTGATGGCCATGAGCGGCGTCAGCAGCAGCTCCTTGGCGTCTTCGAAGTTCTCGTTGAGGACGATGGAGACGTATTCGGGGGCGAAACGCATGCGGATTTTCGAGTATAGCAGCCGGGTTTCGCGGTTCTCATCCGTTCTCAGTCTGGCGGCATAGACTTAGGGTACGCGCCTGATTTCGGAGGTTCTCATGCGAGCCGTGTTCATGGCCATCCCACTGGCCGTCCTGCTGGCCACCGACGCCGCACCTGCCCTGGCGGCAGAGGCCGGCGCCAGTTTCTTCCCTGCGCCGTCGTCGGCGTGGCATATCAGCTTCGACGGGCACGACCCCGAGCCGGTGGCAATCCACGCCAGCTGGCTCCCGGCGTTCGTAACCGAATCCGCCTCTCCGCTGCCGGCCCGGTCCTTCGAGGCCGCCGAGGCCGTCCAGGGGGCCCCACCGCCCAAGGCCTACGTCTACTCGGAAGCCTACGAGTTCAGGAACAAGGTCCACAAGTACGCGTCGTGGGCCACGGGCCCCTTGTTCGTCGCTCAGGCCATCGTCGGGCAGCAGCTGTACGACGGTGACGGCTCGGGTGCGCTCAAGACCACCCACAGCGTCCTGGCCGGTCTCACCGGAGCGCTGTTCGCGGTCAACACCGTGACCGGCGTGTGGAACCTGTGGGAAGGCTGGGACAATCCGACCGGGCGCACGAAGCGTCTCGTCCACAGCCTGCTGATGCTCGGCGCGGATGCGGCGTTCCTGGCGACGGCGGGCACCGCGCCCGAGAGCAGTGACGGTGGCTTCGAAGGCAACAAGAGCGCGCACCGCAACGCGGCGATCGTCGGGTTCAGCAC
>DATLLC010000215.1:0-8534 GCA_035538015.1 Vicinamibacterales bacterium
GATCGAGGTCGGTGATGAGGCTCGATGTCGTGTAGCCATTCTCGAGCGCCGCCGCATAGACGAACGGCTTGAAGGCCGATCCCGGCTGCCGCCGCGCCTGCATGGCTCTGTTGAAGTGGCTATCCGCGAAGCTGCGGCCGCCGACCATGGCACGCACCTGCCCGGTGCGCGGATCGATCGCGATCAGCGCCGCCTGGAGGGCGCTCTCGTCGGCGTCCGGGGCACGTTTGCGCGCCTTCAACGCCGCCGCCCGACGCTTGTCCAACTCCTGCAGAGACGCCTCGGCTGCCGACTCGGCGGCCTTCTGCATGTCCAGGTCGATGGTGGTGTACACCTTCAAGCCGCCCTCGTAGACCCGTTCACGCCCGAATCGCTCGACGAGCGCGATGCGTACGGCCTCCTTGAAGTACTGGCCGAAGGGCTCGTCCTTTCGCAGGCCGTCCTTCAGGTGCACCTTGGCCGCCCTCGCCTGCGTGTACGTCGGCTCGTCGATGACACCGGTGCCGAGCATCGCCTGCAGCACGACGTTGCGCCGCGCGATCGCGCGATCGACGTTCACCGTAGGCGCGAGTGTGGACGGCGACTTGACGAGTCCGGCCAGAAGCGCCGCCTCGTCCACGGTGAGATCGTGAGCGGATTTGCCGAAGTAGCCGAGGGCGGCCGCTTCCGCGCCGTACAGACCCGCGCCGAAGTACATCTTGTTGAGGTACAGCTCGAGGATCTGCTGTTTGGTGTACTCGCGCTCAATCCGCATCGCGAGCAGTGCCTCCTGCACCTTCCGCCGGAACGTCTTGTCGAGGGTGAGCAAGCTTTGACGGGCGAGTTGTTGCGTCAACGTGCTGCCACCCTGGGCCCGCCGGCCTTCGCGCAGGTTGGCCAGCCCGGCACCGGCGATGCGCACGACATCGACGCCGCCGTGGTCGTAGAAGCGCTGGTCTTCGATCGCCACGATGGCGGCGATGAGGTGAGGCGACACCGCCTCGAGGGGTACCTCCCGACGCTGCTCCTCGAAGATCGAGAACGCCGGCCGGTCCTGCGCGTCGAAGAGCACCGTGGCCTGCGCCATCTGACCCAGGCCCTTGAGGTCTTCTCGAGATGGCAAGCCGCTGACGATGGTGTAGAGGCTCCACTGCATGAACCCGAGCGCCAGCATCTGGGCGAGTCCGCCGATGACGGCGAGCGTCCAGAGCAGTCGCCCAGCTGGTCGGTTCCGGAAGAGGAGGCGAGAAAGGCGCATTTAGGACAACTCCGAGGTCCGCGCCGGATTGTGCAAGCGCGATACCAGCTTTCAAGGGCCGAGCTTGCTTGAAAACCGTCGAGACGGCAGGGCGCGGCCGCGACGTCCGGGGCACTTCTTACACGCCGAGCGTATCAACGCTGACGTCGCAACGCTGAGCGTGACCTCGCTGGAGGGCAGATCCGTACTCCGCGGTGGAGGTGAGCGCGCTCAGCGAGGTCGGCGGGCGCCGATGAATCGCTGGTCCCAGTATTCAGCGGAAAGGCGTTCGACCCGCACGACGCCGCGCGTGCTGGGCGCGTGGATGAACTGATCCCGATCGAGGGCGATTCCCACATGGGAGGCGCCTGGCGCCACGGTGCTGAAGAACACCAGGTCGCCCGGCGCCAGGTCGTTCCTCCTGATCGAGCGTCCGACACGGAACTGCTCTCGCGTTTCCCTCGGCATCGCCACTCCGTGACGGCCGAAAACGTACTGCACGAACCCGCTGCAATCGAATCCGTCCGGGGTCGCGCCGCCGTTCCGGTATGGCGCGCCCCGCAGCGCGAGCGCGGTGCCGCTGAGCGTGTACCCGTCGGTTGTCGGCGCGGGCGTGGGCGCGGCCACGCCCGGCGGCTCTCCGGGAGTGGGAAACGGTCGTGGTACGGCTCCCGACGATGCACAGCCGACAGAGAGGACAGTCGCACCCACGATGAGCAGCCGACAACCTAGTTTCATCTCAGGCGTCATGCACTCCATGGCCCATATCGGCACGGGGCCGAACCGACTGCAGATCGGAGCCGGTTCCCGGCCCCCCGATTGTTGCTGTAACTATCTATGTAACATTACTTTAGCGGCTTTGGTCGCTTGACATAGCCGCATGAATACGGGCAAAATCAGCTCGACACGGGTCCAGACTGACGACCATGGAGCAGACGCTCCTCCTCAACGCGACGTTCGAGCCGCTGAAGGTGGTGCACTGGCAAAAAGCGGTGACGCTATGGTGCCAGGGCAAGGTCGAGATCATCGCGCACCACGACCGTGAAGTGCGCGCGGTCTCGTTCTCCTTCAAGCTGCCGTCCGTCATCAGGCTGCTGCGCTACGTCCGCATCAAGCAGCGCTTCGACTACGTACCCTTCTCGCGCGCCAACATCTATGCACGGGACGAGTACAAATGCCAGTACTGTGCCCGCGTGTTCCCAACTCCGGAGTTGACCTTCGATCACGTCGTGCCGGTATCGCAGAGTGGGCGCAAGGACTGGGAGAACATCGTCACGTGCTGTGTGCAGTGCAATCGCCGCAAGGGCGGGCGTACGCCGCACGAGGCCCGCATGACGCTCATCCGGTCACCGCGGCGCCCCAACGCTGCGCCGGCTATTCGCATTACGATCGGCCTCCGCCAGGCGCCAGAGAGCTGGCGTGACTACCTCTACTGGAACCTCGAGCTCGACGACACCTAACGTCCCGGACCGCCGGGTGGTCATGCGCTTTCGTACAACGTCCCCGCGCGTCGTCGCCACCGGTGTCACCGGCAGGTCCCGGGCCTGACGGCCCAGGCGAGCGGAGGGTGAACACCGTGCCGGCCCTGAGAAACCTGGAGCCAATTCGCGTCGTCCCTGGTGGACGGCTCTGGGTGCACGGCGAGGGCTTCCCGCTCCCCGCCGCCTCCGCCGACGACATTTCGATTGCCGGAGTGCCGGCCCGCATCTCGTTCGCGGCCCCCGGACGCATCGCGGTTGTCGTGCCGGAACCGGTGCCGGGCGGTGCCCAGCCGGTCAAGGTGTCGTGGGCGCCGGGTGCCACCCTCTATGCCGACGTCGCGCGGGTGTTGGCCACCGGTCTGCACCAGGTCGATAACCCGGTGCTCGACGGCGTCGGGAACGTCTATGTGACCTATTCAGGCTCGCGGGGCCAGCAGGCGGCGGTGTCGATCTTCCGCGTGACGCCCAACGCCGCTCGCGAGCCGTTCGTGCACGGCCTCGTGAACCCCACGTCGCTCGTGCTCGGACCCGACAGAAAGCTGTACGTGTCGAGTCGTTTCGAAGGGCGCGTCTATCGCGTGCATGAAGACGGGCAGTACGAGGTGATCGGATCGGACCTGGGCATAGCGACGGGTCTGGCGTTCACGCCCGATGGCGCCCTGTATGTCGGCGACCGATCCGGGACGTTGTTCCGGATCGACACCCAGGGCCGGACCGAGACCGTCGCGACCCTGCCGGGCAGCATGGCCGCGTTCCATCTGGCCGTCGGTCCTGACGGCTGGATCTACGTCGCGGCCCCGACCCTGTCCACCTACGACACGCTTCGCCGGGTGCACCCGGATGGCCGCGTGGAGCCGCTCGAGTGGGTGTTTGGCCGTCCGCAAGGCGTGGCGTTCGACAGCGGCGGTATCTTGCACGTCGTCGAGGCGTTGGCGGGCTCGAGCGGCGTGTACGCGCTGAGGCCCGGACGCCCGCGAGAGCTGGTCGTCTCAGGGCCGAACCTGGTCGGCCTCGCGTTCGCGCCCGATGGCGGCCTCGTTCTCGCCTCGAACGACACGCTTTACGGCTTCGGCTTGCGCTGACCCGTCGCTACACGCCGAGGCGCATGTCGCACCTGTTTGCCCGCAAGCCCATCGCGGAGCTTGTCATCACCGACGACGCGCGGTCGCTCGAGCGCGTCCTCGGTGCCGTCGACCTTGTCATGCTGGCGATTGGCGCGGTGATCGGCGCCGGCATTTTCGGGGTGATCGGAACGGCTGCCGCGGGCCAGGTCGGGTCCGATTGCGCGGTGATCCGCTACGTCGGCCTGACCATCTATGGGCTCTACGGCTACCGGAACAGCCGGCTCCGCGCGGTTTGAAGTTCCAACCTCGAACTACTACAATGGCGTGTTGGGCTTCCCGTCGGGAGGCCCCGCAGTACGCCATGCCGCACGACTGGATTGCCGTCAGGGGCGCCCGGGTCCACAACCTCAAGGACATCGACGTCGATATCCCCAGGGACAAACTGGTGGTGATCACCGGTTTGTCTGGCTCCGGGAAGTCGTCGCTCGCGTTCGACACGCTGTACGCCGAGGGTCAGCGGCGCTATGTGGAGTCGCTGTCGGCTTACGCGCGCCAGTTCCTCGAGCAGATGGAGAAGCCCGATGTGGACCTCATCGAGGGCCTTTCGCCGGCCATCTCGATCGAGCAGAAGACCACCGGCTCCAACCCACGCTCGACCGTCGGCACGGTGACCGAGATCTACGACTACCTGCGGCTGCTCTTCGCCAACATCGGCGTGCCGCATTGTCCGAACTGCGGCCGTGAGATCACGTCGCAGTCGATCGAGCGGATCGTGGATCTGGTGATGACCTATCCCCAGGACACGCGCATCACCGTGATGGCACCCATCGTTCGCGGGCGCAAGGGCGAGTTCAAGAAGGAGCTGCAAGCGCTGTCGGCGCGCGGCTTCACCAAGGCCCGCGTCGATGGACAGCTGCGATCGCTCGACGAAGAGATCGCGCTCGACCGCCGCCGCAACCACAACGTCGACATCATCATCGACCGTCTGATCGTGCGCAGTGGCATCGAGCGGCGGTTGGCCGCCTCGGTCGACGTCGCGCTCCAGCTTGCCGACGATGTGGTGCTGATCCAGTCGCACGACCAGGGCGACCGGCTCTACTCCCGGAAGCTCGCCTGCGTCGTCTGCGGCCTCAGCGTCCCGGAGATGTCACCGCGAGCGTTCTCTTTCAACTCGCCGCACGGCGCGTGCGCCGGCTGCCAGGGCCTCGGCGCGACCTGGGACTTCGATCCACGCCGGATCGTTCCCGACGAGACGCTGTCGCTGGAGCAGGGGGCAATCGCACCGTGGGCCCGCGGTGATGCGGCGCTGGTCGGCGAGGCCATCGCGGCGATCTCGCGTCACTGGGCAATCGATCCGGCAGTGCCCTTCGGCAGGCTCGGGCGCAAGCAGCGCGAGCTCCTGCTCTTCGGCCCCGGCGCCAACGGCAAGTCGGTGGCCGAAGAGGGGCCAGCCGCAAAGGCCCCGCGGGCGACCGCGGCGAAGAAGAAGAAGAAGGCGCCCGAGCCGGACCCGTTCGGCCGCGATTTCGAAGGCGTGATTCCGAACCTCAGGCGCCGCTTCGACGAGGGTTCCTGGGCCGTTCAGGAGGAGCTGGACCCCTATCGGGCGCTGACCGACTGCGCGGTGTGCCACGGGCGCCGCTTGCGTCCCGAGAGCCTCGGCGTCACGGTCAAGGGACGCAAAATCGCGGATTACGTTGCCCTCCCCATCTCCGAGGCGCTATCGGCCTTCGAGGGATTCGAGCTCCGCGACCGTGAAGCCATCATCGCCACGCGGATCCTGCGCGAGATTCAGGATCGCCTGCGCTTCCTTAACGATGTCGGCGTCGGCTACCTCACGTTGGGGCGATCCGCGGCCAGCCTCTCGGGCGGCGAGGGGCAGCGCATCCGGCTCGCCACGCAGATTGGATCGAACCTGACCGGGGTCCTCTACGTCCTGGACGAGCCGTCGATCGGCCTGCATCAGCGCGACAACCGCAAGCTCCTCTCGACACTGCAGCGGCTGCGCGACATGGGAAACACCGTCATCGTGGTCGAGCACGACGAGGACACGATCCGGCTGGCGGACTACGTCATCGACCTTGGGCCCGGCGCCGGCGACCTTGGCGGCGAGGTGATCTTCCAGGGGTCACCCGACATGCTGGCGCAGAACGGCAACGGCTCGCTCACCGGTGCATATCTGAGCGGCCATCGCCGCGTCGAGCCGCCAGCCAAGCGACGGACCGCGAAGATGGGCGAGCTCGTGATCCGGGGCGCCCGTGCCAACAACCTGAAGGACATCGACGTCAGGATTCCGCTGGGCCGCCTCGTCGCGGTCACCGGCGTGAGCGGATCGGGGAAGAGCACCCTGGTGAACGACATCCTGTATCGGTCGCTGGCGCGACAGCTCTATCGCGCGGCGGACGAGCCGGGGCCCCACACGCGCATCGAGGGTACCGAGCTCATCGACAAGGTGATCGAGATCGATCAATCGCCGATTGGCCGGACGCCCCGTTCGAACCCGGCAACCTATACCGGCCTATTCACGTTCATCCGCGAGCTGTTCGCGATGGTGCCCGAAGCGAGAGCCCGCGGCTTCAAGCCGGGTCGGTTCTCCTTCAACGTCAAAGGCGGGCGCTGCGAAGCCTGCCAGGGTGACGGCGTCATCGCCATCGAGATGCACTTCCTGCCCAATGTCTACGTCACGTGCGAGCAGTGCAAAGGGCGGCGCTACAACCGCGAGACGCTCGACGTGAAGTACCGCGGCAAGTCGATCGCCGAAGTGCTGGATCTGACGGTGGATCACGCGCTGCCGCTGCTCGAGAACTTCCCGCCGCTGGCGACGAAGCTGCGGACACTGCAGAGCGTCGGCCTCGGATACATCGAGCTGGGTCAGTCGGCGACCACGCTGTCTGGAGGTGAGGCGCAGCGCGTCAAGCTGTCGCGCGAGCTCTCCAAGCGGGGGACGGGTCGCACGTTGTACATCCTCGACGAGCCCACGACCGGCCTGCACTTCGAGGACGTGCGCCGCCTGCTGGACGTGCTGATGCGCCTCGTGGACCAGGGCAACACCGTCGTCGTAATCGAACACAACCTGGACGTGGTCAAGTCGGCCGACTGGATTATCGACCTCGGTCCCGAGGGGGGCGGGGACGGCGGACGCATCGTGGCGCAAGGGACGCCCGAGCAGGTGGCTCGTGCCAAAGGCTCGGTAACAGGGGAGTTTCTGGCGGATCTGTTCACCGAGTGAGAGCGTCTCGAGTGTGGTTGTTTTGACACAACCCGGCCACGGTTACCTGTGGCCCGCTTTACACAGTTGCCCGGGTCCATCATCGGCTCGTGTGGTCGTAAATGATTGATGCAGAATGTCTTGCCAATATTTTGAAGAGCTGACTCGTGCGGGCATCGCGTTTGCTTTCTTGACGGTCGTTACTGCCCCCTGAGTCAGAGCGAATGGACGTCCAACAGACCCTGAAGCGTCAAATCTCTTGTGCCGGCATCGGCTTGCACTCGGGACAGAAAGTGACCCTGACGCTCAAGCCCGCCCCGGCTGATACCGGAATTCGATTTCGCCGCACCGATTTGGGCATCGAGATTCCCGCCTCGGTCGACCACGTCTCCGCGGTGCAATATGCCACCGTGCTGGGACGCGACGGCGCGACCGTCGAGACTGTCGAACACCTGCTGGCCGCTCTCATGGCCTCGGGCATCGACAACGTCGTCGTCGAATTGAGCCAGCGCGAAGTGCCCATCATGGATGGCAGCAGCGCCCCGTTCCTTTTCCTGCTGCAGGAAGCGGGAGTCAAGCGGCTGGGGCCGGCTCGGAAGTACCTGAAGGTCCTCCAGCCCCTTCAGATCGCCAGCGGGGACAAGCGCATCGCGGTGTACCCGTCGGATCATTTCAAGGTGAGCTATACCATCAGCTTCGACCATCCACTGCTGCGCCATCAGACGCGGACCGAACGGATCACGGAGCAGACCTTCAGCGAGCACATCGCCTCGGCGCGCACGTTCGGGTTTCTGAAGGAAGTCGAATGGCTGCGCCAGCAGGGCCTCGCGCTCGGCGGCTCGCTCGAGAACGCCATTGTCATCGGCGACACCGGCGCCCTCAACGCCCTGCGGTTCGAGGATGAGTTCGTGCGGCACAAGATCCTCGACGTCGTGGGCGATCTGGCCCTGATTGGGTATCCGGTGGTCGGCCACGTCGTGGCTCATCGTGCGGGTCATGCATTGCACACCGAGCTGGGCCGCGCCATCCTGGCCGATCGCGAGGCGTGGTGTCTCGTCGACGCGCCTGCCCGGGCTCCGGAAGAGTCGCGCCTCGGTGCACCGGCACCCGCACGCGCCCACTAATCGTCCCTTTCGTACCTCCAACGCTGGGCCGCGTCCGACGCGGCCCTCTTTTTGTACGGTTGCCGGCTGCCGGCCGACGGCTGCCGACTGCCGGCCCGTGATGCCGAGTTATCCTCTCCGGATGCGACGAATCCTTCTGCTCGGGCTGCTAGCCGTGGCGTGGGTGTCTCCTCTCGCCGGGCAGCAGGCGCCAGACGCCGCCCTGGTGGCTCGGGCCCGGAACATCCACGATCGGGTGATCGCGCTCGACACGCACGACGACATCAACCCCCGCGATTTCACCACCGAGCGCAACTACACCCAGCGCCTGGAGAACCAGGTCAACCTGCCCAAGATGAAGGAGGGCGGCCTGGATGCTTCCTTCTTCATCGTCTACGTTGGCCAGGGACCGCTCACGCCGGACGGCTACGAGCAGGCGTACACGCAGGCGGTGGAGAAGTT
>DATLLC010000216.1:0-41181 GCA_035538015.1 Vicinamibacterales bacterium
CCTCAATCATCAATCATCAATGAATCGCCCAACCATCAATCATCAATCATCAATGGCCGCCCCCCCCACCCTGCTGCTTTTTGACATCGACGGCACACTGGTCCTCACCGGGCGGGCCGGGATGCGAGCGATGGTCGGCACCTTCGAGACGCTGTTCGGTGTGCCCGCCGCCTTTGCCGGAGTCGCGATGGGTGGGCGGACCGATTCGTGGCTCGTGTCGGATGCGCTGACCCGGTGGGGTCTGCCCGACACGCCAGACAACCACGCACAGTTCCAGGCCGCGTATCTGCCGCGGCTCGGCGAAGAGATCCTCGAACCCGGCACCGGCGTGAAGGGCGTGATGCCCGGCGTGCGCGAGCTGCTCGATGCGGCGCGCGCCCATCCGCGGCTGCACCTGGCGCTGCTCACCGGCAACTACCGCGAGGCCGCCGCGATCAAGCTGCGTCATTTCGGCCTGTGGGACTATTTTGCCTTCGGCGTGTACTCGGATGACTCGGCCGATCGGAATCAGCTGGTACCGATCGCGCGCCAGCGCGCGATCGCCCACGGCATTCCGGAGTCGGCCTGCGCGCGCGTCGTGGTGATCGGCGACACCCCTCACGATGTGACGTGCGCTGCCATCGCCGGCGCGCGATCGATCACCGTGGCGACCGGCGGACACACGTGCGACGAGCTCGCGCGCGCCGGAGCGGATGTCGCGCTCGACGATCTCTCCGACACCGGGCGCGTGCTGAGCCTGCTGCTATGATCATCGCGGAAGCGACCGGGGCCCGGTGGCCCTCCCGGTCTTCAAAACCGGCTGCTGCCCCCTTGCGGGGCAGGCTGGGTTCGACTCCCAGGCGCTTCCGCCACGCTCGCGTTGCTCGCGTGACGCGAACCGGCCTGCGAGGCAGTCAGACCGGCATCACCATTGGCTCGCCTCGGTCGGTTCGACTCCCAGGGCGCTTCCGCCACGCTCACGATCACGGGGGGTTCGAATCACGAAGGTTCGAATCGCGGGGTTCGAATCACGGAAGTCGAACTACGGAGGTGCGGCACGCGGGTGGGCGACCTGGGCGCGGATTAGGGGCGCGGAGACCGGGTGGGGCGTTTCAGATGCCGGCCCCAAAGGACGGGGCCGGTCGGGAAGCAACAGACTTACAAGCGAAAACAGATCGATCGATCGATCCGCTATTCGATCAAGCGGATATCTCCAGCGCGAGGTCCTTTCTGTGAATCTTCGGGGGTGAATTCGACACGCTGCCCCTCACGAAGCAGTTCGAACACCGTTCCCCGCACCGAGCTGCGATGGAAGAAGTGTTCGAGGCCGGATTCATCCCGGATGAACCCAAACCCCTTGTCAATGAGGAGTCGTGCGATTGTTCCGGTCGGCATACCCGTATCCTCCGCTTCCGAATCCCTGAGAACGTCTCAGGAATTGCCGCACCCGCAGATACCGGTGGTATCAGACAATGAGGCCAGGACGATGGCCGGCGCCGGGGAGCGAGGGAACGGAAATAGGCGGCAAGTGTAGGCAGGGACGCGCGCCAAGTCAAGTATACGGCGCAAAGCCCCGGTATGTTTACACGCTCGCATGAAAACGCGCAGCAGCATGGATCAAATGGGCCATTCGGCATGATTGCCGCCGTCGTCCTCGCCGCCGGCGCATCTTCTCGGATGGGACAGCCCAAGGCGGCGCTGCCACTGGGAGCGCATGGCGCCACCCTGCTGTCCCGCGGCGTCTCGTCGTTGCTGGCGGCAGGGGTGCCCAGGGTGGCCGTGGTCGCCGGCGCGCACGTCGAGGCCGTGCGGCGCGGGCTGGTCATTCGCCATCCGTCGGTCACCATCGTCGAACACGCCGGATGGCGGGACGGGCAGTTGTCTTCCTTTCTCTGCGGACTCGACGCCGTCGATCAACCACACGTGGAAGCTGTGCTCATGACGCTCGTGGACGTGCCGCTCGTCTCGCCCGGCACGACGCGACAGCTGATACGGGTGTGGCGCGAGACCGGTGCGCCCATCGTGCGGCCCGCGCGGGGAGAGACGCACGGGCATCCGGTGCTCTTCGACCGCCGCGTCTTCGCCGAGCTCCGCGCGGCCGACCCGCAACTGGGCGCCAAGCCGGTGGTGCACGCCTACGCCCGAGCGCTCGTCGACGTGCCCGTCACCGACGAGGGTGCGTTCCTGGATGTCGATACCCCCGAGGATTACGAGCGCGCCCTGGCGCTGCTCGCGGACTGAGGATGGTCGAACCGAACATCATGATGCCTGGCGAGGCGCAAGCCGCTGCCCTCGCGCGGCTCGCTGAACCGGGCCTGTATCCCCACAGGCCCTCGACCGTCCAGCGCCTCGACACCCACAGCGCCTGCGTGTTCCTCGCCGGCGACCGCGCCTACAAGGTGAAGCGGGCGGTCCGCTACAGCTTCCTGGATTACTCGACGCTCGAGCAGCGGCGTCTGGCCTGCGAGTCCGAAGTGCGCCTGAACCGCCGCACGGCGCCGGCCCTGTATCTCGGGGTCGAGGCGCTGACTCGAGAGATCTCCGGCACGTTGACGCTGAGCGGGACAGGCGAGCCGATCGAATGGCTGGTCGTGATGCAGCGCTTCCCCGCCGACGCGCTGTTGGACCGGGTGGCGACGGCCGGCGGCTTCTCCCGCGCGCTGGCCGCTCGACTGGCGGACGTGATCGCGGCCTTCCACGCCCGAGCCGTGCCCACCCCGCACGAAGGCGGCCCCGACACCATGCGCGACGTCCTGCGCGACAACGCACGGGCGCTGGGCGGGGCGCCCGGCACGCTGCCAGCGGAGCGCGTCGATCGGCTGGCCGCGAGCTGCGACACCGCATTCACGTCACACACGGCGTTGCTGGACGCGCGCCGCGCCGGCGGCTTCGTGCGACAACTGCACGGCGACCTCCATCTCCGCAACATTGTGATGCTGGACGGCGTGCCGACTCCGTTCGACGCCATCGAGTTCAACGATGCGTTCTCGTGCATCGACGTCTGGTACGACCTCGCCTTCCTGTTGATGGACTTGCTCGGGCGCGGACTGGCGGTCGAGTCCAACACGCTGTTCAATCGTTACCTGCTCCGCACGAGCGACGTCGGCGGCCTCCCGCTGCTGCCGCTGTTCCTGGCCACGCGAGCGGCGGTGCGGGCCAAGACCAGCCTGGCGAGCGCCGCGCTCGACGCCGATCCGGCACGCCGGACCGACTTCGAAGCCCGGGCCCGGGACTATCTGAGCCTCGCAGAGCGGTGCGCCACACCTCAGCCGCCGCGGCTGATTGCGATCGGCGGCTTCTCCGGCTCTGGGAAATCGACGCTGGCGTCGCAGCTGGCGCCGCTCGTCGGGGGCGCGGTTGGAGCGGTCGTTCTCCGAAGCGACGTCCTGCGCAAGGTGCTCCTGCACCGCGAGTTGGAAGAGCGATTGCCGGCCGACGCCTACACCGAGGCGGTGACGCGCGCCGTCTATCGCGCCCTCAGCGTTCGCGCGGCCGACGTGCTGGCCAACCGCGGCGCCGTAATCGCGGATGCGACCTTCCTCACACCGGACGCCCGGCACGGCATCGAAGGCGTGGCGGAGCGAGCCGGCGTGCCGTTCACCGGCGTGTGGCTGGAGGCGCCCGTCGACCTGATGGCAGCGCGGCTCCGTGCGCGAGTCGGCGACGCCTCGGACGCCACTGTGGACGTGCTCGAGGCGCAACGAGCGGGCGACGCCGGCGCCATCACGTGGCATCGGACGGAAGCCGTTGAAGACCCGGGCACGCTGGCCGCGATGGTGATGGCCTTGCGCTGAATCGATCATGCGGTCATCTTTCAATCCGCCCGTACAGGTGCCCCCCAATCTCGTTCCCGTGCTGCCAGGTGCCGGCATAGCGGTCGCTGTAGAAGAACACCCGGGCCGAAAAGGTGCCGAGCGTCGGAATGCTGTAGTCCGTGAGCGTGACCACCGGCGTGTCGTCCACCCACTTCATCGGCACGACGATCGGCAGCGTCACGTCCGTCGTGTCGTGCACCATCCGCGCATTGAAGCGCCACAGGTCGTCGCCCACTTTCTCCACGCTCGCGATCTCGTAGCGATCCGGCGTCGGTGTGCCGTCCCGGCCATCGACCGTGAACACCCCGTCGAGCACGACGCCGCGCATCTCGTCGACGAACGCGCGCTCGCGCGCCTCCAGCGACGACAGGGGCACGGCGGTGCCCATCCCCGTCCGCCCCGCCACCCATCCAGCCGCGAACGCGAGGAGGGCCAGGACGACGCCGAGCAACCCCACGACGAGAGTCCGACGGCCCACGATCACCTCACAACTCGAATGGACAAATCACAAATCACCAGATCACGAGATCGCCCGACAGATCACCGGATCACCCTGTAGATCGGCAGATAGATCGCCAGGTCCCTAGATCAGCAGATCGATCACCAGATCACCACATCAGGACCTCACCAGATGCGCAATCTTCAGAAGGTCACCCCTGCCGACACCCCAAACGTCCGCGGTCTCCCAACCTCCGCCAGAAACCCGGACGGCGCGAAGCCGAAATACGGGAACGCCACCGGCACGTAGCGAGTGTCGAAGGCGTTCTTAATCCACACGTCGGCGAAGAAATACCGCGTGCGGAACCCGCCGCGAAGATTGACGAGCGAGTAGGCCTCCTGCCGGGCTGTGTTGGCATCGTCGAACTCCATCTCGCCGTAGAAGACGGCCTCGGCCCGCCCGAACAGCGTGATGCCGTCGCTCACCGGGCCCTCGAGGTTGGCGCCGAGGGTGGCGGTGTAGCTGGGGGTGTTGGGGACTCGGTTGTCCGAGACATCCACGCCGCTCGAGAACGTGTTCGAGCCGAACCGCGCCTTCGTGAAGCCAAGGTTGCCGAAAATTTCGGTCGTCGAGTGTGCCCGGGCCTTCAGTTCGAACTCTACGCCCCGGCTGGCCGCCCCGCCGACGTTGGCGATGTAGAACTGCCCCGGCACCAGGGGGTTCGGCACGTTGAACTGCAGGTCGATCCAGTCGATGTTGAAGGCCGCGGCGGAGGCGAATACCTTGCCCCCGGCGAACGATCCCTTGACGCCGCCTTCGAGGTGCCAGGCATGCTCTTCGTCGTAGGACTCGATGCCGACCGGTGACGCAGGATTCCAGCCGCCGGCCTTGAAGCCTTCGCTGATCGAGCCGTAGACCATTACCTCGGGCCGGACCCGATAGCCCACCGCGAACTGCGGGGACGTATTCGAGTAGCCGCGCTGGTCGTCAACCGTGCTTGGGGCCGCGATCGCCGGCACATAGTAGCTGTCGAGCCGTGCCTCCCTGTCCTCGTAGTCGTAGCGCGCCCCCAGAGTGAAGTCGAGCTTCTCGTGCAGCGTCAGGGTGGCCTGGCCGAACAAGCCCAGGCCCAGGTCATCGAGCGCCGAGTCAGGCGAGTACTGCGCCACCGGGAAGTCCAGAAAGGGCGAGAGCACGAAGGGCGCCAGCGTGTTCACGGCTACCTGCTCGTAGCCCTGCGTGAAGAACATGACTCCGGCCTGCCACTTCATGGTCATCGTGTCGCTCAGCTGCACTGGTGCATTCACGCCCGAAGCGGCGCGCACTTCCTGAGTGAACTGGAAGTCGTCCTCGCGGTTGTTGCGTGTCGCCAGCGGCAGCGGGCTGTAGTCGAGATCGGTCGCGTCCTCGGTCTTCCAGCTCACGAACCCCGTGCTGCTGGTGAAGGTCACGCGCTCGCCCTCACCGCGCAGCATCACGGTCGTGCCCGTGACATCGCGATGGGTGTAGCCCTCGTAGTCCCGCTGCACGTGGAACGGCTGGGTGCGCGCAAGGTCGAGATCGGCCAGCGCGTAGTCGCCATCGCGATCCCGCTCGGCGCTGAAGATGACGCGAGCCTCCCAGTTCTGCGCCGGGGTCCACAGCAGCTGCGCCTTACCAAACGTCGCCTCGCGCGAGTCGAGGTCGTTGCCGGTGAGGTCGTTGACGGTGAAGCCGTCGCGGACCTGCGTGCCGATGGCGAAGCCCACGCCGACGCGCTCTCCGACCGGGCCCGACACGTTGCCTCGCACCTCGCGCGCGGAGACGTTGCCGAACGGCACCATCACGCTGCCCGTCCAGCCCGACAGGGAAGGGCGCGAGCTGGCGACGTTGATGATCCCGCCGAGGGCGTTGCGCCCGTAGAGCGGGCTCTGCGGACCGCGGACGAACTCGATCTGCGAGACGTCGAGCAGCTCGAGGCTCGATGAGTTCACGTTCAGCTGCGGCACGCCGTCGTAGTAGGTGGTGACCGCGGGATTGGCCGGGCTCGCACCGACGCCGCGGAACCGCGGGTTGCTGGATTTTCGGGCCGTGAACTCGGTGAAGAACGTGTTGGGCGACAACAGCGCGACGTCCGAGACGATGCGCGCCCCGGACGCGGCGAGGGTGTCGGAGGTGACGGCCGTCACGCTGCCCGGCACGTCCTTGACGTCGGTCGGTTCCTTCGGCGCGGTGACGATGACCGGCGGCAGGGTGACGCGGGGCTGCGAGGACGGGGCCTGCGCCAGGGCCACCGTGCCACCATCCGCGGCAAGAAGCATCGCGCCAAGGACCGAGCAGACCCGGACGGGGGACACGAACGGCATCCCGCATTATCGCCGTGCGGGATGTCGCCGGAAACCGCGAACTGCCGGGAAGCAGGGACGAACGGGATCCTGACCGGTTGGTCTGATAAAATGACCAGACAGTCAGTCAAGTGACTGATGAGGTTAATCGATGTCAGCCACCGTCCCCTCGAAGGAAGACATCGTCGCCGAATTCCGGCGGCGATCGATCATTCAGGCGGCCTGTCATGTGTTCGGCGAGAAAGGGTTCGAGGCGGCCACGGTCGACGCGATTGCCGAGGCGGCTCGTGTGGCCAAAGGGACCGTCTACCTGTACTACGCCTCGAAGCAGGCCATCTACGACGCGGTCTTCGCCTCCGGCATGGCCGAGATCGAGCGGCTGATTGGGGAACAGCTCGCGGCGGCCGGCTCGGCGCGAGCAGCGATCGCCGCCTTCGTGACCGTGCGCGCCGAGTACTTCCAGCAGCACCCGGACTTCTTCCGCGTGTATGTCGCCGAGATTGCCCGGCTCGTTGCGGCCTCGCCCGAATCCCGCGGCGCGTGCCAGGCGGCGCTCGACCGCCAGACGCGCGCGCTCCAGAAGGTGATGGAGAAGGCCGTGGCCGCTGGCGAGGTCCGGCCGGTCGATCCCGAAGCCGCGGCGCTCGCGGTGTTCGACATGAGCAAGGGGCTGATCGGCCGGCGCCTGCTGCTCGGCACCCGGGGCGGCAGCCACAAGGACATCACCTTCCTGACCGACCTGATTTGGAGCGGGCTCAAACCCGCGCGAGGACAGAAGAAATGACGGTTCGATGGCTCATGGCCGCGACCCTGGTCGCGGCGGCGGCGGTGCCGGCGGCGGGACAGGCGCGCGAGGCGGTCACCGACGCCTTCCGCGGCAGCGTGCCGCAGGGCACCGCCAGCGCGGAACCGCTCGCCCTCTCGTTCAAGGAGACGCTCGATCGCGGGCTGCAGTTCAACCTGGGGCTGCTGCTGCAAGAGGAAACGCAACGGGCCGCTCACGGCGCGCGCTGGACCGCGCTGGCTGACCTGCTGCCGAACCTGAAGGGCTCGGTCTCGGAGCGCCGGCAGGTGATCAACCTGGAGGCGTTCGGCTTCCCCGCGCCGGACCCCATCGTCGGTCCCTTCAACGTCTTCGACGCGCGGATCGGCCTTTCCCAGCGGCTGATCGACCTGGCCGCCCTCAATGAGGCGCGCGCCGCGTCGCTCGACGAAAAGGTCCAGTTGTCGGGCATTCGGTCCGCCCGCGAACTGGTGGTGCTCGTCACCGTCAACCTCTATCTCGAGGCCATCAGCGCGTCGAGCCGCATCGACGTCGCGCGCGCGCAACTGGAGACGGCCAACGTGCTGCAGCGCCAGGCCAGCAATCTCAAGACGTCAGGGCTCGTCGCGGGTATCGACGTGTTGCGTGCCGAGGCACAGGTGCAGCGCCAGCGTCAGCGTCTCATCGTCGCGGAGAACGATTTCGAGAAGGCCAAGCTGCGGCTGGGCCGCTCCATCGGCCTGCCCCCGGGGCAGCGGATCCTCCTCACCGACACCATTCCCTTTGCCCCGCTCGACGCCATCCCGCTCGAGCAGGCCATCCAGAATGCGTACGTCCACCGCGCCGACTATCTGGCGGCCGCCGATCGTGTTGCCGCGGCCGAGGCCCGCGCCAAGGCCGCCTCCGCCGAGCGCCTGCCGTCACTGTCGCTCGACGCCGACTACGGCACCATCGGCCAGACGGTGTCCAACGCACACCCGACCTACACCGTCGCCGCCACCTTGCGCGTGCCGATCTTCGAGGGTGGCCGCGTCAAGGGCCGCACAATCGAGGCGGACGCCGAGCTGCGCCAGCAGCGAGCTGTGTACGACGACCTGCGCGCCCGAATAGACACCGAGGTGCGGAGCGCCTTTCTGGACGTCAACGCCGCCGCCCAGCAGGTGGACACCGCGCAAACGACGGTCGGCTTGGCGACGCAGGAGCTCGCGCAGGCGCGCGATCGCTTCGCCGCCGGGGTGTCCGACACCATCGAAGTGACCCGCGCACAGGAGTCGCTCGCCCGCGCATCCGAAGATCGCATCGACGCGCTGTACCAGCACAACGTCGCCAAGGCCGTGCTCGCGCGCGCGGTGGGGATTGCGGAAGAAGCCGTGCTGGCGTTCGCGTCAGGAGTGAAGTGATGGCAGAGACCGAACGAACCCGGCGCGGCCCGGCCACCTGGATTGCCCTCGGGGTCGTGGCAGTCGCCGCCGTGGTCGCCCTCGTGATGTGGCTGGGGGCGGGCCACGAATCGACCGACGACGCCCAGATCGAGGGCCGGATTACCCAGATCTCAACGCGTGTCGGCGGCCCGATTCTCGAGCTGCACGTGACCGACAACCAGTTCGTCGAGAAGGGGACCGTCCTCGCCCGCATCGATCCGCGCGAGTACCAGGTGGCCGTGGACCGCGCCGCCGCGGAGCTCGCCGACGCGGAAGCCACCGCCCAGGCCGCGGGTGCCGGCGTGCCGATCGCGTCGGCCTCGACGACCAGCGACCTGCGGACCGCCAGCGGCGGCGTGGACGACGCCGTGGCCGGTATTGCCGTGGCCGACCGGCAGGTGGAGGCGGCCCGGGCGCAGCTGCTGGTCGCCGAGGCTCGTGCCCGCGAGCGGCAGGCGACCGCCAGCCGCGCCTCGCGCGACGTCGAGCGCCTGAAGCTGCTGGTCGAGAAGGAAGAGATCGCACAGCAGCAGTTCGACGCCGCGGCGGCCACGGCCGATGCCGCCCGCGCCTCGGTCGAGGCAGCGGAGTCCGAGATAGTAGCCGCGCGCACGGCGGTGGCGGTCGCCGAACAGCGCGCGGTGCAGGCGCGCGTCGCTTCCTCGCGGGCGGAGGCGGTGCTCGCCTCGGCGAAGACCGGGCCGGAGCAGCTGCAGGCAACACGTGCGCACGCGGCGGCGGCCGAGGCGCGCGTTAAGCAAGCGACCGCGGTGCTGGCGCAGGCGCAGCTCAATCTCGACCGCACCGTGATCAAGGCGCCGAGCGACGGCATTGTCGGCAAGCGCTCCATGGAGTTGGGCCAGCAGGTGCAGGCCGGCCAGCCGCTCTTCGCCCTGGTCTCCCGCGACGATGTCTGGGTCGTGGCCAACTTCAAGGAGACGCAGCTCGCCGGGATGCGGCCCGGCCAGGCGGCGGACGTCGAAGTCGACGCCCTGGACGGCCGCACCTTCCGCGGCAAGGTGGACAGCATCGGCGCCGCGACCGGGGCGAAGTTCAGCCTGCTGCCACCCGAGAATGCCACCGGCAACTACGTGAAGGTGGTGCAGCGCGTCCCGGTCAAGATCGTGCTCGACCCCGGTCAGGACGAGGACCATCAGCTCCGTCCTGGCCTGTCCGTAGCGCCGACGGTCTACACGAAGTAACGGCGATGGACGAGCACCGCCACGTCAATCCCTGGATCGTCGCGGTCGCGGTCATGTTCGCGACGTTCATGGAAGTGCTCGACACCACCGTCGTCAACGTGTCGCTGCCGCACATCGCGGGCAATCTCTCGGCGACCATCGACGAGTCCACGTGGGTGCTCACCTCCTACCTCGTCGCCAATGCCGTCATCCTGCCGCTGACCGGCTGGCTGGCCCGAACCCTCGGGCGAAAGCGGCTGCTGATGGCGTCGGTCACCGGCTTCACGCTGGCGTCGCTGCTCTGCGGCCTGGCGCCCAACCTGCCCTCCCTGGTCGCCTTCCGGCTGCTGCAAGGCGCGACCGGTGGCGCCATGCAGCCGCTTTCACAGGCGGTGCTGCTCGAGGCGTTTCCGCCGCATATGCGGGGGAAGGCGATGGGCTTCTGGGGCCTCGGCATCGTCGTCGCGCCCATCCTTGGCCCGGTGCTGGGCGGCTGGCTCACCGACAGCTACAGCTGGCGCTGGGTCTTCTACATCAACCTGCCGGTGGGGATCGTCTCGCTGGTCATGACCAGGCTCTTTGTGTTCGATCCCCCCTACCTGCGGCGCGAGTCCACCGGCGTGGACTACTGGGGCATCGGCCTGCTGGCCCTCTGGGTGGGTTCGCTGCAGCTGGCGCTCGACCTCGGGCAGCAGCGCGACTGGTTCTCGTCGCCGTTCATCACGACGCTCGTCGTGCTGGCGGGCGGCGGGCTGATCGCGTTCCTGGTCCGCGAGCTGATGGCCAACGAGCCGGTGATCGACTTGCGCGTGTTCCGGCTCCGCAGCTACAGCACCGGCGTGTTCCTGATGACGTCGCTCGGTTTCGTGCTCTACGGCAGCCTCGTGCTGTTGCCGATCATGCTGCAGACGCTCCTCGGCTATCCCTCGCTGCAGGCCGGCATCGCCATGGCGCCGAGGGGGATGGGATCCCTCATTGGAATGCCAGCCGTGGGCCTGCTGATTGGCAAGCTCGATCCGCGCAAGCTCGTGGCGCTGGGACTCATGGTCGGGGCCGGCACGCTGTTCTGGCTGGGGGACCTCAATCTCGGCGCGGGTTACTGGGACATTTTCTGGCCTCAGTTCCTACAGGGCATCGGGCTGTCGCTCGTGTTCGTGCCATTGACGACGATCAGCATGGATGCCGTGCCGCGCGAGCGCATGGGCAATGCCACCAGCCTCTTCAACCTGATGCGAAACCTCGGCGGCAGCATCGGTATCGCCGTGACCGGCACGATGCTGGCTCGCCAGCAGCAGGCGTATACCAACGTCCTCGGCAGCCACGTGACACCGTTCTCGGCCCAGGCCCGGAACCTGCTCGACAGTCTCTACCAGGGGTTCATCGCGGCGGGCGCCGACCCGGTGACGGCGACGCAGCGTGCGTACGCGGCGGCGTTCGGCGCCGTGCAGCGGCAGGCCGCGATGCTCTCTTTCGTCGATGTCTTCCGCGGGTTGGGCCTCATCTTCGTGTGCCTCGTCCCGCTCGTCCTGCTGATGAAACGTCCCCGCACGCAGGCCAGCGCCCCCGCCGCACACTGATCACCGCGTCGGCGGAGCGGCCGGGTCCTCGAGCCGCGGCCCCACGCCGGGACGACGGCGGTGCACAATAACGCGACGTGGCGGTCCCACACGGATATCGCTTCGCGGAGTTCATCGTCTCGCGGCGTCGGCGCCAGGTGCTGCGGGAGGGTGTGCCGTTGCCGCTCATCCCGCGCTACTTCGATCTGCTCGTCCTGTTGATCGAGCGGCGCCAGTCGGTGGTCACCCGCCGCGAAATCTTCGACGACGTGTGGCGCGACGTCATCGTTTCGGACGGCGCGCTCACGCAGGCCATTCGCACACTCAGGCGGACGCTGGGCGACGATTCGCGCGAGCCCATGTTCATCAGAACGGTCTCGCGCCACGGCTACAGCTTCGTGTTCGCTGGCGTGCAAGAGGGGGACGACGATCCGGCCGCGCCGTCGCCGGAGAACGGTCCTCCAGCCGAAGCGGACGAGACGAGTCACACGAGCGAGGGCCGGGCCATGCTCATCAAGCGGTTGCTGGGCACCGGGGAAGGTCCGGAGTCCCTCGAGGACCGGCGCGACGCGGCGCAGCAGCTGCACGCGCTTGGCACCGACCTGGCGTTGGCGGGGCTGGCGGCGCGTCCGGGCCACGCCGACGCCCTCGCGTTGATGCGCGACACGCGGTGGGACGTCCCGGAAGCCGGGCCGGTACCCTTGTGGGGGCAGCCAGAGGGGCTGCCGGCTGCGGTCAGGCTGGTGCGGTGGCGCGCGCGGGAGGCCCTGCGGGTCACACGGCGACGCTGGGCTCAGGCGGCCGGCGGCGCGGCGTGCGCCGGAGCGGTCGCCGGCCTCGCCGGAGGGGCGCTTCTCGCGCTGGCTCCGGCGTCGCGGGCGCCGGCGACGGCTATTCCGGTGCTGATGGCGCTCGGCGCGGTTGCCGGGTTCGCGGGTGCCGCAGGTGTCGCCGCCGGCATCGCCGCGGCCGAGGCGGTTGCGCGATCGCGCCGCTCGTCAGCGATTCTCGCCGGAGGCTCACTCGGCGGGCTCATCATCGGCGGGCTTCTCCAGGCGCTGGTCGGGTGGACTCTCGACAGCGTGTTCGGCCTGCGCGTGTCCCTTGGCGGTCCCCTCGAAGGACTCTGCCTTGGAGGCGCAGTCGCGGCGGGCTACGCGGCGACGACCTCCCTGCGCGAAGGCGGCATCGCGGCCCCGTCGGGTCGAGCCCGGTGGCGAACGGCAGCCTCGTGCGCCGCGGCGGCGGGGACCACGGCGATCCTGCTGTCCCTGACTGGGGCCCCGCTCGTCGGAGGCACTATCAATGCGGTGGCCCAGGCCTCGGCGGGCTCGCAGGTGGCTCTCACGCCGCTCGGGGGCTGGCTTGGCGAACCGGCGTTCGGCCCCCTCACGCGAACCCTGGTCGCCGCCGCCGAAGGTACACTGTTCGGCTTCGGGCTGGCCTGGGGCCTGACCCGCCGGCCTGGCCGGGCGTAACGTAACAAGGCGTGGCCTGGGGCCATCAGACCTAGATCGTCAGATAGCTAGGTCAGATAGCTAGGTCAGATAGCCAGATCGTCAGATAGATCGCCAATCAACAGATCGAGAAATCACCAGATTCCAGAATCTGATGATCTCCTCACCAACCCCTCACCTTTCGGTGAGGACTTCGCTCCCCCGCGTTTGCCATCGTGGTCCACCGGCCGCCCTTCCTGGCGGTCGCCAAGGAGGACGGTGTGACAGTTCGACGCTTGTTCGCCATCGGCTTCATCTTCGTGGGCGCCGCCGTGGCCTGGTTCACGCTCGGCAGCTCGCTGGTCTTGCGCACCGGTCAGCTCGACGGGCCCCTGCGAGAGGAGGTGGCCTTGCTGTGGGGCGGCCCCCACGTGCAGCGGGCCCCCGAAGCGTGGGTTGAGCGCCCCGATGAGACCGTGGAAACCGTCGAGGAGCGCACTGCCGGCGGCAGTGCCGTCACGAGGCAGGTGCGGAAGCCGGGCACTCAGTTGGTGCCCGCGCCACTGGTCCGGACCGACGCCCTCGTGACCCTGGACCTGGAGCAACGTCAGAAGGGCCTGCTCTGGTTCGATACCTACGCGGTCGAGTTCCGGTCTACGTATGTCTTCGTCAATCCGGACGCCGAAGTGAGGCGCATGCGGCTGAAGCTTGCATTCCCGGCGGCGCACGCGATCTACGACAACTTCACCTTCACCATCGACGGCCAGATGACGCCCCGCGGCGGCGACCTCACGAAGGACGTGCAGAGCGTGACCGAGGTGGGCCCGCATCGCCAGGTCGAGCTGCAGGTGTCGTATCGCTCCCGCGGTCTCGACGACTGGCGCTACGCCTTTGCGGCGGAGGGCGTGGCCGAGGTCCGCGACTTCACGCTGACGGCTCGCACCAACGTTCGCGCCGTCGACTTCCCGGCGGGGACGATGTCGCCGACGGCCCGGACCGAGGCCGGGGAAGGCTGGGGCCTCACCTGGCACTTCACCAATCTGGTCACGGGGCAGGCGATCGGCATCGACCTGCCTGAACGGCAGAACCCTGGTCCTCTGGCGGCGCGCATCACCTTCTTCGCCCCGGTGTCGCTGCTCTTCTTTCTGGCCGTGATGGTCGTCCTCGACGTCCTCTCCAGCGAATCGTTGCACCCGATGAACTACGTCTTCATCTCGGCCGCATTCTTCGCGTTCCACCTGCTGATGGCCTATCTGGTGGATCACGTGTCGATGCATGTCGCGTTCGGGGCCGCGGCGCTCGTGAGCGCGGCGCTGGTGGCCAGCTACCTCCGCGCTGTCGGCGGCATGCGCGAGCGCTGGTGGCAGGCCGTGATCGCCCAGGCGATCTACCTCGTGGCGTTCAGCTACGCGTTCTTCTTCGAGGGCTTCACCGGCCTGTCGGTGACGATCGGCGCCATCGTCACCCTCTTCGTGCTCATGCAGATGACCGCGCGCGTTCGCTGGACCGACGTCTTCGATCGACGCGAGGCGACCAGTGGAGTCTCCCATGCGCGTTGACGCCGGCGTTGCGGCGGCCGGCGCCTGCCACCGCCTCGACGTGGTGACGGCACGATCGACCGAATTCATCGACCTGACCGATCGCCTCGCCGCGCTGGTGCGGCAGGCCGGCCTCGACCGCGGCGTCATGGTCGTGCAGACCCGTCACACCACCACGGGCCTTCTGGTCAACGAAGCCGAGCCCCGCATGCTCGAGGATCTCGCGGGCCGGCTCGCCTGCTGGGCCCCGCTCGATCTGCCCTACGCCCACGACGATCTGTCGCGACGAACGGTGAACGTCATGGGCGATCGCGAGCGGCGCAACGGCCACGCGCATTGTCGCGCGGCGCTGTTCCGGTCGTCCGAGACGCTGGTGGTCGAGGGAGGCCGGCTGTGCCTGGGCCGTTGGCAGCGCGTGCTGTTCGTGGAGTGTGACGGGCCGCAGCGGCGCGAGCTCGTCGTCTTACTGATGCGCTGTGACGAGTAGGGTGACGAGCGATCTTGCATTCGGGCCCGGCAGTTCGTTAGGGTTGGGGGATTGCCGCTGCGGCGGCCCCCAGGTCAGCGATGCCAACAGTCCGCTTCACGCGCAACATCCAGCGGCACGTCGAGTGCCCGACCGAGGAGGTGGTGGGTACCACGCTCGCCATGGCACTCGAGTCGTATTTCGGCTCCCATGGCCCCGCGCGCGGCTATGTGCTGGACGACTGCGGCCGGTTGCGCCACCACATGGCCGCCTTCATCGACGGCCGGCAGATTGAGGATCGGACCGGCTTGAGCGATCCAGTCGGCGCCGATGCTGTCATCGATATCGTACAAGCCCTGTCGGGCGGCTAGGGCTGCCGCCGAAAGTGCCGATGCACAGAGGGAGCCGCAGACGGCGGCAGATGGCGCAGATGCGCCGATAGGCCGCAGGCGAGGGCAGGATGTCTTCACGTTGCCACGTATCCACCAGGAAGGGACTCTTTACGCTCGAGCGCGGGGCCGAGGGCTGGCGGATTGTGCGCACCAGCTTTCTGGGCGACAACGTGACGCTCACCGCGAACGACGAGCGGGACGGGTCGCTCTACGCCGCGATCAACCATGGCCATTTCGGCGTTAAGCTGCATCGCTCTCGAGATGGCGGTGCGACGTGGCAGCCGATTGCTACACCCGTGTATCCGCCCAAGCCTGAGGGCTACGTCCCGAAGACACCGGTCGAAGGCACGCCGGCCGACTGGTCCCTCAAGCTCGTCTGGGCACTGGCGCCAGGAGGAACCGACGAACCAGGTGCGCTGTGGTGCGGGACGCTGCCAGGCGGGCTCTTCCGTTCTGAGGATCACGGCGAATCGTGGACACTCAATCGGTCCCTCTGGGACGACCCGCGGCGCGAGCAGTGGTTCGGCGGTGGCGCCGATCATCCGGGCATTCACTCGATCCTGGTGGACCCGCGCGACTCCGCCCACGTCAAGGTCGGCGTTTCGTGCGGCGGCGTCTGGACGACGCGCGATCGTGGGGCGACGTGGGCGCCGACGGCCACGGGCATGCGCGCGGAGTTCATGCCGCCCGAGCGGCAGTTCGAGCCGAACGTCCAGGATCCGCACAGGGTAGCGCAATGCCGGCAGGCCCCCGATGTGCTCTGGGCCCAGCACCACAACGGGATCTTCCTCTCAGAGGACGGAGCAGACTCCTGGCGTGAGATTACCGGCGTCGAGCCATCGACATTCGGGTTCGCGGTGGCGGTGCACCCGCACGACCCGAAGACCGCTTGGTTCGTTCCCGCCGTCAAGGACGAGGTGCGATATCCCGCCGGAGGGCAAGTCGTCGTCACGCGCACGCGCGACGGCGGCCGCACCTTCGACGTCCTGCGGGAAGGGCTGCCTCAGCAGCACGCGTATGATCTCGTGTATCGCCACGCATTGGACGTCGACCGCACGGGCGACGGCCTCGCCTTCGGGTCCACTACCGGTTCGGTGTGGCTGAGCGACGACGGCGGCGACTCCTGGCAGCGCATCTCCGCACAACTGCCGCCCGTCTACGCCGTGACGTTCGAGCGGTAGAGCTGCAATCAAGCCGTGGATGGTGTGAGATTGGCAGGTAGATCGCCAGATCGATCGGCCCATCGCCAGCTCGTCTGATGGATCACGAGCTCACCAGCTCAAGAGATCAAGACATTCGCTATCTCTCCCTGTCTCTTGACCTATCGCTCTTGATCGATCGCTCTCACCCAAACCTCACCAAACGGTTACGCGTCGCTCATGACTTCATGCGGGCCGGGCCTGTACGCTCGGCGGATTCTGGTGACGCTCTTTCGCGTCGCCGTATTCGGAGCAGGCAAAAGGAGTTCAGCAATGCGCGCGACGATGATGACAGTGTTGGCAGTGGGTCTGGCAATGGCCGCGCCGGCGGCGGCGGCTCCGGTGGTACGAGAGGCCGCGGGAGCTGGTCCTGCGGCGATTCAGGCGGCGGTGGATCAGTTCAGAGCGGACATGGGCGGCGTCAACAACGGCAACACGCCGGGATCGCAGCTGGGTGGGCGGCGCGAAATCAACTGGGATGGCGGCGGCCCTACCGCGCCGGTGACCCTGGACCCCAGCCCGATGACCCGCTTCAGCAATCGGGGTGCGGTCTTCACGACGCCGGGCACAGGGTTCGAAATCAGCGGTGTGCCCTTACCCGAATTCGGCGAGATCAACGCCGGCTATCCTGGCCTGTTCGTGCCCTTCAGCAGCCCGCGCCTGTTCACGGCGCTTGACAGCAACGTCCTGGACGTCTGGTTCTTCGTGCCTGGCTCCACCACTGTCGCGGCCGGGGTCACTGGTTTCGGCGCGGTCTTCACGCATGTGACCAGCGGAACCAGCACGCGCCTCGAGTTCTACGCGCCCGATGGCGCGTTGCTCTTTGCCCGCCCGGTGCCGTGGGCAGCCGGCAACGAGACGCTGTCGTTTCTCGGCGTGTCCTTCGACGCCGGCGAGATTGTCGGCCGCGTGCGCATCGTCAGCGGGAACACCACGCCGGGACCGGACGAATCGGTCACCCGGGACGTGGTGGTGATGGACGACTTCGTCTACGCCGAGCCGGTCTCGGTGCAGGGGTTGACCCTGACGCCTCAGACCGGTCAGGTCTTCCGAACTGGGGCATTCGACCTTGTCATCGGGGTTCAGGGCCTCGCCGCGGGCATCACCAGTGGGTACGTCCGGCTTGACGGCGGCGACGTGACGTCGAGTTTCCTGGCGTGTATGGTGCCCGGTTCCCAGGCCGGCGGCTACACCTTCCGATGCCCGGTCCCACGTGGCCTGCTGACGCCCGGTGACCACGTGCTCCAGGTCGAGCTGAATCTGAGCGATCAGACGCGACTGCGCCAAGCGGTCCGGTGGACGGTGGTGGGGAACACCGAGCCCTAGGTCGACGCGAAGAGGACTCGCGCGTTGGACAAGAAAGGGGGTGAGCCGGGAGGCCACCCCCTTTTTTTCTGAACGACAGTTTTTGTCAGTGGAACGATGCGCCCGAGAACGGCCGGAGACGGCCGTCCATCGGCGTCCCGCGGAGCCAACTCTCGCTACGTAAACGGGCGGCACGGGCGGGCGGTAACTGCTCAGTAGCCAGCTGCCGTAATCGGCGGCGTCTCGGGGAGAAAGTCGGGGCAAACGCGGGCCGTCCGCGCTAAAATGCCAAACCGCGTCCGAAGCTCGACGGAATCGGGCGGTTGCCTTTAGCAGTCACTGTCAGGAGTCAATGATGAAGCGCATCGCAATTCGAGTTGTGCCCGTCCTGGTCCTGCTTGTCGCGGGCGTCGCGTGGATGGGCCCACGCGTATCCGGGCAGAGCAGCGGGATGCCGAGCACCAAGAACGGTGATTGGCCGCGATATACCGCGGAGGTCACCGGCAACAAGTACTCGCCCCTGGAACAGATTACGTCCACGAATTTCAGCAAGCTCGAAGTGGCCTGGCGCTTCAAGACCGACAACCTTGGTCCCCGGCCCGAGACCAAGCTCGAAGGCACCCCGATCAAGATTGGCAACATGGTGTACGCCACGGCCGGCACCCGTCGGGCCGTGGTGGCGCTCAACGCCACCTCGGGCGAGATGAAGTGGATGTACGCGCTGGACGAGGGCGAGCGCGCCACGCGCTGGGCCCCGCGTCAGCTCTCGGGCCGCGGCCTGTCCTACTGGACCGACGGCAAGGGCGACGACCGCGTTGTCTACGTCACCACCGGCTATCGCCTGGTCTCGCTGAACGCCAAGACCGGCCAGCCCGTCGCGGGCTTCGGTCAGAACGGCATCGTCGACCTCAAGCAGGGCATCGTCATCGGCAAGGACAAGCAGATCGACCTGGAAAAGGGTGAGATCGGGCTGCACTCCACGCCGCTCGTCGTCGGCGACATCATCGTCGTCGGCTCGTCGATGTTCGAGGGGCTGGGCTACGTCTACAGCACGAACGCCAAGGGTGCAGTTCGGGCCTTCGATGCGCGGACCGGCAAGCAGGTCTGGCGCTTCAACACCATCCCTTATCCGGGCGAGCCCGGCAACGAGACGTGGGAGGGCGGCTCCTGGGAGTGGACGGGGAACGTGGGCGCCTGGACCGAGCTCACGGCTGACACCGAGGCGGGCCTCGTGTATCTGCCCATCGAGACGCCGACCATCGATGAGTACGGCGGCAACCGTCTCGGCGACAATCTCTACGCGGAGAGCATGGTCGCCGTTGACATCAAGACCGGCCGAAAGAAGTGGCACTACCAGTTCGTGCACCACCCGGTGTGGGACCACGACATGGCGGGCTGGGGCCTGGTGATGGACGTGAACATCGACGGCAAGCCGCGCAAGGTGCTGTCGGTCCCGTCCAAGCAGGGCTGGCTGTACGTGTTCGACCGCATCACCGGTCAGCCGATTTGGCCGATCGAAGAGAAGCCGGTTCCGGCCTCGACGATGCACGGCGAGCGTATGGCCAAGACGCAGCCGTTCCCGAGCAAGCCCCCGTCCTTCTCCCGCACCCACATCACGGAGGACGACCTCGTCGACTTCACGCCCGAGCTACGGGCGCAGGCGCTCAAGAACCTGCAGAAGTTCCGCTGGGAGCCCGTTCCGTACGTGCCCCCCGTCGGGCCCGAGAGCGACAAGCTCGGGACGATCAACATCGGCAACACCACCGGCGGCATCAACTGGCCGGGCTCGGGGTTCGACCCTGAGACGGGCATCTTCTACACCCACGCGCACAACTCTGCCGTCACCGTGGCCAAGTACGACGAGGAGGAGTTCGAGAAGGTCAATCCGGATCAGTTCAAGGGCAAAGCCCGCCTGCCGCGGTGGGAAGCCGAGCCCGACTACGGCATGCCGCGCCGCAATCCGGACGGCACCACGTCAGTGCCCCAGATCCGCTTCGGCGGCACCGGTGGCCGCCAAGCCCTGGCCGAGGGCCTCGATGGACTGTCCATCCTCAAGCCGCCCTATGGCGTGATGGCCGCGATCGACGTCAACAAGGGCGACTTGATCTGGCGCGTGCCGCACGGCGACACGCCGGATACGGTTCGCAACAACCCGAAGCTGCGCGCGATGAACCTCCCGAAGACGGGACAGCCGGGCAACGTGGGCGTGCTCGTCACCAAGACGCTCGTGATCGCGGGCGACCCGCAGGTCACCACGCCTCCGGGCCGTGGCCGCGGAGCCATGCTGCGCGCCTACGACAAGAAGACTGGTAACCAGGTGGGCGAAGTGCTCCTGCCCGCTCCGGTGGTCGGCCACCCGATGACCTATTCGGTCAACGGCCGCCAGCACATCATCGTTGGCGTCAGCGGCGGCAACTACACCGGCGAGTACATCTCGCTGCGCCTGCCGCAAACGGAGGTCACGACGACTTCCGGTCGCCCGTAAGCACGAAGACTCCCGAGGCTTGGGTCCCTGGGTCCTGCGCGAAAGCAGGCCCGGGACCCGAGCTCGAGCCAGTCCCAAGTCCCAAGACCCAGGTCCCAACCCCCAAGGGCGGGCGCCGCAAGGCCCCGCCCTTTTGCGTTGTACGCCATTCGTCGATAGGCTCGAAGGCGCATGCCCCGGGTCCTCGTCCAGTTCGCCCATCCAGCGTTCGAGCGATCGCGGGTGCACCGCCGGCTGCTGGCACACCTGCCGCGGCGCGAGGGCATCACGCTCAACGACCTCTACGAGGAGTACCCCGCCTTCGACATTGACGTGGCCCGAGAGCAGGCGCTCTTGCTGGCCCACGACGTTGTCGTTTTCCAGCACCCGTTCTTCTGGTACAGCACGCCGCCATTGCTGAAACAGTGGGAGGATCTCGTGCTGGAGCACGGCTGGGCCTACGGGCGCGAAGGTCGCGCCCTGACCGGCAAGCAAGTACTCCATGTCATCTCGACCGGAGGGCGCGAGGAGGCCTATCAGCACGAGGGACTGAACCGCTTCACCATGCGGGAGCTGCTGGCGCCCCTCGAGCAGACCGCGTCGCTGTGCGGCATGGTGTGGGCGCCCCCATATGTGATTCACGGCACCCATCGGCTGAGCGAGGCGCAGATTGACACCGAGGCGCAACGCTACGGGCAGCTGTTGATCGACTTGCACGAGGCGCGCGTGGATCTTCGCGCCACGACCCGCTATCCCAGCCTGAACCACGCGCTGGCGGGCGTGCGGGTCGAAGGAGACAGATGAACGAGGCCGGACTGCTCGTCCACGCGTTCGTCTATCTCGCGGCGGCCGTCATCGCCGTGCCAGTCGCCCAGCGGCTGGGCATGGGCTCGGTGCTCGGTTATCTGCTGGCCGGCGTCGCCATCGGACCGTTCGCGCTGGACCTCCTGGGTACCGGCGGCCAGGACGTCATGCACTTCGCGGAGTTCGGGGTAGTGATGATGCTCTTCGTCATCGGCCTCGAGCTGCAACCCGCGCTGCTCTGGCGCCTTCGCGGACCCATCCTCGGCCTCGGCGGCTTGCAGGTGGTCGCCACGACCGTGCTCTTCGCGGTCCTTGCCGTGGCGCTCGGGTCGAGCGCGCGCGCGGCCCTGGCTATCGGCATGACGCTGGCGCTCTCGTCCACCGCCATCGTGCTGCAAACCCTCAACGAACGCGGCTTGCTCGGGACCGCCGGAGGCCAGAGCTCGTTCGCGGTGCTGCTGTTCCAGGACATCGCGGTGATCCCGATGCTGGCGATCTTCCCGCTGCTGGCGGAGCCGGGGACGGCGGTCGCGGTGGCTGCGCATGGCGACCCGGGAACGCTGGTGTCACAGCTGCCGGCCTGGGGACAGACGGTCGCCGTGCTGGGAGCCGTCGGACTGGTCGTGGCCGGCGGACGATTCGTCCTCGGTCCGCTGCTGCACCAGGTTGCCCGAACGCGCCTCCGCGAGATCTTCACGGCGGCGACGTTGCTGCTCGTCGTCGGGATCGCCTTGCTCATGACCGCCGTCGGGCTCTCGCCGGCGCTCGGCACCTTCCTCGCCGGCGTGGTCCTGGCCAACAGCGAGTACCGGCACGAGCTCGAGAGCGACATCGAGCCGTTCAAGGGCCTGCTCCTCGGCCTGTTCTTCATCGCGGTGGGCGCGTCGATCGATTTCGCGCTGATCCTGGCGCAACCGCTGCTGATCCTCGGACTCGTCCTGGGCATCGTGTCGGTCAAGCTGGCGGTGCTCCTCGCCCTCGGTCGCCTTTTCCGGCTGAGCCTCGACCAGTCCCTGCTCCTGGCGTTCGCGCTCCCTCAGGTCGGCGAGTTCGCGTTCGTGCTGCTTGCGTTCGCCAATCAACAGGGCGTGCTCCCTCCGGATGTCACCGGTCCGCTCGTGGCCGCCGTCGCGCTTTCGATGTCGATCACGCCCCTGCTGCTGCTGTTCAACGATCGCGTCTTGCTGCCAAGCGTGGGGACGCGCACGGCGACCGAGCGCGAGCCTGACGTCGTGGACGAGGCGAGCCCGGTCCTCATCGCCGGCTTCGGCTCGTTCGGTTCGACGATCGGGCGGTTGCTGCGCGCCAGCGGCGTCCCGGCCACGGTGCTGGACGTGGATTCGGATCGCGTGGACCTGCTGCGCCGGATGGGCCTGGCGGTGTATTACGGCGATGCAACCCGGCACGATTTGCTGCACACCGCCGGCGCCGCCCGCGCGCGTCTGTTGATCATCGCGCTCGACTCGCCCGAGCGCACGCTGGAGCTGGTGCGCACGGTGCGCCAGCACTTTCCGCAGCTCACGATCATGGCCCGTGCGTTCGACTGGCAGGACGCTCACGACTTGCTCGATGCCGGCGTGACGCACGTCTATCGTGACACCCTGGACACCTCGTTGCGGGTCGGCGCCGATGCCTTGCGCCTGCTTGGCGTCCGCGCCTACCGCGCCCATCGCGCCGCACAGCGCTTCCTGAAGCACGACGAGGAGTCGATGCGTGAGCTCACCGATCGGCGGTCCGATCGCGCCGTCTACGTGAGCGCGGTCCGTCAGCGCATCGAGGATCTGGAGCGGATGTTCGAGGCCGACCGGGCCGAGCCCGAGCTCGACCGCGACGCCGGCTGGGATGCCGAGTCGCTGCGGGAGGAAGCGCGCGGTGGTGGCAAATGATGGTGTCCATTGCCGGCGACACCTGAGTGCGTTTGCTCAGAACCAGAACTTCGTGGCGAGCTGCACGACCCGTGGGTCCAGCGCTGACGTGATCGTCCCGAAATTCGACGCCCCTTGCGTCGCCGCCGGCGCGCCGAAATTCGCGGCATTCAGCATATTGAAGACTTCGACACGCAACTCGACCGAGCGCGCGCCGCCGGCCGCGATACGGCGCATCACCGCGAGGTCGACATCGCGATACGACGGCCCCCGCACCGGATTGCGTGAAGCGGACCCGATCGTGAACTGGTCGGCGGTGGCGAACGCGGCGGTGTTGAACCAGCGAGCCGGGGTCCGCTCGTCGGCGGGTAACGTCGGATCGCCGACCAGATTCGGCCGCTGCGTCGTGAAGCCGGCGTAGCCGAGCGAGTTCGCCTGGGTCACCGCGACCGGCACGCCGGACTGCAGGGTCACTACCGATGCGACGGTCCAGTCGTTCACCAGCGCGCCGACGATGCCACTCGGGTGCCTGGCGCGGCCTTGACCGACTGGAATGTCCCACACCACCGAGGCGCCGAAGTAGTGGGGAATGTCCCCCGTCGAGTAGTCGCGGTCACGCTCCAGGTTGTGACTGTCGGCGACGGCGGCATTGGTCTGCGGTCCGGTAAGAATCGAGGCGTCGAACACCGACGAGGCGATGTCGGTCAGCTTCGAGTAGGTGTATGCGGCCGAGTAGGTCAGGCCGCGCGACAATCGCTGGCGGATGCTGAAGGCCACGCCCTGGTAATTGGTGGTGCCGACGTTGTTCCGATAGAAGCTCACCGCGGTGTAGTCCGGATACGGCTTCATGAGCTGCGCTCTGGTGATCGTCGGGTCGCCGATCGAGGACGAGCGCGGAATGATGCCGAAGTACGGGTTCGACACCCGGGTCAGGAGCGAGGGTCCCTCCGCCAGCTGCTCTTCTGTCAGCTGATTGATGTTGCTGTCGGGGATCCCGATGTTGGTGATCTTCGACCCGAGGTAAGAAACCTCGACGACCGTGTTCGTCGTCACCTCGCGCTGCACTGACGCGTTCCACTGCTGCGCGTAGCCAGACCCGAGATCGCCGTCGACCGTGAAGACGCCTTGTCCGAGCCCGGCGGTCGGCGTCGGGGCGACCGGCGTGACGGTGGGCCCGTTGGCCAGGACGAACGCCGGCGAGATGTTGTCGAGCGTGCGGAGCGCCACCTCCTGGAGGAACGGAAACGACGGCGTCGTGAACGGCGTGGTGATTCCCGCCATTTCTATCCAGACTCGGCCGTACCCAGAGCTGAGGATGGTCCGATCCGTCAGGCGATACACGGCGCCGATGCGAGGACCGAAGTTGTTCTTCTTGAGCGGCCGCACCGGTTCCGTGCCCGGGTAGCCGAGCTGCCGCGTTTCCAGGTTGAACACAGCGGTCTGGCCGTTGACCTCGATGGACGGGAAGTTCAGCGTGTAGCGCAGACCCGGATTGATGGTCAGCCGGTCGGAGACCTTCCAGTCGTCCTGAATGAAGTACTCCTGGAAGTGCGCGCGATTCTGAATCGTCGTCTGCTGGAGGTCGATCGCGAAGCTTTGCACCTGGCCGAGCAGGAAACTCGCGAACGGATTGCCGGTGTTCGCGACCCCTGGCAGGTCGCTGCCAACCGTGCTGAAGACAAACTGCCCGGTCGGCCACGGAGGTTGGATCACGTTGAGCCGTTCCCAGCGCCAGTCGAGTCCCAGTTTCAGCGTGTGGCGGCCTTTCAGCCACGTCAGCGAATCGGCCACTTCCGTAACGCTGGTGCCGAAGTCCGAGATGGTGTTCTGCGGGGCACCGAGCTGCTGGTAGCCGTTGGGGGCGAAGGTTGGCATCGTGTTCGGAAACTGACCGGTCGTGGGGATGCCCGGAATTCCGAGCGCGGCGCCGGCGGGACCGGGCAACTGCACCGCGCTTCGTTCCACGCTGCGGCGCGTGTCGCCGATGCGCACCTCGTTCAACACGTTGGGCGAGAAGGTGTGCTGATAATTCGAGGCGAAAGCCCACGCATCCGTATCCTGCGGGCCCACCGCGATGCTGCCGGCCTGGATGCTTCCGCTGCCGTCCGGCAACGCGGTGACCGGCACGGCGTGATCGCGGAAGTAGGTCAGTCGTCCGAACACCTGGTCGCGACCTGACGCGAACTTGTGATCGAGACGGATGTCCCCTTGATCCTGATCGTTGATTTCGTTGGCCGTCCGGCTGTAGTTGTTCGCGGTACCGGCCGAGGTCGGCAACGGGTAGCGATCGACGAGCGCGAGCGCGACCGGATCCAGCGCACTCCTCGGGATGGTGTTGTTGGGAAACGGCGCGCGCGTCGATCCGATCGTGGTCGCCGGATCGTAGATGGCGGGCACGCGCCCACTGATTGCTTCCGTGAACACTCCCCGACGCTGCAGCTCTGTTGGTACCGTCGAGGTGATCGTTCGTCCGATGTCCTGGCGCTGACCCTGATAGTCCACGAAGAAGAACGTCCGGTTCTTCGCGACAGGGCCGCCGAGCATCCCGCCATACTGGTTCCGGCGGTACTCGGGCTTCACCGGATTGGCCTGCTGGAAGTAGTTCCTGGCGTTCAAGTGCTCGTTGCGGAAGAACTCGAACACATTACCGTTGAACGCGTTGGCGCCCGACTTGGTGGTGAGGTTGACCACGCCACCATTGAACCGGCCGAACTCGGCCGGCGGGCTGTTGCTTTCGATCTTGAATTCCTGGATGGCGTCGACGACCGGGTAGTACGCCACCTGGCCCGGCTCCGGCTGCAGCACGGAGATCCCGTCGAAGAGATACTCGTTGGTGCGAGGCCTCCCGCCGTTGATGCGAGGCAGCACCGAGTTCGGCGGCAGGGCGACGCCCGGGGCGATGGCGGCGAGCATGATGAACAGGCGGCCGTTCAGCGGCAGCTGCACCACCTGCTCGTTTTCAATGATGGTGCCGAGGCTCGCCGTCTCCGCTCGCACGATCGGCGCGTCTGCGGCCACGATCGTCACCTGTTCTCGAATGTCGCCGACGCTGAGGTCGAGATCGATGCGCACCTTTTCACCGGTCGCGAGACGAATGCCTTCGCGGCGCAGCGGTTTGAAACCCGCCAGCTCGATGTCGAGCCGGTACTCGCCGGGCGCCAGGCTCGCGGCGGTGTAGACGCCGTCGCCGGTGGACACCACCACGCGCTGAAGGTTTGTGCGTGTTTCCGAGACCGTGATGGTCGCGCCGGGAACGGCTCCGCCGTCCTGATCCTGCACAACGCCGGTGATCTCGCCGGCCGCCGTCTGGGCAGATGCGAGCGAACCGCTGACCCACCACGCGCAGGCGACGACCAGGCAGACTGCAAGCGAGTCCCATCGAGACATTCGAGTTCGAGAATGTAGCTCGAATTGTGTCGTTACACAAATCGGCTCAATTCGACCGAATCAGCTCGAGACATGGCGATCCGACATGCCAGATGGACGTGTCAGTCGCCATCGGCCTGGCTATGGATCGCCGGCCGCGAGCAGGGCACCAAGGCGGCGCGCGCCCTCGGCCAGCTGTGGCGGCTTCATCAATGCGAACGAGAGCCGCAAGGCGTGCCGATTCCGTCCGTCGATCGAGACCCGCGCGCCGGGGATGAAGGCCAGGCGGAACCGGTCCGCGCGCGCGAGAAGGGCCTCGGCATCGATATGCGTCGGTAGCGTCACCCAGATGAAGTACCCGCCGCCCGGTACGGTGAATGACGCCTCGGGTGGCAGCGCCTGGCGAAGGGCCTCGGCCAGCGCATCCCGCCGCTCGCGATAGGCGGCGCGCAGGCTGTCGCCGTGCGTATCGAAGTCGCCGGCGCGGCAGAGCGCGGCAACCATCATCGCAGTCGTGAAACTGGGCGCGCCACCGCTGTCGCGGAGCCCGCCGTCCGCAAATCGCCGCGCCTGTTCCGCACTGCAGTTGACCCAGCCGAGCCGCAGCCCTGGCGCCAGCGACTTGGCAAACGATCCCATGCGGATCACTGTGCCTCGCGGTGCCAGCCCGAACAGCGCCGGTGGCGCGCTTCCGTCGTACGCCAGCTCCCGATACACATCGTCTTCCAGAATCACGAACCCATGCTTGACGGCGAGATCGACGAGGGCGAGACGCCGAGCGCTCGACAGGCTCACGCCGGTTGGATTGTGAAAGGTAGGAATCGTGTAGAGCAGGCGGGGGCGTTGACCGGAGGAAGTCAGCTGGTCGAGCTGATCGGCGAGCAGATCGACACGCAACCCCTCCGCATCCGTCGGCACCGGCCGCAGGTCCAGGTGGTGGTCCTGCAGGATGCGCAGCCCCAGGTGATAGGTGGGCGACTCCACGAATGCGATGTCGCCTGGCCGGGTGAACAGGGTGCAGACCTGATCGATGGCGTCGGAGTTCCCGGCGGTGCCAATGCATTCGTCCAGCGAAACCTCGACTCCCTCGCGTTGCTCGATGCGGTTGCGAACCCAGGCCAGGAGCGGCCACGCGCCTTCTGGCGCGCCATAAGCCAGCAAATCGGCGCCGAATGCCTCGGCAGCCGCAGCCGGCGCCCGCCGCATCGCGTCCAGCGGCAACAGATCGGGATCGGGCTGGCCGAAGTTGAACTCGCAGTAGCCTTCGCGCAGCACCATCTGCGTGGACGGCGGCAGCAGCATGGCGGGATGGTACTCGAATGGCTGGTCGCGCCCTCGGCCCGTGGTCAGGAGCGGGGTCGCAAGACGATGTCCACTCGCTTGACGGAGACGACCGGCTCGCCGCCGCGGCGGGCGGGCTCGTATCGCCAGCGCGTGGCCGCCTCGAGCAACTGCGGGTCGTACACCGGATGGATCGGTTCGACGATGCGAGCTGATGTGACGATGCCGCGTTCGTCGATCGTGACTTCGATGGCGCCGCGGAACTCGGATTGGAACTGCGTCCCAAACGCGGACGGATTCCAGGGCGGCAACAGCTGCTGGACCACCACTGGCGGCATCATCGGGACCTCGCCCGCGGGCTCGGGCGCGGCCGGGACCGGCGTCGCGATGGCCGGTGAGGCGACCGGATTGGCGGCCGGGGCGCTCGGGGGAGTGCCGGCGGCTGCCTGGATCGCAGCGCGACTAAGATCGGCGAAGCCTGTCGCCAGGGTTCGCAGATCACCGAGCGTCGGGTCGGCGGACTCGAGCGAGTCGACTAAAGCGATGGTTTGTGTGAAGCCGGTTGAAGCCGTCTCGTACTCGCGCCGATCGTAGGCGGCTTTCGCCTCCGTATACTGCGTCCGTGCGACCTGGGGCACCACGCGTGCGCGGACCGAGGCATAGGTCGATCGGAGGCGCGGGGCTTCCTGTTCGTCCGGCTGATACGACGGATTGAGGCGCACGATCTGCTCGATCGCAAGCTCGGCGGCTGCCGTCCGGCCGAGCGCGAGCAGGCACAACGCGCGATAGCGCTCGATTTCGGTGGCCTCGACGACGGGGGCCGTCGTGGGCGGCAGCCGCTCGAGGGTCGCAAGGGCGGACTCGTAGTCCGCCGACGCGTACAGCTGACGCACGCTGTCAAGGGAGTCCGATGCCGCAGGCTGCACGGCGGCGAGAGCCACGGAGGCGGCCACAAGCAGGGGCGCCAACTCGATCATCACTTCCTCAGATCGATGCCGACGCGCGCCGGTGCGCTTGTCCCGATCGCGACCGTGAGGTGGCGCTCGCCCAGTTGGGGGTGGCGCACGATCAGCTCGTGGTTGCCAATCGGCAGGGTCAGGTTCCCAATCGGTGTCTCGCCGATCCGCTTGCCGTCGATCCAGACTTCACCCCACGGCTGGGCGTTCACGCTCAACGTGCCGTTGACCGTCTCGAGGGCGATGGCGGCGGATCGATCGGACGCGACCTGCACCGTCCGCCGCACCCGGTATCCGAACGTCTCGTTGGACAACTCGAGGTCGTGGCGGCCGACGGGGAGCAACAGCCGGGGTGCGTCGGAGCTGCCGAGCAGCACGCCGTTTTCGGTAATCTGAACAGGCACGGGACCGCTGACGGTGAGCCATCCTGAGGTGATCCCTCCCGATGGCGTGGAGATCAACACCGCCGTCGGGACGCCGGCTTCGACCGACACAGACCGTCGAACAATTGACGAGCCTCGAGTCACGGCCACCTCGTGCGTCCCCGGAACAAGCCCGTTAATCGACAGTGGCGAGACCCCTTGTGGTCGACCATCCACCGCGACCGCCAACCCCGCGGGCTCGGTCGTAATCTCGAGCGCGCCGTCGTTGACCCCGGTCGTGCTGACGACCGGACTCGGGCCCTGCCTCACGAGGATGGACGAGGCGCCGCTGGGCGAAGTGCCCTCCAGTGCGAATGTGACCGGCGTCCTCCCTCGGTCGATGCCGTCGATGACGACGGTCGCACCGACCGGCTCGGACGTGATGGCGAGCGACTGGTAGGTGGGTTCAGAACGCGCGTCGCGGCGGTTCGTCCACCAGACGCCGGCCAGCAGCGCCGTTTCTGCGATGAGGGCGAGGACCAGTGCCGGCACGAGGAACCGTCGCAACGGTCGTGCTGGCAACGGTCGTGTTCGCAACGGTCGTGCTTCGCCGGGCGGCGACTCGTCGACAGCCGGTGCCCACTCTGGCCAGGCGGGCGCCCAAGGGTCCTGCTGGACATCGCCGTCGGCCGAGGCTGCCGATCCCTTATCCATGAGCTTGCGGTCAAGCCCGCCCCGCTCTGTTCCGGTCGCTCGTGATCCGCCCGGCGAAGGCGGATCAGCGGGTTCCGGCTCTGAAGGATTACTGAGCCGCGCCACAGGCAGAAGTGTAATCGTTCCTCGCGGTCGGCGACAACACCTCGCTGATCACCGGCTCATCGTCATGATGGCGGCCATCATCTCGATGCCCTCCCACAGGTTGCGCAATCGCAGGTTCTCGTCGGGGCCATGCTGATTGTTATCGTGATTCACCATCGAGAATCCCACCGTCGGCATGCGATCGCTGAAGGTCGCGAATGGCATGCTGCCACCGAGCGTGGGCAGCCGCACGAGGTCCCGCCCGCCGCGCGTGAGCGCGGAGACGACCGCCCTGGCCATCGCGTCGTCCATCGACACTCGGGGCGCCGACGATCCGCCTCGCAGGTCGACACGCGCAAGCAGCGGGTGAGTGAGGCGCTCGTCGTTGGTGGGAGCACGGCCTTCCACGACGAAGTACCCCTGTGCCTTGATGTGGTCGACGACCCGGCGGTTCATGCGGGCTGGGTCGAGCCCGTGCACCAGCCGCATCTCGATGCGCGCGGCGGCCGTGGCGGGGATGGCCGATCGGGGCGCGGCGCCGAATCCTCCGCCGGCTTCCATGGTCAGCACGCTCAGCGTCGGCTCGTTCAGCTTCCGCTCGAGCCGCTGCTCGGGTCGCTCCGGCTGTGCCACCAGGAAGTCCTTCTTGAGCGCAGCTTCGACGTTCGGCATCTCGTCGATGGCTTTCACTTCGGTCGGCGTGAGCGGCGTGACGTCGTCATAGAACCCGGCGACGGTGACACGTCCGGTGTCGTCCTTCATGCTCGCAAGCAGGCGGGCCAAACGCATGGACGGGTCGGGCGCCCAGTTGCCGTAATTGCCGGAATGCAGATCCATGCGCGCGCCGTAGACGGTGAGCGTGAGCCCCGTGCCGCCGCGCACGCCGTAGTAGACGGTTGGCCTTCCGCTCGGGTGGCGCGGCCCATCCAGCGTAATCGCCAGATCGCCCTTCAAGGCCTCGGCCCGGGCCGAAGCGAAGCGACGGAAGTTGTCCGATCCAGCCTCTTCCTCGCCGTCGAGCACGACGCGCAGGTTCCAGGCCGGGCCCGTCCGGGTGTCGCGGAGCGCCTCAACGGCGTTCAGGACAGCGACGATCGGCCCCTTGTCGTCGGAGGCGGAGCGGCCATAGACGCGCCATTCCGGATCGATCGGCGTGTCCGGTCCGAGCGTCACCTCGCCCGTGGGACCGTAGACGCAGGGCGCGAAGGGCTTGCACCGTGTCCACTCCGTCGGGTCGACGGGCTGGCCGTCGTAGTGGATGTACAGCACGATCGTGCCGCGCGGGGACGGCACGTCGAGGGACGCGAACACGACGGGGGAGCCGGCTCCATCGGTCCGTTCCACCGTGAACCCGCGCTTTTCGAACAGCGCGGCGAGGTGATCGGCATTGCGGCGCATCTCGGCGTCGCGACCGGCGACATTCGGGATCGCCACCAGGCGGAGGAGCTCGTCGAGGATCTGCCGTTCGTGCGATGCGCGCCACGTGGCGAGGGGCGAGGTCTGGGCCGCAGCCTGGGCCGCGGCCACCGAGATGAGAAGAGCAATGAGCCGTGGCGTCGGGGTCACCGCCGCATTCTGGCTCAACCTCCGCCGAAGATCATCAGGTGCGCGGCGGTTCCTCTGGGCGGTCGAGCAGCGCGCGCAGCTCGGCGAACGCGTCGGGAGGGCTCGCGGCGGAGGGCGATCTCACCGCGGCGGGGCGGATTCCGGCCAGCGGCCCGCCCGCGGCCGCGTCCGTGCCTGACAGCGGTTGCGCCGCGACCGCATCGGTACTCGACAGTCGTGGGGCTGCTGCTGCAGGGGGCATCGGTGGCGCGACCTCCCGAGTCCGGGTCGCGGCGCTGCGCCGCACGAACCACATCGTCAGCAGCAGGCCGCCAATCGCCCACAGGGCCCAGCCGACGATGAGCTCGGGCGGCAGATCGCTCAGGGCACCCATGTGAAGGCCTTTCCGGCACCGAGTGAATAGTCGGTGAGCAGCGAGTCGAAGAGCGGCGCGCTCTCCGACTCATCGGCCATCGCGGCGCGCAGGGATTCGTCGAGATTGATGCCCTGGTCCTTTTCGAGGACGAGGATGACCACGACGCGGCGCTGATCTGACGTGTTGCGCGCCCCCCTGGTGGGTGCGTGGTGCCCGATGTTGAGTTTTCGCACCGGGACGGGCCGCGACAGCGCCTGGCGTACCCACGCCGCAATCCGGTCGGCGCGCCGGGCGGCTCGCCATTCTTCCTGCGCCCGGCCGGTCTTGAAGCTGACCCCGCCGGGCACCTCCTCGGAGCTCGCGCCTACGCAGATGATCTCCTTTGCGCTGTCGAGCACCTTCTTCATCTCCTCCGAGAAGTGCGGAGCGGACGGACCATCTTCGATGGCATCGTACGAGGCGAGCTTCCAGCGGAACTCGTCGGAGAAGAGAAGGATGCGGAACGACGCGCGGCGGCCTTGCTCGTCGCTGACGCTGTGTACGGTGACGTCGCGCACGATCTCAGGCGGTGTCGGCGGCTGCAGCCACCGCACCTTGACTTCCCTGGCGGTCAGGGCGACAAGTCCCACGCCGCAGAGAATCCAGGGCACCGCCACCAACCATCGGGCACGCTCGAGGAGCCGCGTCATCGCCAGCCACCAGTGCAGGAATGAGGCCAGACGCCCGTGCATGCGCCTCGTCGGATCTGCACAACGGTCGGCCGCGGGCCTGACGGCGCCTGTCAGGCGTCGTCAGAAATTGTCAGCCTATCGGCGGAGCCGCACGATTCGGGCGAGACGGGCCAGCCCTTCCGGGTCGGAGACGGCGGCGAAGGTGGTGATGTGGGGCCGGGCGGCCACCATGCCGCGGGAGGACGGCTCGTAGCCCGGCGTTTCGAGGAGCGGATTGAGCCAGGTGATGCCGGCCGCGCGTCGCCGGATCTCGCGCATGGCGTCGCGCAGGACTTCCGGCTCACCGACATCCAGGCCGTCGCTGACGATCAGCACCAGCGTCTCGCGCGTGACGTGGCGTTCGCCGTGCCGCTGGAGGAAAGTGCGCAGGCTCGCGCCGATGCTGGTGCCGCCGCCCCAGGTGTTGCGATTCAGGAACACCTTGACCAGGCGGCCGGATCCGGCCCGGCGCGCGTGCAGCGTGAGCGAGGTCAGGGCCGTGGAGAAGGCGAACACCTCGACGCGCCTGGTGACGCCGGCCAGCGCCACCGCGAGATCGAGCGCCGGTCCCTGCGTGCCGATCATCGAGCGGCTGCCATCGATCAAGACGACGATGCGCGGGCTCCGATGCACGCGTCGAAGCCAGCGCGCGGTGACGGCCTCGCCGCCGGTCTGGAGGCTGGCCCGCCAGGTCCGGCGGAGGTCGAACCGACGGCCTCGCGGCGCCGACTGCCACCGCCGCGACAGCCCCAGCTGCAGCCGGCGGACGAGTGCCCGTGCGGCATCTCGCCAGGCCGGGGAGACCGGCCGCACGTCGAGCGGTTCGACACCCTCCACGTCGAGCGCGCTGGGAGCGCGCGGTCGGTTCCTCGGCCGACGGTTCATCATCGGCCATCTCGTCCGATGGGGCTCCCCTGCCCGTGTCGTCATCATCCGCGTCATCGGCGGTGTGTGGCCCCTGCTCCGCGAGCCGCCGTTCGGCGCTGGTCGGGGCGTCGCTCTTCGACACCGCACGCTCCGTACGCGGCTGCCTCTCCTGCGGCGAGCCCGAAGGCCCTGGAAAGAAGAACGCGTCGAAGGCGCGGTCGAATGCGATGGCCGTTTCGCGGCTGCTGCTCAGAATGGTACGCCAGGCATCGCGCACGTGCTGCTGGTCGGTCAGGTCGATACGCTGGAGGACGCGGGCGGCATCGTTGATTTCGCCCGGACCCAGGCGGAACCCGTACTCGCGGCGGAGCACACCGCAGAACGCGGCGAGGTTGCCGGGCAGGTCGCCGAAGGGATACATCAGCGGCCCGGAAGGACCGTGCCGACGCCGAAGTCCGTGGCCAGGCCGTACCCGCCGCCCTCAGAGGCTGCGGGCGCGTCGGCCAGGTAGGGAGCGAGTGCCGCCCGGTGCTCGACGACAATCGAGCGGTCCTCGTGGACCTTCAGCACGCACCCGAGTGTCTGCTCGAGCGTCCGCGCGTCGAGGTGCTCGCGATGAAGGCTCATCAGCGCCATCGCCCAGTCGAGGCTTTCGGCGACGCCGGGAGCCTTCTGCAACGGTAGTCCCCGCAGCACCTGCATGAGGTGCGCGATGCGGTCCGCGAGGCGCTCCGACAGGCCCGGCACCCGGGCGCGGAGAATCTCGACCTCCTGCTCGAGAGAGGGGTACGGCAGCCACAGGTACAAGCAGCGCCGGCGGAGCGCGTCCGACAGCTCGCGGGTGCGGTTGCTGGTGAGGATGACATGGGGCCGATGGCGGGCGCGAATCGTGCCGAGCTCGGGAATGGTCACCTGCCACTCGGCGAGCACCTCCAGCAGATACGCCTCGAAGGCCTCGTCGGCGCGGTCGACTTCGTCAATCAGCAACACCGGCGATCGATCCTCGGTCAGCGCTTCCAGCAGCGGGCGCCTCAACAGGTAGGGCTCCGAGAAGATCTCGGCCTCGCGTTGCGCGATGGTGGCTCCGGTCGACTCGCTGAGCCGCGCGTGGAGCATCTGGCGCGGGTAGTTCCACTCGTAGAGCGCGGCCATGGCATCGAGGCCCTCGTAGCACTGCAGCCGAATGAGGCGCGCCTCGAGGACCTCGGCGAGGACCTTCCCGCTTTCGGTCTTGCCGACGCCCGCCGGCCCCTCGATGAGCAGCGGCTTCTGCAGGGCGAGCATGATCTCGAGTGACGTGGCGAACGCGTCGTCGACGACGAAGCCGCGTTCGCGGAACCGGGTACGAATATCTGCGGCGCTGGTCATGGCGTGGGCGCGAGATAGCGCTGGGGATCCTTCAGGAATCGTGCGCGGCAGCCGCCGCAACAGAAGTAATAGGTCGTACCGCCGACCTCGGCCACCTGTGTGGCGCCCGAGACGGCCACGTCCATACGGCACACCGGGTCCACAGCCGTCGCTCCCGCGGCGGGCCCGCCGGCGGCCGACGATGTCGCCGAAGCTGGCGGCTCGGCCCTGACGCCCGCCGCCTGCGCGCCGAGCTGCACGATCTCGCCGAGGATGGACAGCGCCACTTCCTCGGGGCTGCGGCCGCCGAGGTCGAGGCCGGCTGGATAGCGCAGCCGATCGACGTGAGGCACGCCGGACGCGAACAGCCCATCCCGAACCGTGGCGCCGCGCTTTTTCGACGCGACGAGCCCGACGTAGGACACGCCCGAAGGGAGAATCGCCTCGAGCGCGCCCTCGTCGTACTGCCCTTGCGAGGCGACCACCACCGCACAGTCGCCGCCGCTGGCGAGCGCGTCGCCCAACACGGCGGGGAGTAGGTCGAGCGTGGCCACGCGTGTCCCCGGCAACCGGGCATCGGCCTCGATGTCTCCCTGCTCACTCGTATCGACGACGCGGACGACTTCGTAGCGCATGGCGCGCGCGAGCCTGGTCAGGGCATCGGCGACCGGCGTGACGCCGGCGACGACGATGGTGCGCGACCGCACGATGGGCTCGACGTAGACGTCCACGGCGCCCTCCGACGCGCAGGTCATGGGCACGACTACGCGATCGACGCTCGGCTCGGACAATTCGGTCTGGTCCGGGCTGATGCAGACGAGGCGGGCGGTCCGCGACTTCAGGGCCTCGAGCGCCTGTTTGCGGATGATTTCACGGGAACAGGCCCCGCCGACGAAGCCCTCCATCCGCCCGTCGGCGAAGACGATGGCGCGGTCGCCGAGGCGTGCGGAGACCGGCGGCCGGCGGGCCACGACGGTGGCCACCGCGAAGGGCTGGCCCTGGCGCGTGAGCGCCGCGACGCGATCGAAGAACTCGTCAAAACTAAGCATGGCCTTGTCTGATCCGCAGATCAGGCAGATTACACAGATTCGGCGAACGAAGCGACCCTCAACGGCTGGATGGCCCGCTGCTCCCGCTCAGATCACCGCAAGCAGCCGCGCCGCCCGGTCCTTCAGCGGCTCCAGCCGCCCCGTCATCTGCCCCTGGAACTCGTGCGCGATCACTCGCGCGGGCCTGAAATCACGGGCCCACGTGTAGTCGAACAACGACGTCAGCCTGCCAAACGCCACATCGTCCCGCCAGGACGCGTCCTTGGCGAGTCGATCGAGGTAGGCCCACTGAAACCGCTCCTCCGGTAACCGCCCCGCGACGAACTCCTCGAGCAACCGGCGGTAGCCGTCGAGCGATACGACTTGCGGGTTGACCACGCGGGGGCCGATCGTGGATGGCAGGCGCTCCCGCAGCAATGCGCTCAGCGGCTCGGGCTGGATGGCACGCTCGTCGAGGTGCCCGACCGGCTGGCAGTGGTGGACGAGGATGAACTGCGGGCTCTTGTGCGGGATGCCCGTACGCGCCGCGATGTGATCGCTCGCCTGGCGCCCTGCCGGAATCTGGACGAGGCCCACCGCCACGTCCACCCGTGGCTCTAACGCCTGCTGTACCAGGAGCCACGCCTCGAAGGTCTTTTCGCTGGTCGCCGCCTTGAAGACGGCGCACCACTCGACACTCCCGAGGAATCGGTCCGCCGCTGCCGGATCGCCCAGCTGGAAGAGCCGCTCGGGCAGCGTGGACCGTGAAACCGCCGCCATGCTCATGCGGGGGTCGAGAGCCGCTCCCGCACGTTCGCGAACGTCTGCGAGATGAGCTTCTGTGCCTGCGCGTCGAGGACACGACCGCCCACGGCGGCGACCGGTCCGCGTGCGATCGCCTGACCGCTCCACTTCAACCTCGTCGTCCCGCCGCCGGCATCGATGACGTCGGCGCCGGCGGTGAGATCGATGGCGCTGCCAAACCCCCCGCCGCTGATCTTCATGTCCAGGCGGTCGCCGGCGGTGCCCGGCATCAGCTCGAACCTGAACTTGAACTTCCCGCGCACCGGCCCCACGCCCACCTGCGCAACCGCGTCGAAGTGAGTGGGGTCGTGGACCGTGACGTCGACCACGTCGGGCAGGCAGCGGCCGACCCAGGCCGGATCGGTGATGGCCTTCCACACCGTGGCCCTCTCGGCCGGGATGATCTCCTCGCCCGTGTACTGCAGGTTCACGGGCGGTCCTTCTTCGCTTCCGCGTCCCGGATCGCCCGCCATACCTTGTCGCGGGTGACCGGCATGTCGATGTGCCGCACGCCAAGCGGCGAGAGGGCATCGATCACGGCGTTGACGAACGCGGCCGGGCTGCCGACGTTCGGACTCTCCCCGACGCCCTTGGCGCCGATCGGATGGTGGGGGCTCGGCGTCACCGTGTTCGCCGTTTCCCATGCCGGCGATTCCAGCGAGGTCGGCACAAGGTAATCGGTGAAGTTGGTGTTCAGGTTGTTGCCGTCCTTGTCGTACTGGATCTCCTGCATGAAGGCGATGGCAAAGCCCTCGGTCAGGCCGCCATGCACCTGGCCTTCGACGATCATCGGGTTGATGATCGTGCCGCAGTCGTCCACTGCCAGAAATCGCCGTACCTTCACTTCGCCGGTCTCGCGATCGACGTCCACGACGGCGATGTAGGCGCCGTGGGGGAAGGTCATGTTGGGTGGATCGTAGTATTGCGTGGCTTCCAGGCCGGGCTCGTTCGGGCCCGGGTTGGTGTAGGCCGCAAACGCCACTTCCTTCATCGTCACGCTCTTCGACGGCACGCCCTTGACCTGGAACTTGTAGTCCTTCCACTCGACGTCGCCCTCGCCCACCTCCATCAGGTGCGCGGCGATCTTGCGCGCGCGCTCGCGGATGCGGCGGGCGGCCATCGCGATCGCCGCGCCCGCCACCGGCGTGCTGCGACTGGCATACGTGCCGAGGCCGTACGGCGCCGTGTCCGTGTCGCCTTCCTCCACCATGATGTTCTGCGGATCGAGTCCCAGCTCCTCGGCGACGATCTGCGCCCACGTAGTCTCGTGGCCCTGGCCTTGGGACTTCGTCCCGGCGCGGACGATGCCAGAGCCCGTTGGGTGGATGCGGATCTCGGCGCTGTCGAACATCTTGATGCCGAGGATGTCGAAGTGCTTCGACGGCCCCGCCCCCACCACTTCGGTGAAGGTCGAGAAGCCGATGCCCATCAGCTCGCCCTTGGCCCGCTTCTCCACCTGCTCTTTCAGCAGCGCCTGGTAACCGATCTTCTCGAGGGCCACGTCGAGCGTATGGTGATAGTCCCCGCTGTCGTAGGTGAAGCCGAGCGCCGACGGATAGGGGAACTGCTCCTTCTTCACGAAGTTCTTGCGACGCAGTTCCACCGGATCCAGGCCGAGCTCGTCGGCCAGGATGTCCATCCCGCGCTCGATCGCGTAGCTCGCCTCGGTAACACGGAACGAGCAGCGATAGGCGATTCCCCCCGGCGCCTTGTTCGTGAAGTACGCGTCCACCTCCGCGTGCGCGACGGGAAATGTATAGCTGCCGGTGACGATGCCGAACATGCCGGCCGGGTATTTCGTGGGATCCGCGGCCGCGTCGAACGCACCATGATCCGCGGTGGTGGAGACCTTGAGCGCAGTGACGGTACCGTCCGACTTGGCGCCGATCTCCACGTCCATGTGGTAGTCGCGCGCAAAGCCGGTGCTCGTGAGGTTCTCGGTCCGCGACTCGATCCACTTCACCGGCCGCCCGAGCTTCAGCGCGCCGACGATGGCGCAGACATACCCGGGGTAGACCGGCACCTTGTTGCCGAAGCCGCCGCCGAGGTCCGGCGAGATGACGCGGATCTTGTCTTCGGGAATGCCGGTCACGATGGTGATCGCTGTGCGGTAGACGTGCGGCGCCTGCGACGTGACGTGGAAGGTGAGCCGCCCCATCGTGTCGAACTGGGCGACGCAGCCGCACGGCTCGAGCGGCGCCGGATGACAACGAGGGAACCACATTCGCTGCTTGATGACCTTGTCACTGGCCTCCAGCGCCTGCGCGGTCCGCTCCTTGTCGCCGACCTCCCAGTGGTAGATGTGATTGGTCTTGGCCTCGCGGTCGTTGCGCAGCAGCACTTCGTCTTTCTTCGCGGTGAAGGGATCGGCGACGACCGGCAGCGGGTTATAGTCGACCTGTACGGCCTCGGCGCCATCGGCGGCGGCGCCGCGCGACTCGGCGAACACGGCTGCGACCTCCTGGTACTGGAACAACACTTTGCCGATGGCCAGAACCATCTGCTTGTCATAGCCGTGGAACGTCGGCAGCCACCCGAGGCCCGCGGCCTCGAGGTCTTTGCCAGTGATCACGGCCTTCACTCCTGGCACCTTCACGGCTTCGGCGATGTCGATGTTCACGATCTCCGCGTGCGGGTAGGGGCTGCGGACGATCGCCATGTAGAGCATGCCCGGGAACGAGAGGTCGTCCACGTAGTTGCCCTTGCCCTGGATGAAGCGCGGGTCCTCCTTGCGCTTCATCGCCACGCCGACCGAGCCCTTGACGGTGGTTCCTGTGCTCATGACGCGCCTCCGTTGGGGCTACTTCTGTGCCGGCGAGCCCTGCAGCGTCTCCGCCGCCTGCCGCACCGCCTTGACGATGTTGTTGTAACCCGTGCAGCGGCAGAGGTTCCCCGCCAGCTCTTCTCGGATCTCCGCCTCCGTCGGCGTCGGCTTGTGCTTCAGCAGTGCGTAAGAGGTCATCAGCATGCCCGGCGTGCAGTAGCCGCACTGCAGCCCATGCTGATCCCAGAACGCCTGCTGCAGCGGGTGCAGCGCCCCGCCTTGCGCCAGCCCTTCCACCGTGGTGATCTCGTGACCGTCGGCCTGCGCCGCGAACATCGAGCACGACTTGACGGCCGTGTCGCCATCCATCACGACCACGCAGCACCCGCAGCTCGAGGTGTCGCAGCCGACGTGCGTGCCGGTGAGGCCGCAGTGCTCGCGCAGGAAGTACGCCAGCAGCGTGCGTGGCTCGACGTCCCTCTCGTGCGCGACCCCGTTGACCTTGACACTGACCTTCATGACTGCACCCCCAGATGCGCCAATGCCTGGCGGAGGCCGCGGCTGACCAGCACGCCGGCGAGGTTCTTCTTGTAGTCGATGCTGCCGCGCAGGTCGGCCTGGGGCTCGCTCTTCTTCGACGCGGCGTCGGCGGCCGCGCGAATCAGCTCCGCGGTCGGCTTCTGGCCCTGCAACACGGCCTCGGCCTCGGCGACGCGCACAGCGCAGGGACCAGCAGCCGACAGCGCAATCCCCGCCTCGCGGACGGTGCCGTCGGCGTTGAGCGAGAGCTGGACCGCCGCGGCCGCCGTCGCGAAGTCGCCGACTTTGCGCTCCACTTTCTGGTAGGCGCCGGCCGTGCGGTCGTCAGGTACGGGGAAGCGCACCGCAACTGCCATCTCGCCTTCCTCGACAGAGGTCGTGAAGCTGTCCACGAGGAACTGGTCGATCGGGACGGTGCGCAACCCGGCCTTGCCGCGAACCACGATCACCGCGCGTGCGGCCAGCGCCGCTGCCGGCCAGTCGCCGGACGGATCGTTGTGGCACAGGCTCCCGACGACCGTTCCCAGCTGCCGGACGACGGGATCGGCGACGACCCGAGAAACATCGTGGAGCAGGCGCCACTTCCGCTCGGTGATCCACGAGGCGCGCTCCACATCGCTGTCGCGCGCGATGGCACCAAGGGCCAGCGCCTGATCGTCCAGTCGAATCGTCCGGAGCTCCGGTATGGCATTGATGTCCACGAGGACCGATGGCCTGGCCAGGCGAAAGCGCATCGCCGGAATCAGACTCTGGCCGCCCGCCAGCACGCGCGCGTCGCCGCCCAGTCGCTGTAACTGCGCGAAGGCGTCATCGGCCGAACCGGCGCGGATGTAATCAAAAGCTGCGGGTATCACGGGGCATACCTCCTGGGACGGGATGAACCCGGGACCTGCCCGCCACGGCGAGCGGGGGGGCGCTCTCGGGGAACACGATAATACTTCGGCAACCGGCAACCGGGAACCGGGAACCGGGAACCGGCAGCCGGGAACCGGGAACCGGCAGCCGGCAGTTTAGACTCCTGGGATGTTGAGCGCGGTTCTACTGGCAGCCGGGGCGTCCACGCGGATGGGTGTGCCGAAGCTGCTGCTTCCCCTGGGCGGCGAGCCTATCGTCCGGCGGACGGCGCGCCACCTGTGCGACAGCGGGTATGACGAGGTCGTGGTGGTGGCGGGGCACGAGCACAGGTTCATTGCGGATGCCCTGGACGGGCTGCCGGTCCGCCATGCCCTGAACCCGGATTTCGCGACCGGCATGGGCAGCTCGTTTCGAACCGGTGTCGAGCACCTGGCTGGGGACAGTGAGGCGGCGATGTTCACGCTGGCCGACCAGCCGTTCGTGACCGCCGCGGAGTACCGCACGATCCGCGAGACCTGGCTGCTCCAACGACCGCTCATCGTCGGATCGCGGTTCGGCGAGGTGACGGCGCCGCCTCACCTTTTCGTGCGGGCGCTCTATCCGGAGCTGGCCGCGCTGCAACACGGCGCCCGATC